>NZ_PCMX01000035.1:0-25129 GCF_002530675.1 Flavobacterium columnare NBRC 100251 = ATCC 23463
ACAACTTTTTGACTTGATCCCCAAAATAATCTTAATTTGTAAGTAAGGTAAAAAAGAAAATATCTTTTAAAATAGTATTTTTGCACTCAAATTTTATAGAAATGTTTAGAAGTCATACTTGTGGCGAATTAAATGCGTCACATATCAATACAGAAGTTACCCTTGCAGGATGGGTTCAGAAATCTCGAGATAAAGGTTTTATGATATGGGTTGATTTACGTGATCGTTACGGAATTACTCAGCTCATTTTTGACGAAAGTCGTACGGATAAAAAGGTAATGGAATTAGCTAAAACTTTAGGTCGTGAATTTGTGGTTCAAGTGAAAGGAACTGTAATAGAACGCGAGTCTAAAAATTCGAATATACCTACGGGGGATATAGAAATCTTAGTAAAAGAGCTAATTGTTTTAAATCAAGCACAATTACCACCTTTTACAATTGAGGACGAGACAGATGGAGGAGAAGAATTGCGTATGAAATATCGTTATTTGGATATTCGTCGTAATCCAGTAAAAAATAGTTTACTATTCCGTCATCGCGTGGCTATGGAAGTAAGAAATTATCTTTCTAATCAAGGCTTTTGCGAGGTAGAAACACCTTATTTAATAAAGTCAACTCCAGAAGGAGCTAGAGACTTTGTGGTGCCTTCACGTATGAATCCAGGGCAATTTTATGCGTTGCCACAATCGCCACAAACATTCAAACAATTGTTGATGGTAGGAGGTATGGATAAATATTTTCAAATTGTAAAATGTTTTCGTGATGAGGATTTGCGTGCTGATCGTCAACCTGAGTTTACTCAAATTGATTGTGAAATGGCGTTTGTTGAACAAGAGGATATTTTAAATATGTTCGAAGGCTTAACACGTCATTTGTTAAAAGAAGTAAAAGGAATAGAAGTAGATAAATTTCCTAGAATTACTTATGATTATGCGATGAAAACCTATGGTAATGATAAACCAGATATTCGTTTTGGGATGAAGTTTGGAGAGTTAAATACGGTGGCGCAACATAAAGAATTTGGTGTTTTTAATTCAGCTGAGTTAGTAGTAGGTATTGCAGTGCCAGGGGGAGCTTCTTTTACTCGTAAGGAAATTGATGCTTGGATTGAATGGGTAAAACGCCCACAAGTAGGAGCTTCGGGAATGGTATACTGTAAATGCGAAACAGATGGTTCTTTCAAATCATCCGTAGATAAATTTTACGATCAAGAAGACTTAAAGAAATGGGCAGAGATAACTAATGCTAATGCAGGAGATATTATCTTTGTTTTATCTGGGCCAGCTTATAAAACACGTACACAATTAAGTGCTTTACGTATGGAGTTAGCTAACCAAATGGGATTACGTAAACCCAATGAGTTTGCTCCATTATGGGTGGTTGATTTTCCTTTATTAGAATGGGATGAAGAAAGTGGTCGTTACCATGCAATGCACCATCCATTTACATCGCCAAAGCCAGAGGATGTTCATTTGATAGGAACAGAACCTGGGAAAATTAGAGCCAATGCTTATGATATGGTCCTAAACGGAAATGAAATTGGAGGAGGTTCAATACGTATTCATGATAAAGACTTGCAAGCAAAAATGTTTGAGCTTCTTGGATTTTCAAAAGAAGAAGCAGAAAATCAATTTGGATTCTTAATGAATGCCTTTCAATATGGCGCACCACCACACGGAGGGTTGGCTTTTGGATTGGATCGCTTAGTGGCTATTCTAGGAGGTCAAGAAACCATTCGTGACTTTATTGCTTTTCCTAAAAATAATTCAGGTAGAGATGTTATGATTGATGCCCCTTCAGTTTTAGATTTGAAACAATTAAACGAACTGTTTATTGCTTCGATAACTGAATAATCATATAATTTTTATAAATTTGATGCAAGAGGGTGTCTGAAAAGGTTGAAATGATATTATGACCTTTTCGGGCAGCCCTTTTTTAATTTTTAAAAGATGAAAATGAGAATAACCTCCCTAGTGGTAGTTTTATTATGTACTGCAAATTCTTTTGCTCAAGATAAAAAAACAATAACTAAAATCACTGAATTTCTAAAAAAACGAGAAATTGAATTGGTGAAAAAATATGGTTCAAGTCCCGAATATGAAAAAGAGCAAAGAGGAAAAAGAAAATTTATTTTGCGTGAAATTGATTTGAATAATGATAAGAAAAAGGATTATTTTGTATTCTTTAATAACTCCTGTGGAAATGGCGGTTGTGATGCCTTAATCTTAGATTCAAACTTAAAAATAAAAGGAGATTTCTCTTTGGTTGAAACGCCTGTAATAGCAAAAGCCAAAATTGTAAATGGATGGAAGGTACTTAATATAAGTTCAACAGGAATGCGTGAAGTAATTTTTAATAAGCAAAAGCAAGCTTATCCTGAAGAAGGTATAGCCAATCTTAAATTTATTCGATACAAAAAAGAAAAAGGAGACGAGATAATTATTGAGCAACCTAAAAGTATTTGGAAAGAAATGAAATCTTATTTGTATTAAGATATGAAAAACCTCTTGTTTACACTTTTAAATCAGCACCAGTTGTTTGAAAAAACTTTACTGTTGAAAAGAAACGAATATTTGGTTGTAAATGGGAGTATTGATACTAATGTTTATTTTGTGAAAGACGGAAGCCTGAAAATTTCCGTCTTCAATACAGAAGAACAGATTATTCGTTTTGGTTATAAGGGTGATTTTGTTGCTTGTTTAGATAGTTTTTTTTCTGATAAACCAACTGTTTTTTCGATTCAAGCTATAAAAAAAACTATAGTTCTAAAAGTAAATAAAAATAAATTCAAGGCATTAATGTATGCTAATATAGAAACTTTAAAGGTTTGGAATGAGGTGTTAGAAGACTTAATTTTACAACAGTTAGAACGAGAAATGGATTTACTTACGGTTTCTGCTAAAGAATGATTAGAGCGTATTCAACTACGTAATCCACTAGTGTTTCAGGAAATTCCTCATAAACTTATCGCAAATTATCTTCGTATGTCACCCGAAACATTATCAAGATTGAAAAGTCTTGATGTGTATCAAGAAAATTTAAAATAATAAAAAGGAAATTTGTAGTAATTATCATTGCTATGAAAACAACTACACAAATTTTGCTAAGTGAATTAAAGAAACAAGTGCAAACTCATATTGATTATGTAACTACCCTAAAAGAAGAGAACTTAGATTTTTTACAATACCGAAATTCATCTACTTCTTGGAATATTTTAGAATGTATAGAACATTTGAATCTTTATGGTGATTATTATTTGCCAGAAATAGAAAAAGTTATTTCTAAAAGTAAATTTAGACCTAAAATTTATTATACATCAGGTTGGTTAGGAGATTATTTTGCAAAGAGCATGCTGTTGGGTGCTAAAACAAGTAAAATGAAAACATTTAAGGATAAAAATCCTCTAAAAATACCTTTGGATAAAACAACAATTGACAGATTTTTAAATCAACAAAAACAATTGCTAGATCTATTAAAGAAAGCGGAAAGTATAGATCTTGAGAAGGAAAAAATAAAGATAAGTATTGCTCGTTGTTTGAGTATACAATTAGGAGATAGCTTTCGTTTTATAATTAATCATGATGAACGCCATATTGTTCAGTGTCAAAAAATAATCCATAAACTTTTGAATATAAGACTTTGATATCTCGACAAAAAGTCTATCTTTGATAATTATTAATTTTTTATTTTTTTTAGAATGCTAACAGGCAAAGTGAAATTTTTTGTAGAGTCTAAAGGTTTTGGATTCATTACAAACGACGAAACTGGATCAGACATCTTCGTTCACATTACTGCAACAGGTGGTAAAGAGCTTAAAGAAGGACAAAAAGTTTCGTACAACGAAGAAGACGGACGTAAAGGTAAAGTAGCTACTAACGTAGTTGTTATCGAATAATATATATTATTTTAGATTACCGGAATGTTACACCGCTCCTTTTATGGGGCGGTTTTTTATTCCTTTTTAAAATGTGTTTTTCAGATGACTAGGTGTTTCACCTATTTTAGAATTATCTCCTTTTTTTGAAAAAATCTTTCATCAAACGCGTACACTCATCCTGCATAATTCCTGTAACCACTTCTGTTTTAGGATGCAATTTAGCCCCCATAGCTTTATAACCTCTTTGTTCATCAGAAGCCCCATATACAATTTTTGAAATCTGACTCCAGTATAATGCGCCTGCACACATTTGACAAGGTTCTAAAGTAACGTACAGAGTACAGCCTTTTAGGTATTTTCCGCCTAAAAAATTGGCAGAAGCAGTTATGGCTTGCATTTCAGCATGTGCCGTAACATCATTGAGCATTTCTGTTAAATTGTGACTTCGAGCTATTACCCGATTGTCTATTACAATTACAGCTCCTACAGGAATTTCGCCTTCTTCAAAGGCTTTTTCAGCCTCTTGTAAGGCTTTTTTCATAAAATATTCGTCTGTAAAAATGTTTTCCATAAGAACAAAATTACAATTTTGGAATGATCTTTGTTTGTAATTCTGGTTGTTATGTTTAAAATATTTATACTATAACTACCTTATCCCTTTTGTAATGAAAATTAAAATTCAATAACGTCCCTAAAGCAGAAGACCGTTTTATCTTCTCTGTACTAAATTAATAATTGATTTTAGAGATAAAAGACATGGGAAATTTAATATTGTTTACCTTTACTAATAGTCTTAAAAAAATATAGAGAGGGGGACACCTATTAGATAAAATGACTTAAGATGTAGTAGAGGATGTTTTATAAAATCTAGAATAATAAATAGTTTTGATTAATTTTGCTTCTTATGGAAAGTACAATCTTAGACTCAATAAATTCTCCAAGTGATTTAAAAAAAATAGAAATCTTGCAATTACCTTCATTGGCAAAAGAATTGCGTGATTTTATTATAACGATCATTTCTCAAAAAGAAGGGCATTTAGGATCAAGTTTAGGCGTAATTGAATTGACAATTGCTTTGCATTATGTATTTAACACGCCTGAAGATTTATTGGTTTGGGATGTAGGACACCAAGCTTATGGACATAAGATTTTAACAGGTAGGAAAGAGGTGTTTCATACGAATCGAGATTTAAATGGTATCTCAGGATTTCCTAAACGTTCAGAAAGTGAATTTGATGCTTTTGGAGTAGGACATTCTTCTACTTCTATTTCAGCTGTTTTAGGAATGGCGATGGCTTCTCGACTCATAGGTGATTTAGATAAACAGCATATAGCGGTGATTGGAGATGCTTCTATAGCTTCTGGAATGGCTTTTGAAGCCCTGAATCATGCGGGCGATACAGATGCTAATGTTTTGATTATACTAAATGATAATGCCATAGGGATTGATCCAAGTGTAGGGGCTCTAAAAGACTATTTGACATCCTTTAAAGAAGGAACGCTACATACTGAAAATAATATTTTTAAAGCTTTAAATTTTGATTACTCAGGTCCTATTGATGGGCACGATATTCAATCATTGATTTCAGAGCTTAGTCGATTAAAAAAAGTTAAAGGACCCAAATTTCTTCATGTAATTACCACCAAAGGAAAAGGGTTACAATTAGCAGAAGAAAATCAAGTTAAGTATCATGCTCCAGGAAAATTTGATCCTCAAACAGGTAAAATATATCCAAAAGAAGAAGAAGGGTTTCCTCCTAAATTTCAAGACGTTTTTGGGAAAACATTAGTAGAATTGGCACAAGAGAATCAAAAAATTATAGGGGTAACACCTGCAATGCCATCAGGAAGTTCGATGAAATTTATGATGGAAACTTTCCCAGAACGTGCTTTTGATGTAGGAATTGCAGAGCAACATGCTGTAACTTTTTCTGCGGGTATGGCCACTCAAGGAATGATTGTTTTTTGCAATGTTTACTCTACCTTTTTACAAAGAGCTTACGATCAGGTTATTCATGACGTAGCATTGCAAAAATTGCCCGTTATTTTTTGTCTTGATAGAGCAGGTTTTGTGGGAGAAGATGGGGCTACCCATCATGGTTTGTACGATATTGCTTATTTGAGTTGTATACCAGATTTAGTTGTTACAGCACCACTAAATGAAGTAGAACTTCGTAATATGATGTATACTTTTCAATTAGGTATTAATATTCCTGTGAGTATTCGTTATCCAAGAGGTAGAGGGTTTGTTCAAAATTGGAAATTACCGTTTGAAAAAATAGAAATAGGAAAAGCAAAACAACTGCGTAAGGGTAAAAATGTAGCCGTTTTATCTACCGGAACTATTGGGAATAACGTGATCAAGGCTTTAGATGATTTAAAATTATATGAATTTTCTCATTATCATTTTCCTTTTGTTAAACCTTTAGATGAGGGTGTGTTACATGAAATAGGTCAAAATTATCAACAAATTATTACGGTTGAAGAAGGATGTCTTAAAGGGGGGTTTGGAACTCTTATAAGTTCATTTTTTACAGACAATAACTATTTAATTTCTATAAAAAGATTAGGTGTTCCTGATGAATTTATTGAACAAGGAACTATTAATGAATTGCATAAAATATCAGGAATTGATGTAGCAGGATTAAAAGAGTTATTACGTTTGTTTTAGATGGAAAAAATCTGAAAAGTATAAACTTTTAGTTAATTAAAGAGACTGTCTAAAAGGATGGTATTTCTCGTTTAACTCCGTTCAGAAGATAGACTATATATTGAAATGTTGTTTCTAGACAGTCTCTTTATTGTTACTATTCAAATGGTTACTAGAGATGATTTTATAGACTCGATTCTCTAGGGTAAAAGAACTTTAATAGAGTTTTTTTAACTTGGTGCCTACGATGTTGTTTGTACTTTTGGATACACTTTATTGTAAATTAAATTTATTCCAAAAGTATCTTTTGTGTAAACCGTATATTCTGACCTTGTATATTAAGAATATAAAATCCTTTTTGTAAAGAGTCTAAATTTATTGTTTTTAAATCACTAGTATTGTTGAGTTCTTCTGAATAAACAATTCGTCCGTTAATGTCATTAACCCTTAAAATTGAATGATCAATACTTCGATCAAAAGAAATATTTATTAAACCATTTGATGGATTTGGATAAATGTTGATCAGATCGTTTGAAACAAAATCTGTATCACTCAAAAGAATATTAGGAGGTAAGTCTGTGTGTAAAGACGTTGGGTTATCTTTTATACCTGCAACACCCGTATTACTTGCTCCAGATGAAGCGCTATAGCCTACTCCTCTTCTAGCAAAAACCCTCCAAATTAATTCATAATTTTGTCCCCCAGTGGCGGCTTGATCTGCGGCTAAAATAGCATCTCTACCCGTGATAAAACTTGGAGAACAACCATCAATTTTAATAGCGTCTAATACAATTTTCATTATTTTGTTGTTTCCACCTGTACCATTGTAAATATTACTATCATAACCATATTTGTTAATATAAGCCCATGTTAAATCCCATAAAATTGTAGCCCAAACAGTTCCAATAGCATGAACATTAATTTTTTCGGTCTTACTTATAGGGTCTGGATACCACATTTTATTTAAATCAGCGTATGTATAAGGGTTACTAGTCATATCTGTTGTATAAGGATATTTTCTGATACCTTTACCATTAGTGGGAAGGTTGTTAGTAAAAGTTCCTATGCTTTTTTTGTCACTTCCTTTATCGCCAGCTTTTATTTGCATCATTAACCAAAACCAATCAGACCATCCTTCACCCATTTGTTCGGAGCTATTTAAGCAATTACCTGAAAGTCTTGTAGAAATCCCATGTCCATATTCATGTGCTATAATTCCATTATCAAAATCGCCATCAGCATAGATGTTGTTTTTGTTCTCAAAGATTGCGCTTACACTACCTTCTGTTGTTAATACCTTAATTAATTCGTCTCCATCTGTTTTTGATAAACCTATGACAGGAATTTTAACAGCTGCATCGCCTCCACCAAGTTCTAGCTCCGAGAAGGTGTTATTTATAACTATTAGTGCTTTTGCTCCTGCATTTTGAGCTGTTATAGCTTTAGAAGAAAAACTACAATTACCCCTTCTGACTACTGCAATTTTACCTGTTACTATATTTGTTGCTGTTGAGCATCCATCATAAACGTCAGGATTTGTTGTGTTATTAGTAGTGGCATCATTAAGAAGTATAAGTTCTCCAGAAAGATTGTTAGGTGTTATAGGTAATTCAATATGTCCCGAAGTAAATTCATTATCTATAGCGTTGTATGTTTGGCCTGCTAATGAACCATTGGTTATTTGTACTTTTATAGGGACAGGGTGTTGCCATAAGTACATTTGCATTTTAGGATTGTTTCCATCAGATGGGGTTGAAAAATTAGCATTGTTATAACTAGGAGAACCGTTTTGAGAGGCATCTTGTGATTGTGCTAAAACATAGTCATTTTGTATTCCCCCACGACCATAATTTTTGTCTTGAAAGTTTTTGTTGGATTCATTAAAACCATACTGATACCACAAGTCGTGCATAATGTTGTTCATGTAAAATAAATTAGTAGTCGCTGCATGAATTTCATTTATAGGAGAATTAGATAAACCTGAGTAAGGATGATCAAAGGTTAAATCAGGATATACCCCTGAGGATGAATTGGTATAAGTATTAATAGACGCTATTGATGGATCAGAATTGGTTATATCTGAATAAGCAAATACATTGTTTCCTCTTGTGTAATCAAATTTAGTAGAATTTGTTGTAGTACCAATAGTTGAATTATTGTTGTGCCATCCATTAGGTGATGCAGCAAGAGTAAGCGGTGCTAATGGGGTCGTAGATTCAGGATTTGTAACGATGGTTCTCCCTTCTGTGTTTGTAGGAAATGCCTCTTTATAATGATTAGGACTTTCATAGTTCCACGGAATGACTTTGTAGTTTGTTGTGCCGGATGGTAATAGTGCTAGTCTTGAAAGATTTTCTTCTTTGAATAAAAAAGTATGGTTGTTTGTGCTGTAATGATGTTCTTTATGAAAGGAGCATTTTAAAGTGTTATTCAACTTTTGAATAAGATCACCAGTTTCAGCATCTATAAAAATATTCCACAAATCTTTTTCACCATTTTTTGAGTAATATTCAAAAAAATAAGTGAGTTTTAATTCGTTTTTATCCGTTAGAAAATAGGTTAATTGCCCACTTATGTTTTCTTCTTTGTTTTGTGTGTTTTCTAATCTAAATCTGTTGTTTTCTAGTTTGTTTAAGGAATATTTAGGAGCAACATCGTTTGTTGATGTTAAAGCTTTTATTAAAGCCGTATTTAAATCTATTTTTTGAGTTCTTTTTTTGGCATTATCTATAAAGTTTGGAATTGATTTTAATTTACCTGAAACTTTGCCTGTTTTATCAATTATAAAATTAGAATCAACATTATAGATGGGTATGCCGTTTTGTGTTTGTTTTACGTGGCAAACAAAATTATTGCTCGTTGTTGTAAATTCATCGAATATAATTAAATTGTCAATTTCGTTTTGACTCATTTTTGATTGAGATGAACTTGCCTTTAAATGTTTTTTGATGAGGTCAATATTGCTTTGACTAAGAGCAATTCCTGAAAACAAAAACAATAAAAAGGGTAGTTTTTTTATCATAGATTTAGAATTTTGGGTTATTAAAGAATTATTAATTTGTTAGGGATGAAATTAGATTTTCGTAGAAATCATTTTGTTGTATAATAAAGCGTTGCCATCTGTTAGCATAGAAATGAAGTGACAGATATGTAGCAAACGTTCATACAGACTTTCTTTTTCTATATTATGTTTTTCGGGTAGTATTTTTAATAATAATTTATCAAAATTAGTTTCATTGCCTTCAAATTTATTATTGTAGGCGGTGATAAATTTGTCTAATAAATTATTGATAATTTGATAGCCGTTTATTTCTTTTTCAATGACTTCCCTGCTCTGATAAATATTTTTTATACTTAGATTAATGATGTCATTCATTTGAGCCTTGTATTTTGATTTGTCTGTTAGCGCATGAGGGAATTTGCCTTGAAGAATTACTTCTTCATTTTCAATAAAAACATTTACCACATCGTTTATCAAACTTCCTATGGCTAAGGCACGTAAGTAGCTGATTCGGTCTTCTTTTGTAGTTAGTGCATTGTACTTTGAGGTATCTATAGAATCTTTAACTAATTTGATTAGGTATTCTAATGCGTAATCTTCTGAGACTAGACCTAGATTAATTCCATCTTCAAAATCTATAATGGTATAACAGATATCATCAGCCGCTTCTACAAGATAAGCTAGAGGATGACGTTCGTATCCTATATCATTTATTAATTTATTAGGAATTAAGCCTAATTCTTCGGCAACTTCTTTGAAAAAATTTTTGTCTTGTTGGAAGACCCCGTATTTTTTATCAGCTATGTTTGAAGTTGGTTTTTTAGGTAAACTTTCTTTAGGGTATTTTATGAAGGCACCCAAAGTTGCATAAGTTAATCGTAGGCCTCCTTCAACACCAGGGCGTGAGCTCGTTAATACCGAAAACCCATTGGCATTTCCTTCAAAATCAATTAGATCTTGCCATTCTTTTTCAGATAATTGCTCTTTAAATTTTAAACCGTTACCAATAGCAAAGTATTCTCCAATTGCTTTTTCGCCTGAGTGACCAAATGGGGGGTTTCCTATATCGTGAGCTAAAGCGGCGGCGGCTACTATTGCTCCGAAATCATTAGCTTGGTAACCATGAATTTCTTGTAGATAAGGGTATTTTTCTAATATTTTTTTTCCAACTAAGCGACCTAATGAACGACCAACAACCGAGACTTCCAAGCTATGGGTTAATCGTGTGTGAACGAAATCAGTTTTTGATAATGGAATGACCTGAGTTTTATCTTGTAGGCTTCTAAATGCTGCCGAAAATATTACACGGTCATAATCAACTTCAAAGCCTAGGCGTGTATCATCTTGTTCTTTACGTAATCGTTTACTAGTATCGCCTTGGCGTTTTAAAGATAAAAGTTGTTCCCAGTTCATCATTTTTGGGTAGATTTAAAAAAATTAGAAGTGCGAAAGTACAAATTTTAAGATTCTTTCTTCATGCAAATGCTGTTTTCTACACCTATGTATTGGTCATAATTTGGGATAAGTTTATACCCTTTTTTTTCATACAGCGAAATTGCGTTTGTTAGTTTAGGTGAAGTTTCTAAGATAAAGTTTTGGTAACCTTTTTGTTTTGCCCAATCTTCAATCGTGTTTAGAATTAAGTTGGCAATGCCTTTTTTTCTGTGTTCAGGGTGAACAAACATTCTTTTAATCTCTACTGTGTTTGGGGTGTGTTCTTTATACCCTCCGCAACCGACAACCTGATCGTCTTCGTATACAATCAATACATTTTCTAAATATTTGTTGTTAAAATGGGTAAAAAAATCTTTTTGTTCACCATCAATGTCTACTAAATATTCATCAAATAATTTGGTTAGGTATTTGAAGTCTGGATGATCAGAGTTTGAACGGAGTAGTCTCATTATTTATTTTTTAGCTAAAAAGAAATTGTTTGTTTTTTTAGGGTACTTTTCGTTGCTTTTGCTGCTTGGGTTGTCAATTATGGTTTTGATGTTTATCATATCGCCTACCTTGAAGCTGGCTTCGGTGTATTGATAGTCTAAAAGGTATTCGCCACAGAAATAATTTCCATTGCTATCTTTTTCTATAATTCCTGTATAAATTCCTTTGTTTTTTTCTTTTGACATGTGTAATATTTTATTCAAAGGTACGAATTGCTTTGTAATGTTTTGAAAAAAAGGCTGTCCTAACTTTTCTTTTGGACAGCCTCTTGTTTGTTTTTGTAAATAAATTATTAAGATCCACACATTTCGCAATCTTCTGGTTCTGCATTACGAGAACGTTCAATCATTGCTCTGAATTCCTCTGCTGTCATTTCTCCTTCAGGGGCTACTAATTCTAATTCTTTAGGGGATTCTATTGTAGGTTCTGTTTTCTTTTCGTTATTTAATGTGAATTTAATAGCATCTACAGCGGCTTTAGTACGTAAGTAGTACATACCTGTTTTTAAACCTGATTTCCAAGCATAGAAATGCATTGAAGTTAGTTTAGAAAAGGTAGCTCCTTCCATAAACAAGTTTAGCGATTGAGATTGATCGATGAAATAACCTCGTTGGCGGGACATATCAATAATGTCTTTCATAGACATTTCCCAAACGGTTTTATATAAGTCTTTTAAATCTTGTGGAATACGGTCAATATTTTGTACTGAACCGTTGTGACGCATAATTTCTTGTTTTAAATCTTCATTCCATAGTCCGCATTTTACTAAATCTTCCAGTAAATGTTTATTTACTACAATAAATTCACCAGAAAGTACGCGGCGCGTATAAATGTTTGAAGTGTAAGGTTCAAAAGCTTCGTTATTTCCAAGGATTTGCGAAGTAGAAGCAGTAGGCATTGGAGCCATTAGTAAAGAGTTGCGAACACCATATTCTATTACTTCTTTTCTTAACGAAGCCCAGTCCCAACGACCTGATAATTCTTCATCTGTTACGCCCCAAAGGTTGTATTGAAATTGACCTTCAGATATTGGTGAACCTTTAAAAGTAGAGTAAGGACCTTCCTCTTTTGCCATTTCCATAGAGGTTTCTACGGCAGCAAAATACATGGTTTCAAATATTTCTTGGTTTAATTTTTTAGCGTCGTCGCTGGTAAAAGGCATACGTAGCATGATGAAAGCATCTGCTAATCCTTGTACCCCTAATCCTATTGGGCGATGTCGCATATTAGAGTTTTCGGCTTCTTTAACAGGGTAGTAATTTCGGTCAATTACCTTGTTTAAGTTACGTGTTACTCGTTTGGTTACTTTGTACAATAATTCATGGTTAAATTTGCCTTCATCGACAAACATTGGTAAAGATAAGGAAGCTAAGTTACACACGGCTATTTCGTCAGCAGAAGTGTACTCCATAATTTCTGTGCATAAATTAGAAGAGCGGATAGTTCCTAGATTTTTTTGATTTGATTTGCGATTGGCAGCATCTTTATATAGCATATAAGGCGTTCCTGTCTCGATTTGAGATTCTAGGATTTTTTCCCATAATTCACGAGCTTTAATCGTCTTGCGTCCACGCGCTTCGTTTTCATATTTAGTATATAAAGCTTCAAACTCATCTCCATATACATCATATAATCCAGGACATTCGTTAGGACACATTAACGTCCATTTGTCATCAGATTCTACACGTTTCATGAACAAGTCAGAGGTCCACATAGCGTAAAATAAGTCACGGGCACGCATTTCTTCCTTGCCATGATTTTTTTTAAGATCTAAGAAGTCCATAATGTCAGCATGCCAAGTTTCGATATAGATGGCAAAGCTTCCTTTGCGTTTTCCACCGCCTTGGTCTACATAGCGAGCGGTATCGTTAAAAACACGTAACATAGGTACAATCCCGTTAGAGGTGCCATTAGTTCCTCTAATGTATGAGCCTGTTGCGCGTACATTGTGAATTGATAAGCCAATACCACCAGCAGATTGTGAGATTTTAGCAGTTTGTTTTAGTGTGTCATATATACCATCAATGCTGTCGTCCTGCATTGCTAAAAGAAAGCAAGAAGACATTTGCGGCTTTGGTGTTCCTGCATTGAAAAGTGTTGGAGTGGCATGTGTAAAAAACTTTTTAGACATCAACTCGTATGTTTCTATTGCGGATTCTAAGTCATTTAGGTGAATTCCAATTGCAACGCGCATTAACATGTGTTGTGGGCGTTCTGCTATTTTTCCATTGATTTTAAGTAAATAAGAACGTTCTAGGGTTTTAAAACCAAAATAATCATAGTTGAAATCACGGTTGTAAATTATGTGTGAATCTAGAAAAGCAGAGTTTTCCATGATTATTTTATGTACTTCATCTGAAATAAGAGGAGCGTCTTTGCCTGTGCGAGGGCTTACGTAATGAAACATATCATTCATCGTTTCAGAAAACGATTTTTTTGTGTTTTTATGTAAGTTAGAAATGGCAATTCTAGCGGCTAATTGTGCATAATCAGGATGAGTAACGGTCATGGCAGCTGCGGTTTCAGCAGCTAAATTGTCTAATTCGGAAGTGGTTACACCATCGTATAGGCCTTCAATTACTCGCATGGCAACTTTTACAGCATCTACCATATCATTTAAACCATAGCAGAGTTTTTTAATTCTGTCTGTGATTTTGTCAAACATTACGGGTTCTTTATGCCCATCTCTTTTTACTACGTACATAGTTCTTGTCTTTTTGAAAACAAAAAATCCCTTCTTTGTTTTCTTGTTAATAATAAATTTGTGAAAACACCAGTCTCCCGACTTTTACTAGGGGTGTTTTTTAAATCTGATAGATTGTTAAGTTTGTCAGATGTGTTTTTAGAAATCAGCGTCTAATGAAAATTTATGAGCATCTTCTTCATTGTTCATTACACCCGCCTTTTGGTATTCAGCAACCCGTTTTTCAAAGAAATTGGTTTTTCCTTGTAATGAAATCATGTCCATGAAATCAAATGGATTAGTTGCGTTAAAAATTTTAGCACAACCTAGCTCTATTAATAATCTATCTGCTACAAATTCTAAATATTGAGTCATTAAAACAGCATTCATCCCTATTAGAGAAACCGGAAGAGATTCTGTTATAAATTCGCGTTCTATATTTAAAGCATCTACTATAATTTCTGTAATTCTTTCTTTAGTTACTTTGTTTATTAAATGATGGTTGTGTAGGTGTACAGCAAAATCACAGTGTACTCCCTCGTCTCGAGAAATTAATTCATTTGAAAAGGTTAATCCAGGCATTAATCCTCGTTTTTTTAACCAATAGATAGAACAAAATGCTCCAGAAAAAAAGATCCCCTCTACTGCTGCAAAGGCAATTAGCCTTTCTGCGAATGAGTCGGATGAAATCCAGCGTAATGCCCATTCTGCTTTTTTCTTGATAGCAGGAAAAACTTCAATAGCATGAAATAATTGATCTTTTTCTACATCATCTTTTACATAGGTGTCAATTAATAATGAATAAGTTTCGCTATGAATGTTTTCCATCATAATCTGAAAGCCATAAAAGAATTTAGCTTCGGGATATTGAACTTCATTTACGAAATTTTCTGCAAGGTTTTCATTTACAATACCATCAGATGCTGCAAAAAACGCCAAAATATGTTTGATGAAGTATTTTTCATCTTCACTTAATTTGGTATTCCAATCAGTTAAATCTTGATGTAAGTCTATTTCTTCTGCTGTCCAGAAGCTTGCTTCCATTTTTTTATACCATTCCCAAATGTCATGGTGCTTGATTGGGAAGATCACAAAGCGATCTTTATTTTCTTGTAAAATGGGTTCAATAATAGCCATATCTATACCTGAAATTATAGTTTTAAATTGATTCGAATAATTGTGCGTAATTGGGACTACAAAGATTCAAAATTAGACTCTAAAATGAAAGAATAGTTATTCACATTTCGGGGGAGTTTTTAACAAATGATGTAATTGTAGGTTATTCTTTATTAAAAGTGTAATGTGTTGTTTGTCAGTGTTTTGTGTTTTTAAAAAATTATAAACCCTTATGAAATAAAGGATTTTCGTAGGTTGGGATTGGCCTGTTTTTTGGATGGGTGTTAACTTATATATTTGTAATATATGTATTGTTAATAATTAATTAATTAAAGTGTAATAAAATGAAGTTTTTTGCGTTTCCTTAGCTGGTTTTGAAACTTTTTACTAATGATTTTTAAAAGATTTAAAAATCATTAGTAAACTTTTTTGATATTATTATTTGTAGTATTCTCGTGCTACAATTTCAAGTTCTTCATACCAATCCGTTCCGAATCTTCTTACTAAAGCTTCTTTTACAAATTTATAGATGGGTACTTTGAGTTCTTTGCCTAATGAGCAGGCTTCTGAGCAAATATCCCAACGATCATAATTAACGGCTTGAAAACTACTGAATTCTTTAATTCTAATTGGGTAGAGATGACAAGAAACTGGTTTTTTCCAATTAACGAATCCTTGATTGTAAGCTTCTTCTATGCCGCATAAAGCATTTCCCTCTTTAAAAATAACATACGCACAATCTTTATTGTCTATTAAAGGGGTTCCAAGTTCATTGTCTTTGTCTGTAACCCATGTGCCCTGTTCTTTGATGGCTTCAATGCCTTCTGGTCGTAGTAAATGTTTGATCTTAGGATAAATAGCTTCTAAGATTGGTAATTCTTCTTCTAGTAGAGGAGCTCCAGAATCCCCGTCAATACAGCAAGCTCCTTTACAAGCACTCAGGTTGCATACGAACTCTTTTTCTAAAATGTCTTCTGAGACGATCGTTTTACCAATTTGAAACATGTGATTTTGTTTTTAGTGCTGCAAAATTACAAATAAGAAACAATAATTAGGATTGTAGTTTTGTTAATTGTTTGAAATTAGTATATTCGAAAATATTTGTTAAAAAAAGAGTTATGAATTTTGATTGGAAAGAAGTGTTGACTGTTGGAATGGTCTTGTTTGCAGTTATTGATATTATGGGTTCTATTCCTATAATTGTGGATTTAAGGAATAAAATAGGGCATATTCATGCAGAACGAGCTAGTTTTGTTTCAGGGTTGATTATGATTATGTTCCTTTTTGTGGGAGAGGGGATGTTGAAATTTATAGGTGTAGATGTTAAATCTTTTGCTGTTGCAGGGTCTATTGTTCTTTTTTTTCTGGCACTAGAGATGATCCTGGGAATTAGTATTTATAAAGATGAAGAGCCTAAAACAGCCAGTATTGTTCCTTTGGCATTTCCATTAATTGCTGGTGCGGGTACTATGACTACCTTGTTGTCTTTGCGTTCAGAATACCAATCAATCAATATAGTAGTAGCTATTTTGTTCAACATCATAATTGTATATGCTGTTTTGAAATTATCAGGTAAAATTGAGCGAATGCTTGGGCCTACAGGTTTAGGGGTTGTGCGAAAAGTTTTTGGAGTTGTATTATTAGCAATAGCTGTTAAATTATTTGCAGCTAATGTTAAAGGCTTGTTTGTTTAGGCTGAAAAGCTGTAATTTTGTTTCCTAAAAATATAGTTAATGAAAATTTTTACTTACATAGTTCTGGTGTTAGGAATTGTATTGATTGGCGTTAATGTTTCAATGCTTAATCTTGAAGATTTATTTAATGGAGATAGTTTAGTGGCTTTGATAGGGAT
This sequence comes from Flavobacterium columnare NBRC 100251 = ATCC 23463, assembly GCF_002530675.1. Classification (GTDB taxonomy): domain Bacteria; phylum Bacteroidota; class Bacteroidia; order Flavobacteriales; family Flavobacteriaceae; genus Flavobacterium; species Flavobacterium columnare. The sequence continues at coordinate 17,124 of NZ_PCMX01000035.1, forward strand.
ATTGGCTGTCTTGTGTGCTATCGTTATTTTGTTAATCTTTAATCTTTCAAAATCAATTGAAAATCAATTGAAAAATCATTCGTAAATGTTTGATGTGTTAATTATAGGAGGAGGAGTTTCAGGGGTGTCTTGTGCTATGGTTTTAGGTTCTGCTCAAAATAAAGATTTTGTTAAAGATAAAAAAATAGGAATTCTTACTCATCAAAAAGCATCTTCTTTGCAAGATGCTATTTTTTATAATGCTTATGGGATTCCGGCAGGTAAGTTAGGGGCTGATTTGTTGCTAGACTCATTGGATCAGTTAAGGAATACGTATGATCATATTGTTCAAATAGCAGACGAAAAAGTTCTGAAGGTTGTGTCGGTTCAAAATGGTTTGGAAGTTATTACTAACAAAAGTGTTTTTAGAACTCAAATAGTTGTTGTTGGAGTGGGAGCTTCTAATTTGTTTGATATTGAGGGGTTGAATGAATATGTTGAGCCTCATCAAAAATCACTTCCTGAAAAAAAACGCATTCAGCTAAAAAATATTGACTATAAGGTAACGGAAGGGGTCTATGTTTGTGGTACCCTTTCAGGGCATAGAAGCCAGTTGGCAATAGCTGCAGGGAGTGGAGCGGCAGTAGCAACTGAAATACTTGTTTTATGGAATAAAGGAAGAGAAACACATAGTCATGATAGTGTTAAGAAAAAATAAGAGTAAAGATTTGGACTTAGTTTAGTTGGAAAAATTTCATTCTATTCTGAATCTAAATCTTTAATTTGTTGTACAACAACCCCAGCTTTTTCTAAAAAAACCAAACCTGAATCATCTTTGTATTTTTCGAGATAAACGACTCTTCTTATTCCTGCTTGGTGGATTAATTTAGAGCACTCTTTGCAAGGAGAAAGGGTAATGTAAAGAGTTGCTTGATTGCATGATTGTGTAGAGCTGGCAACCTTTAGTATTGCATTAGCTTCTGCGTGAAGGACGTACCAATGCGTTAGGTTGTTTTCGTCTTCGCAACAATTGTCAAATCCAGAAGGAGTGCCATTATACCCGTCTGATATAATCATTCGATCTCGAACTATAATTGCTCCTACTTGTTTTCTTTTGCAATAAGAGAGTTTGCCCCATTCTTTTGCTAAACGTAGGTAGGCGGTGTCGTATTTGCTAAGTTTTTCTTCCATTTTATCTGTGCCAGATAGGGCTTTGTATAATTAGTGGTGTTACAACTCCTATTATAAAGGATGACATGACTAACGTCCAATCTCTTTTTGAAAAACGGAAAACAGATTGGATTATAAATGAAATTATTAAGACAATAAGAACAACTATTATTTGTGCACTTTCAATTCCAAGAGCAAACTCTGCAAGGGGTAATATTTTGTCTGATTTATTTCCTGGTAATAATGTCTTGAAATAATTGGAAAAACCTAATCCGTGTATTATTCCAAATAGTAATGTTACAATGGCTATTAAAGTTATACTTTCGCCTTTAGAACTTTTTCCTGCTGTGAAAAGATTAAAAAGGGCTACGATCAATATTGTAATGGGGATTAAAAATTCAACTAGATTTTCTTTTATATAAATGATCCCAAATACAGAAAGTATAAGTGAAATAGAATGACCTAAAGTAAATAAACTCACTAATGTTAACCATTTTTTCCAGTCGTTAAATGAATAAGGAATAGTCATTCCAATTAGGAATAATATATGGTCATAAGCATTGATGTTTAATACGTGTTTTAGGCCGATTTCAAAATATAACCAAAATTCTTGCATACGATAAAATTAAAAGAGTTTCAAACATACAAATTTTTTAGTAATCATTTTATTTTATTGTCTAAGTTTGTGATTGTTTTATTTTTAAGAGAACTAAAAAAATAAATTATTCCACTTTCAGAACTATTTGATGGTGAATTGAACTAGAAACAAAGAATGTTTTTCCGCGATTGTACGTGCGGCTATTGCTGATGGAGGAATGAATAAAGAAGAAAAAGATTTCTTAGATAAGCTAAAGGTGCGTCTTGAAATATCAGATGAAGAATGTAATGAAATATTGAAAAATCCTATTAATCCTTTCTGTTTTGTATGTGTATCGGTAGGAACGTTTGTGTGATTTGGCACGAATGATATATGTAGATTGTGTGTTAGGGTCTAAACAGAAAGGGATTTTAATAAAATTTTGTTTAGTATTAGGGTTTGTTCTAGGTAATGTTGGGGATGAGTCGCTGTCATTGTTGGTTTTTAATATTGATTAGGGTGCCTTCGTGTATAAGATGCGAAATATGAATAAGTAATTTTAAAAATAAAAAAACGGTGATTAATTCACCGTTTTTTTATTATATTTTGAAGGTTATGACTGGTTTTTTCGAGTGATTGACCAAACTTTCACTTATACTTCCGTTAAAAAAATGAGCTAAGCCTTTTCTTCCGTGAGTGCACATGCCTATTAGGTCTGCATTTAGGTCGTTTGTTATGTTTAGTATGCCAGCTTCAACATTAGTATCATTATATATATGAGTTTCGTATTTGTCAATTTTGAATCCGCTAACAAAATCGGCCATTAGTTTTTGTGCATTTTGAGTAGAACGGAAATTGTTAGGCGTATTTATATTTACAAGGTGTAAGGTGGCTCCTAATTCGTTAGCAAAACGCACTATGTTTTCAAAAGGTTTTTTTATTTCCTCTAGGAAGTCTGAAGCAAATACGAAGTGATCTATTTTAAAGTTTATATCGTCTTCTTTAATGACTAAAACAGGTACGTTAGAGTTTCTTACTACTTTTTCAGTATTAGATCCTACGAACATTTCTTTGATTCCACTTGCTCCGTGGGATCCCATTATAATAAGGTCAAACGCATTGTTTTGTATCGTTTTCATGATGCCTTCAAAAGGATGTTCTATTTGAATTATTTTAGAAGTTTCTATTCCATTTAAATATTCTTCTTCTAATAAATCATCCATTCTATTGGTTATTGCATTTTTGAAAAATATAATCTCAGGAATGTCGTGACCATGTGTAACGGTGTCATTGCCTTGATTTGGTAGTTCTAATAAATGTACTAAATAGATCTCTGCATTGTGCTTTTTAGCAAATTGAGCAGCAACTTTAAGGGCGTATTCTGCGTGTTGAGAAAAATCGGTTGGGACTAAAATTCGTTTCATAATGGGGTTATTGTTTAAAGATTTGTTTTTCCTAAACTCACTTATAAAGGTAAGAAAGTTTTTAATAAAAATCAATCAGTTAGTAAAATAAAAAAAAAAATGTATATTTGTGCCGTTATTTAGAAGTTAAACATTAAATAATGAGGCACGCATCGCGTGCCTCTTTTTATACCAATGACATTTAAAGAAAAAGTAATACAGGTATTAAATCAAACTTTGGAAGAATTTCCAGAGCTTTTTTTAATTGATTTAACTATCACTGATAGTAATAAAATTATCGTAACTTTAGATGGCGATAATGGAGTGCAGTTGCAGGATTGTGTAAACATAAGTAGAGCTGTTGAAAATAGCCTCGATAGAGAAGAACAAGATTTTGCGTTGGAAGTGGCTTCTGCGGGTGTGTCTGCTCCCTTAAAAATGATTCGTCAGTTTAAGAAAAATGTAGGACGTACGGTAAAGCTAACAACTGCAGAAAAAGAATATGAGGCTCTTTTAGTGGAGGCAGACGATGAAGGTGTTACATTAGAATGGACTGCACGTGAACCCAAAAAAGTAGGAAAAGGAAAAGAAACTGTTGTTCACAATACGAAAATACAATATGGCAATATTGTGGAAGCAGTAGTTACAATTATATTTTAAAAAAAATCAAAGAGTTGTATGGAGAATTTAGCATTAATCGAATCGTTTTCAGAATTTAAGGATAATAAATCTATCGATCGTGTTACATTAATGGCTATTTTGGAAGATGTGTTTAGAAGTGCATTGAAGAAAAAATACGGATCCGATGAAAATTTTGATATTATTATCAATCCTGACAAAGGAGATATGGAAATTTGGAGACGCCGTGTTATTGTAGCAGATGAAGATTTAGATTTCGAAAATGAGGAAATTACGCTGACAGAAGCTCGTAAAATAGAACCCGACTTTGAAATTGGAGAAGAAGTATCTGAAGAAGTAAAATTAATTGACTTAGGAAGGAGAGCAATCTTAGCCTTACGCCAAAATTTAATTTCTAAAATTCATGAACACGATAGTACTAATTTATACAAACAATTCAAAGATTTAATAGGCGATATTTATACTGCGGAGGTACACCATGTACGTCCTAAAGCAGTAATATTGGTTGATGATGAAGGAAATGAAATTGTATTGCCAAAAGAAAAACAAATAGCATCTGACTTCTTTAGAAAGGGAGATAATGTTCGTGGAGTTATAGAAAATGTTGAACTAAAAGGTAATAAACCACAAATTATGATGTCTAGAACTTCTGAAAAGTTCTTGGAAAAGTTATTTGAACAAGAAATTCCAGAAGTATTTGATGGTTTGATAACTATTAAAAAAGTAGTTCGTATACCAGGAGAAAAAGCAAAAGTTGCCGTAGATTCTTATGACGATAGAATTGATCCAGTAGGAGCTTGTGTTGGAATGAAAGGTTCTCGTATTCATGGAATTGTTCGTGAACTAGGAAACGAAAATATTGATGTAATCAATTACACGAATAATACACAATTATTCATCACTAGAGCATTAAGTCCAGCAAAAGTCTCTTCCATTAAAATTAATGAAGAAAAGAAAACGGCCGAAGTTTACTTGAAATTAGAAGAAGTATCAAAAGCAATTGGTCGTGGTGGGCATAACATCAAACTGGCAGGTATGTTAACAGGCTATGAATTAGATGTAATTCGAGAAGGGAATACGCAAGAAGACGAGGATGATGTTGAGTTGGCAGAGTTTTCAGATGAAATTGATGGATGGATCATTGATGAATTTGCAAAAGTAGGTCTAGATACTGCTCGTAGTATTTTAAGTCAAGATGTTGAAGATTTAGTACGTCGTACCGATTTAGAAGAGGAAACTATTCTTGAGGTAATCAAGATTTTAAAAGAAGAATTTGAAGATTAATCCCTTTTAATCTACAAAAAAATAAAAAAAACCATAAATAAAATTTATGTCTGAAGGAACAATAAGAATAAACAAAGTATTAAGAGAATTTAATATATCTCTTGAGCGAGCTGTTGATTTTTTAAAGGATAAAGGTTTCACTATAGAATCGAATCCAAATACCAAAATCACAGAAGAGATATATGGTATCCTATCTAATCAATTTGCTGGAGATAAAGGTAACAAAGATGCTTCTAAAGAAGTAGGCGAAGAAAAACGTAAAGAAAAAGAAGCATTACGTTTAGAGCGCGAGCATGAATTAGAGCAAAAACGCATTGAAGAAGAGCGTGCGCGTCAGGAAGTTATCAAAGCAAAAGCTGCGGCTTTATCAGGACCTAAAAAAGTAGGAAAAATAGACTTAAACCCTAAGCCTGTCGTAAAACCTGAAGTTGAAGCACCAAAAGTAGAGGTAGAACCTGTAGCAAAGGAAGTTTCAAAACCAGTAATACAGGAAAAGCCTGTAGAGAAAATAGAACCAAAACAAGAAAAACCAGTAGAGGTTAAGGTTAAACCTGTAGTGGTGCCTCCTGTTGAAAAGAAAGTAGAAAAAGTGGTAGAAAAACCACAGCTAAAAGAGGTTAAACCTATAGTTGAGCCAAAAGTAGAAACTAAAACTGACAAGCCTGCAACAAGTCCTTCAGTTGAAGCAGGTCAAGTAGTTGAAGAACGCTACGAAACTCAATACCAAAAATTATCAGGTGCTACTTTTACAGGACAAAAAATTGACTTATCTCAATTTGAAAAACCTAAAAAGAAAAAAGAAGATTCAAAACCAAACCAAGGTGGAAATAATAACCATCAAGGAGGAGATGCTAATAAGAAAAAGCGTAACCGAATTCCTTCCAAACAAAATAATCAGTCTAATAAACCAGACGGGAATAATAATAACGGACAAGGAAATAGAGGTAATCAAGGGGCTAACCACGGAAACAAAGGAGGGAATAAATTCAATAAAAAAGCTCCTGTTGTAAAAGTCGAACCTACAGAAGAAGAAGTAAAAAATCAAATAAAAGAAACCCTTGAAAGATTGCAAGGTAAAGGGAATAAATCCAAAGCAGCTAAATATCGTCGTGATAAGCGTGATTCGCATAGAGAACGTAATGAAGCTGAGTTAGCAGCACAAGAAGAAGGAAGCAAAGTACTTAAAGTTACAGAATTCGTAACAGTAGGTGAAATTGCAACGATGATGGATGTGCCAATTACTAAGGTTATAGGAACTTGTATGTCTTTAGGAATCATGGTTACCATGAACCAGCGTTTAGATGCCGAAACCTTAACTATTGTAACAGACGAATTTGGCTATGAAGTACAATTTACTACCGCTGATATAGAAGAAACTATTGAAGTAGTTGAAGACAAACCCGAAGATCTCAAAGAACGTGCTCCAATTGTAACTGTAATGGGTCACGTAGACCATGGTAAGACTTCTTTGTTAGATTATATTCGTAAAACAAATGTAATTGCAGGTGAGTCAGGAGGTATTACTCAACATATCGGTGCTTACGGAGTTGAATTAGAAAATGGTCAAGAGATTACATTCCTTGATACACCTGGTCACGAAGCGTTTACAGCTATGCGTGCTCGTGGTGCTCAAGTAACGGATATTGCTATTATTGTAGTAGCAGCCGATGATGATATCATGCCACAAACTAAAGAAGCAATTAGTCATGCACAAGCAGCAGGTGTACCAATTATTTTTGCAATCAACAAAATAGATAAAGCAACAGCTAATCCTGATAAAATTAAAGAAAAATTAGCCGCAATGAACTTCCTCGTAGAAGAATGGGGAGGTAAATATCAGTCACATGATATTTCTGCTAAAATGGGTATCGGTGTAAAAGAATTACTCGAAAAGGTATTACTCGAAGCTGAAATTTTAGAATTAAAAGCAAATCCCGATAAACCAGCGGTTGGAACGGTTGTAGAAGCTTTCTTAGATAAAGGACGCGGTTACGTGTCTACAATTTTAGTACAAGCAGGAACCTTGAAAATTGGTGATTATGTATTAGCAGGTAAACATCATGGCAAAATTCGTGCAATGCAAGATGAACGTGGACATAGTGTAAAAGAAGCAGGTCCTTCTACGCCCGTATCTATCTTAGGACTAGATGGAGCTCCTACAGCAGGGGATAAGTTTAATGTATTTGAAGACGAAAGAGAAGCAAAACAAATTGCAGCTAAGCGTACTCAGTTATTACGTGAACAATCTGTACGTACACAACGTCATATTACGTTAGATGAAATTGGTCGTCGTATTGCATTAGGTCAATTTAAAGAACTTAACATTATCTTGAAAGGGGATGTGGATGGTTCAGTAGAAGCTTTATCAGATTCATTCTCTAAATTATCAACAGAAGAAATTCAAATTAATATCATTCATAAAGGAGTAGGTGCTATTACCGAATCAGATGTAATGTTAGCCTCTGCTTCTGATGCAATTATTATAGGATTTAATGTGCGCCCTCAAGGAAATGCCAAATCATTAGCAGAAAAAGAAGAGATTGATATTCGTCATTACTCTATTATCTACGCTGCAATTGATGATTTACGTGATGCAATGGAGGGAATGCTATCTCCTGAGTTTAAAGAAGAAATTACAGGAACTGCTGAAATACGTGAATTATTCAAAATTTCAAAAGTAGGTACTATTGCAGGATGTATGGTTACGGATGGTAAGATCTTTAAATCTAATAAGATCCGCCTAATCCGTGAAGGGGTTGTAATTTATACAGGTGAATTATTGGCCTTAAAACGTTTTAAAGACGATGTCAAAGAAGTTTCTAAAGGATACGATTGTGGTATGCAGATCAAAGGTTATAACGATATTCAAGAATACGATGTAATCGAAGGATTTACTACTGTAGAAGTTAAAAAGAAATTGAAATAATTACAATACTATACAACAAAAAAACCTC
>NZ_PCMX01000035.1:25157-43074 GCF_002530675.1 Flavobacterium columnare NBRC 100251 = ATCC 23463
GAGGTTTTTTTGTTGTATAGCACTACTTCTTTTCTTGAAAAAACAGCATAATAAAAAAATCTTCTAAAGATATATAGTTCGAAAATAGAACCCCTTGTTTATAGTTTAATTTCTTCTAAAGATCTTTTGTTTGTTTTATAGCTAATCATATAATCTCTTATTTCTCTTTTCCTTTCGTTATATAATAAATAGGAATTCCTATTAACATAATTAGTACACCCCATCCACAAGTACTTGTTCTATCTATTAAAAGCATGGTGCAAATAGCCAAAGAAACAATAATATAAAGTGCAGGTAAAATAGGATAACCAAAAGCTTTATAAGGTCTTTTTAATTCAGGTTTTTTCTTTCTTAAGATGAAAATTCCTAGAATTGTTAAAACGTAAAAAATGATAACTATGATCATTACGAAATCTAATAAAGCACCGTATTTACCTGTTAAGCATAAGAGAGATGCCCAAATACACTGAATCCATAATCCCCAACCAGGAACAGCTGCGTTATTTAATTCAGCTGCTTTTTTAAAAAATAAACCATCTTTTGCCATGGTATAGTACACCCGTGATCCCGCCATGATTAGCCCGTTATTACAGCCAAAAGTAGAAATCATGATCATAATTGCAATAATAAAAGTTCCTGTTGTACCAAAAATATGCTCCGATGCAACCACAGCTACTCGGTCTGAAGGAGCAAAAGCAATGGCGTTTAATGGCATAACGGCTAAATACATCACATTAGCTAATATGTAAATTACACTTACAATTAAAGTTCCTAAGAAGAGGCTTAATCCCACATTTCGTTCAGGATTTTTTATTTCACCAGAAATAAAAGTTACACCATTCCAGGCATCACTTGAAAATAAAGAACCTACCATAGAAGCCGCAATAGCAGATAATAAAGTATACCCGCTCACAATTGTCCAAGTGTTAGTTTCTTTATTAAAGGATTGAGCTGTCCAAGTAGTATTCCAATTGGCATCCCAGATTTCACTTTTAGCGGCCAATATGAATCCAAATACGATGAGCCCAAACAACGATGCAATTTTTGTAATAGTAAATATTTTTTGAATTATTTTTCCATTTTTAACGCCTTTGCTATTAATATAAGTAAGGATAATAATGGTAATGATAGAAACAATTTGAGCAGTACTTAGTTTGAAACTAGGATGATCTATAATAAAATTATTTTCGCTAAAGGTAGGTATAAGATAAGCTGTAAATTTAGAAAAAGCAACACCTACAGCTGCTATAGTTCCTGTTTGTATAACCGAAAAAAAACTCCATCCATACAAAAAAGCAATTAATTTATTATAAGCTTCCTTTAAATAAACATATTGCCCTCCTGCTTGTGGGAACATAGCACTAAGTTCACCATAACTTACCGCAGCTGTCATAGTTATAAGAGCTGAAATAATCCAGATAGCTATTAACCATCCAGCACTGCCAATATTACGAGTAATATCGGCACTTACTATAAATATCCCCGAACCAATCATAGAACCTACCACTAATAGTGTTCCGTCCAGTAGTCCTAATTCTTTTTTAAATTGTTGTGTTTGTTTTTCCATAAGTTTTTGGTTTGATTTGCTAATATATGTTTTTTTATTTATTGAGAAGCTAGTGTATAATTCATGAAACAAACTTTTATCTTTGCAAGATGAATGAAAATTTGAATCCTAATAAAGAACGTTTTACATCGCAAGAGATGGATGTCGAACGTGCCTTGCGCCCGTTAAGTTTTGATGATTTTACGGGGCAGGATCAGGTGTTAGAAAATTTAAAGATATTTGTTAAAGCAGCAAATCTAAGAGGAGATGCGCTAGATCATACTCTTTTTCATGGGCCACCTGGTTTAGGAAAAACAACTTTGGCTAATATATTAGCAAGTGAACTAGGTGTTGGAATTAAGATTACGTCTGGACCTGTTTTAGATAAACCAGGCGATTTGGCAGGTTTGTTGACCAATTTAGAAGAACGTGATATCTTGTTTATTGATGAAATACATCGTCTAAGTCCTGTGGTAGAAGAATATTTGTATTCTGCTATGGAAGATTATAAAATAGATATTATGATTGAAAGTGGTCCTAATGCACGATCTGTACAAATAGGTTTAAATCCTTTTACTTTAGTGGGAGCTACCACTCGTTCTGGGCTACTAACGTCTCCTATGCGAGCTCGTTTTGGTATTCAATCAAGATTGCAATATTATAATAGAGAATTGTTAACTACTATAGTCCAACGTAGTGCTTCCATTCTGGGAACTCCTATTTCTATGGAAGCAGCTATTGAAGTAGCTGGACGTAGTAGAGGAACACCTCGTATTGCAAATGCTTTATTAAGAAGGGTTCGCGATTTTGCTCAAATTAAAGGAAATGGTACCATAGATATAGAAATAGCTAAATATGCTCTGCAAGCTTTAAATGTAGATGCACATGGGTTAGATGAAATGGATAATAAAATTTTAACCACTATTATTGATAAGTTTAAAGGAGGACCAGTAGGAATAAGCACACTAGCAACTGCTGTATCAGATAGTGGTGAAACAATAGAAGAAGTATACGAGCCTTTTCTAATTCAAGAAGGATTTATAGTTAGAACACCTAGAGGACGTGAAGTAACGGAAAAGGCTTACAAACATCTTGGTCGTACTCGTGCAGGATCTCACGGAGAGTTGTTTTAAAATAATTTCTTTAAAAATATTGATTTGATTACTAATAAAGAAAAATATACCCAATTAATAAAATCCGAGTCTTTACGACTCGGTTTTCTTTCTTGTGGTATTTCTAAAGCTGACTTTCTAGAAACAGAAGCACCTCGTTTAGAAAATTGGTTAAAAAAAGGAATGAATGGTCAAATGGGATATATGAACAATCATTTTGATAAACGATTAGATCCTAGATTATTAGTAGAAGGAGCAAAAAGTGTCATTTCTTTAATACTCAATTATTATCCATCTCAAACTCAAACTCAAGATTCATATAAAATCTCTAAGTATGCTTATGGTCAAGATTATCATTTTATAATAAAAGATAAATTAAAAGATTTACTTCACTTTATTCGAACAGAAATAGGAGAGGTAGATGGACGTGTCTTTGTAGATTCAGCTCCTGTTTTAGACAAAGCGTGGGCTGCTAAAAGTGGTTTGGGATGGATAGGAAAAAATAGTAACTTAATTACAAAACAAGTAGGTTCTTTTTATTTTATTGCCGAGATTATTCTAGATTTAGATTTAGAATACGATTTGCCTACAACAGATCATTGTGGGAAGTGTACAGCTTGTATAGATGCTTGTCCTACACAAGCTATAATACAACCTTATGTAGTAGATGGTAGCAAATGTATTTCCTATTTTACAATTGAATTAAAAGATCAAATACCACAAGAAATGAAAGGTAAATTTAACGATTGGATGTTTGGTTGTGATGTGTGCCAAGACGTGTGCCCGTGGAATCGTTTTGCAAAACCCAACATGATAGATTCTTTTAACCCTCATCCTGATCTAATAAAATTTACAAAAGAAGATTGGAAAGAAATTACAGAAGATGTGTTTAAAAAAATCTTTAAAAATTCAGCTGTTAAACGAACTAAATTAGAAGGTTTAAAAAGAAATATTCTATTTTTAGAGGATTAATTTCCTTAAAAAATTTCATTCTTTTGCTTCAACACTTATCTTTGCCAGTTCATTAAAAGACAAAAGAATATGTCAGACGATAAAAAAAGAAGAGAAGCTCTATTGTATCATGCAAAACCACAGCCTGGTAAAATTAAAGTTGTTCCTACTAAAAAATATGCTACCCAACGCGATTTGTCTTTAGCGTACTCCCCAGGTGTAGCGGAACCTTGTATTGAAATTTCTAAAGATATAGATAAAGTATATAAATATACAGCAAAAGGCAATCTAGTAGCCGTAATTTCCAATGGTACAGCTGTTTTAGGACTTGGCAATATAGGGCCAGAAGCATCCAAACCAGTTATGGAAGGAAAAGCCTTGTTGTTTAAAATATTTTCTGATATAGATGTTTTTGATATTGAAGTAGATGCTACTGATATTGATAAGTTTGTAGATACAGTAAAGGCCATAGCACCCACATTTGGAGGGATTAATTTAGAAGATATAAAAGCCCCTGAATCGTTTGAAATAGAAAGACGTTTAGTAGAGGAACTCAATATTCCAGTAATGCACGATGATCAACACGGAACCGCCATCATTTCATCAGCCGCCTTATTAAATGCTTTAGAATTAGCAGAAAAAGATATTGATAAAATTAAGGTAGTAGTGTCTGGAGCTGGCTCAGCAGCATTGGCTTGTGCTAATTTATATGTGGCATTAGGAGTAAAGATTGAAAATATCTTTATGTTTGATGTAAATGGTTTGTTAGTGTCAAGCAGAGAAGATATTTCTGATCTTCAAAGAAAATATGCTAAAGATATCCCTGCTCAAACATTAGGAGAAATTATTGTAGGTGCAGATATGTTTTTAGGACTGTCAGCGGGAAATGTGTTAAAACCCGAAATGTTATTAACCATGGCTGAAAATCCAATCGTTTTTGCAATGGCTAATCCAGTGCCTGAAATAGATTATAATCTAGCTATCAGTACACGTGAAGATATTATTATGGCAACAGGACGTTCGGATTATCCCAATCAGGTAAATAACGTTCTAGGATTCCCCTATATTTTCCGAGGAGCACTTGATGTTAGAGCAACCAAAATAAATGAAGCTATGAAAATGGCAGCCGTAAAAGCACTGGCATGTTTAGCTAAACAACCTGTTCCTGAACAAGTAAATATTGCTTATGGAGAAACGAAATTAGTATTTGGTCGTGACTATATTATTCCAAAACCATTTGATCCGCGATTAATAGCAGAAGTAGCTCCAGCTGTAGCAAAAGCAGCAATAGAAAGTGGAGTAGCTCAACAACCCATAACGGATTGGGAAAAATACCGTAATGAATTATTAGACAGATTAGGATCTGATAATAAAATGGTACGTATGTTGGCTAACCGTGCTAAAACAAACCCTAAAAAAGTAGTTTTTGCGGAGGCAGACCATCTAGATGTGTTAAAGGCCGCACAAATCGTATTTGAAGAAGGAATTGGTATGCCTATTTTGTTAGGAAACAAAGAAATTATCCTAGAATTAAAAGAAGAATTAGGTTTTGACGCGGAGGTTGAAATTATAGACCCAAAAACAAAAGAAGAAGAAGAACGAAAAAATAGATTTGCTCAAAAATATTGGGAAACCCGTCGTAGAAGAGGAATTACACTTTTGGATGCTCAAAAATGGATGCGTGAACGCAACTATTTCGCCGCTATGATGATTAACGAAGGAGAAGCAGACGCGTTGGTTACAGGCTACTCAAGAAGTTACCCTTCTGTCGTAAAACCCATAATGGAGCTAATAGGGAAAGGAGCAGGGGTAAGCAGAATTGCTACCACTAACTTAATGATGACCGCTAGAGGCCCTATGTTTTTAGCAGATACAGCAATTAATCCCAATCCAACCGCTGAGGACTTGGCCAAAATAGCACTCATGACAGCTCGAACAATCAAATTATTCGGAATGGAACCTGTAATGGCTATGGTGTCATTCTCTAATTTTGGGTCTTCAAAAGACGAAAGTGCCTCTAAAGTACGTGAAGCAGTAGCCTATTTACATACCCACCACCCTGATTTAATTGTAGATGGTGAGATTCAAACAGACTTTGCATTAAATCCTGAAATGTTAAAGAGCAAGTTCCCTTTTTCTAAATTAGCAGGACAAAAAGTAAATACCCTTGTGTTTCCTAATCTAGAATCAGCTAATATTACCTACAAGATGTTGAAAGAATTATACAAGGTGGATTCAATTGGACCTATCATGTTAGGCTTAGATAAACCAGTGCATATTTTTCAATTAGGAGCTAGTGTTGAAGAAATGGTAAATATGGCAACCATAGCTGTTATAGATGCTCAAGAAAAAGAAAAAAGGCATAGAACTCAAAAATAACCCTTTGGATTTCTTGATACACTTAAGGAGGAATACTTTCACTCAATAAAATTAGTATATTTGAAAGAATAATAAAAGGAGCATGATTGCACACATACAAGGAAAATTAGTTGAAAAAAACCCTACCGACGTTGTAATTGACTGCAACGGGGTAGGGTACTTAGTTCATATATCTTTACATACATTTGGTTTGTTACCATCGAACGATTTCGTTAAATTATATACCTATTTACAAGTAAAAGAAGATAGTCATTCTTTGTATGGATTTATGGAGAAATCTGAAAGGGAAATTTTTAAGTTACTCATTTCAGTGTCAGGTATTGGAGCTAATACAGCACGAACTATGCTTTCTTCATTAGAACCCAAACAAATTATTAATGCTTTGGCCTCTGAAAATGTAGCGACTATCCAATCTATAAAAGGAATAGGTATTAAAACCGCTCAAAGGGCAATAATCGAATTGAAAGATAAAGTGTTAAAAATCTATGAAATAGATGAAGTTTCATTGATTCCAAACAATACAAATAAAGATGAAGCGTTATCTGCTTTAGAAGTGCTTGGTTTTGTTAGAAAATCTGCTGAGAAAGTAGTTGAAAAAATTATTACAGCTACACCAGAAGCTACTGTGGAAAATATTATAAAACAAGCTTTAAAAAATTTATAAACATTGAAAAATAATTTTTCATTCCCATTCAATCTATTATTTAAAAACAGTTTTTATATACTGTTTTTCTTTGTTTTAAATACTGCCCATTCTCAGGAAGTAAAAGATACTTTAAAAGGATATCAAAAAGGAAAAATGGATTTGCCTGATCCCCAAAGTATTTTAGAAGCTTATACATACGATCCTGTAATGGATCAGTATATTTATACCAAATCTTTTGAAGGATTTACAATAGATTATCCAATTGTATTGACTCCTGATGAATATCAAAAATTAATAAAAAAAGAGGCTATACGTAAGTATTTTAAAGAAAAAGGAGATGCCGTAGCAGGACAAAAGAAAAATTCTGAAGAAAAGAAAAGAGATTTATTACCTCGATATTATATCCGTTCAGGACTTTTTGAGTCTATTTTTGGAAGTAATACAATAGATATAAAACCTACAGGAAGCGTGGAGATTGATTTAGGGATGCGTTATTCTAAACAAGATAATCCAGCCTTCTCTCCTCGAAATAGAAGTAATTTTAATTTTGATTTTGATCAGCGTATTAGCATGAGTTTGATGGGGCAAGTGGGAACACGTCTTCGAGTAAATGTTAATTATGATACAGAATCTACTTTTGCTTTTCAAAATTTAATAAAATTAGAATATACTCCTACAGAAGATGATATTCTTCAAAAAATAGAAGTAGGAAATGTTAGTATGCCTTTGAGCAATAGTTTGATTAGAGGTGCTCAAAGTTTATTTGGTTTTAAGACGGAATTAAAATTTGGAAGAACGACTTTTACAGGTGTGTTTTCTGAACAAAAATCACAAACGCGAACGGTAACGGCTCAAGGAGGAGGATTGATTCAAGATTTTGATATGTTTGCTTTAGACTATGATGCTGATCGCCACTTTTTTTTATCACAGTTTTTTAGAAATAATTACGACCGAGCATTGGAAACCTATCCTGTAATTAATTCAAGAACACAAATTACCCGTTTAGAGGTTTGGATTACTAATAGACAAAATAGAATTAATGCAGGAGTAGAAGGTAATAATTTGCGCAATATAGTTGCGCTATCGGATTTGGGTGAAGCTGGAAGTACCAAACTACTAGAAAATGAAATAGTAGGTTTAAATCCAATTCCAGCTAATTTTTTTAAAGTTTCAGCCGATACACCTGTAGATAATGCAAATAATGCCTTTAATCCTAAAAAAATAGGAGATGTAGGAAGTTTGTTGAATGAGGCTATACGAGATGTTTCAAACGTATCAACAGGTTTCAATGGACTAAATACCAGAGAAGGGGTTGATTATTCTAAATTAGAAAACGCACGTAAACTAAATCCTAATGAATATACATACCATCCACAACTCGGATATATCTCATTAAATCAGCGTTTGACAAATGATGAAGTATTAGCTGTTGCTTACCAGTATACAGAAGGAGATAAAGTGTATCAAGTTGGAGAGTTCGGGAATGATGGCGTTACTTCTTCTACAACAGATATAAATGATATACCTGTTACAAAAGCTCTGATTCTAAAATTATTAAAACCTAATTTAAATAATGTAGATAAACCTATTTGGAATTTAATGATGAAAAACATTTATCAAATTCCTGGAGCGTATCAATTAGAAAAAACAGACTTTAAATTCAATATATTATATACGGATCCTTCACCTATAAATTATATAACCTTAGAAGCTCCCCTACCTTTGAGAGGAGATATATCTAATGTGCCTTTACTTAAGGTGTTCGATCTAGATAAATTAGACTTTTATAATGACCCTAGTAGAGGTGATGGTTTTTTTGATTTTTTACCAGGTCTAACGATAGATACTCAAAATGCCCGTATTATATTTACTAAAGTAGAACCTTTCGGGAAATCTTTATTTGAAAAACTTACTTCTAATAATGGTACTGAAAAATATAATGATGAAAGTTCGTATAACTTAAATCAAAAAAAATACGTTTACACTAGCTTATATAGAAAGACTCAAGCAGCAGCTTTGCAAAATAGTGAAAAGAATAAATTTCAATTAAAAGGTAAATTTAAATCTACGGGAGGCGATGGTATTTCGTTAGGGGCTGTGAACGTACCAAGAGGATCTGTTGTAGTAACTGCAGGAGGAAGAGTTTTACAAGAAGGAGTAGATTATACCGTTAATTATCAAGCAGGACGCGTACAAATTTTAGATCCCTCGTTACAAGCATCAGGAACCCCTATTCAAGTTTCTGTTGAAAATAATTCTATGTTTGGTCAGCAAACTAGACGCTATATGGGATTTAATATCGAACATAAAATTTCTGATAAATTTCAAATTAACGGAACTTTAATAAATATGTCTGAACGTCCTTTTACACAAAAGACGAATTACGGACAAGAATCTGTAAATAATACAATGTTTGGTCTAAATGGTAACTTTTCAACAGAAGTGCCTTTTTTTACAAGATTAGTTAATAAATTGCCTAATATTGATACGGATGCACCTTCAAATCTTTCCTTTAGAGGGGAGTTTGCATACCTTATGCCAGGAACTTCTAAAATTGACCGATTAAATGGTGAGTCTACAGTATATATAGATGATTTTGAAGGATCGCAATCATCTATTGATATGCGTTCACCTCAGTCATGGAGTTTAGCCAGTGTTCCAGATGAATTTCAGGATAAATTAAGTTCTAGTAATTTGAGTTATGGTTTTAATAGAGCTAAATTATCTTGGTATACTATTGATCCTATATTCTATACAAGTCAAAGACCATCAGGAATTACCGATGACGATATATCTACCTATGATACCAGACGGGTTTATATAGATGAGTTGTATCCGCAAACCAGTATTGCTATAGGAGACTCAAGAGTAGTAAATACGCTAGATTTAACTTATTATCCTAAAGAAAGAGGACCTTATAACTTTAACCCAGCGGCATTAAATAACCAAATGCCAGATCCTACAAAATCTTTTGCAGGTATTATGCGCCCTATTACTACCACTAATTTTGAACAGGCTAATGTTGAGTATATTCAGTTCTGGTTATTAGATCCGTATTATAAAAACTTAAACGGAGTATCTACTGCTAATACTGGAAAAATTACAATTCATTTGGGAGAAGTGTCAGAAGATGTTCTAAAAGATGGTAAAAAAATGTATGAAAATGGATTGCCAGGATTAGGCTCTGATCAAAAAACATTACTTTCTCAGTGGGGTAAAGCTCCTGCAAACCAGTCACTTATTTATACGTTTGATTCAAATAATAACAATAGATCTTTACAAGATGTTGGTCTTAATGGTTTAAGTGATGACGAAGAACGTATAAAATTTCCTGAATTTGCTAATCAAGATGACCCAGCAATGGATAATTATCAATATTATTTAAATACTTCAGGGAAAATTGTTGATAGATATAAAAAATATAATGGAACAGAAAAAAACTCTCCCGTAGATGTTACGGATAGTAATAGAGGTAATTCTACCATTCCAGATGTTGAAGATATCAATAGAGACAACACCATGAATACAGTCGAAGGATATTATAAATTTGAAATAGACATAAAACCAAATGTAAAAGCAGGTGATAAATACGTAGTAAGTGAACGTATAGATAATGACCGTGATCTAGGAGCAGGACAAAAGACTAGTGTACGTTGGATACAATACAAAATTCCAATATCAGAAGGAATACCAATGGGAGGTATTTCAGATACTCGTTCCATTCGTTTTATGCGTATGTTAGTCAACGGATTTAGCGATCAAATTACTTTGCGTTTTGGAGCCTTAGATCTTGTTAGAGGAGAGTGGAGGCGCTATGGTGGGCAACTAACAAGTATTGTAGATCCAAATACTAATTTTGAAGTACAAAGTATCAACATAGAAGAAAATGGACAACGAAGCCCTATTCCTTATGTTTTGCCACCTAATGTAAAAAGAGAACAAATTAATAATAATAATACGGTCGTTAATCAAAATGAACAATCATTGCTTTTGCGTGTAGGTTCAGCAAACGATGAAACAAAAGGGTTAGCAGATGGTCAAGCAAAAGCAGTATTTAAAAATGTAAGTGTTGATATGCGTCAATACAATCGTTTGAAAATGTTTTTGCACTCTGAATCTTTACTTAAATCAGATGATTTGAAAGATAAAGAATTAAGTGCTTTTATACGTTTTGGAAATGACTTTACTAATAATTTTTATGAAATTGAAGTTCCATTAAAAGTAACTCCTTTTGGACAAGCAATAGCAGAAAATGTTTGGCCCGTTGAAAATGAAATTAACTTAGCACTTTCTGCATTAGGAAAATTAAAACTAGAAAGTTTTAAAGCAGATCCTCAGTTTATAGATGCTGACGACAAATCCTATGTCAGAGATGCTACAGTATATGATAATGGAGCAACTGCCGGTATGAAAATTAGAGTAAAAGGAAATCCAAACATTGGTTATGTACGTACCCTAATGGTAGGACTTAAAAATCCCAAAGGAGGAGAAACAACTTCAAAAGTCAGAGGAGAGGTTTGGTTTAATGAATTGCGTTTGGCTGAAATGAATGAATCGGGAGGTATGGCAGCAGTTGCAAGCTTAGATACGAATATGGCTGATTTTTTAACACTTTCTGCAACGGGACGTATGGGGACTATTGGTTTTGGTTCTATTGAACAAAAACCCAATGAAAGAAGTCGTGAAGATATGTGGCAGTATGACCTAGTAACAAATGTTAGTTTAGGAAAATTATTACCTAAAAAGTGGGGCGTTAATTTACCTTTTAATTACGCCATAGGAGAACAAACAATTACACCAGAATACGATCCTCTTTATCAAGATTTAAAATTAAAAGATGTATTAGCAGTCGCTCAAACTGAGGAAGAAAAAGACGCTATAAGAAAAAGATCTGAAAATTTTACCAAAAGAAGGAGTATCAATTTTATTGGAGTTAAAAAAGAACGATCACCAGAGCAAAAACCTCATGTTTATGATGTTGAAAACCTTACACTTTCTTATTCATACAATGAGATGAAACATCGTGATTTTGAAGTTCAAAATGTTTTAGATCAACAGGTGCGTACAACAGCTGATTATGCCTATGCGTTTAAAACGAAAACTATTGAACCTTTCAAACAAACTTCTTTCATGAAAAAAAGTGCCTATTGGAAACTGTTGAGTGATTTGAATTTTAATTTATTACCCTCTAATATTAATTTTAGTTCATCCATCCTTCGCCAATTCAATAGACAACAATTTCGTCAAGTAGATCAAAGTATAGTAGCAGGAGTTGAACCATTGTATCGTAGGAATTACCTATTTAACTATAATTATGGTTTTAATTTTAATTTCACACGTTCGTTTAAAGTGAACTATACGGCCACTACAGGTAATATTGTGAGGACTAATTTAATTAATCAAAATGACGATTCTCAAAAACCAGAATATACAGTTTGGGATGATTTTTGGAATGTAGGAGAACCCAATCAACACAATCAACAAATTACGGCCAACTATACCTTGCCTATAGAAAAAATACCCGTGCTCTCTTTTATAAAATCAGATTACACCTATACAGGAAATTATTCTTGGAACAGAGGTTCTGATGCTATGAGGAATTTTTATCCAGACAAATTGGCTAACCCTAATTTAGTTTATGATTTAGGAAATACGATACAAAATGCTAATACGCATAAATTGAATACTAGTTTTTCAATGACTAATTTTTATAAGTATATTGGATTAGTTAAGTTTTCAGAAAGAAGTAAAAAACCTGTTAAGCCTGTTACTCCCGTAACAGTTCCTAAGCCTGGAGAAAAAATTGTTGCAAAACCAAAAGAAAAAATAGTAAAACAAAATGTGTTTTTAGACGGTCTAATAGGTGTTGCTACTGCAATTAAAAATATACAGGTAAACTATTCAGAAACCAATGGTACTCTATTGCCTGGATATTTGCCATCTATAGGGTTTTTAGGTTCTTCAAGACCTTCATTAGGTTTTGTTTTTGGGATGCAAGATGAAGTTCGTTTTGAAGCGGCTAAAAATGGATGGTTGACAAACTATGATAAGTTTAATCAGAATTTTACCAAAGTAAATACCAAACAATTACAAGCTAATGCTAAATTAGAACCATTTACTGATTTAACTATAGATTTAGTAGCGGATCGTACGATATCTAATAATTATAGCGAACAATTTACAGTAACTGATGGGAACTATAATTCGTTATCTCCTTATCAAACTGGTAATTTTTCGATTAGTACACTAATGATTGGTACGGCTTTTGCAACCAGTGATGAAAATGGTTCTAGTGCTTTTGAAGCATTCAGAAAGGGGAGGAAAGAAATTGCTCAACGTTTAGCTCAAGAGCGTGCTTCTTATGATCCTTTATATGATCCAACCCAAGTGGATTCAGATGGCTTCCCTAAAGGATATAGCAAAAATAGTCAGCAAGTATTATTGCCTGCTTTCTTAGCAGCATATACCTCAGATTTTAGAAGTTCATCAAATGTTCCTTTAAGTTTTAATAGATTCTTCCCTTTACCTAATTGGAATATAAAATATACAGGATTAATACGGTATAAATTTTTTAAAGAACGTTTTAGAAGTTTTAGTATACAACATGCTTATAAATCAGCCTATACCTTAAATTCCTATCGTTCAAATTTTGAGTACGATAAAAATCCAAACGGAGTTGATGTATCAGGTAATTATTATAGCTCAACTCTTATTGGAAACGTAAATTTAACAGAGCAGTTTAGCCCTCTGTTACGATTAGATATTCAAATGAAAAATTCATTAAAATTTATAGGAGAGATAAAAAAAGATCGCACACTTTCTTTGAGCTTTGACAATAATTTGTTAACAGAACTCAAAGGACAAGAATATATATTTGGTATAGGATATCGTATTAAAGATGTAACTGTTCGTTCACGATTAGCAGATAACAATACAGGTGTTGTTAAGAGTGATATTAATCTGCGAGGAGATATTTCTTTTAGAAATAATAAAACGATAGTAAGAAATATAGATTATAATAACAATCAACTAGGAGGAGGACAGAATATTGTAACAGCAAAGTTTTCTGGAGATTATAAATTTTCATCTAACTTAACCACATTGTTCTATTTTGATTATAATTTTAATAGAGCAGTTATTTCTACTTCATTCCCTATTACAAACATTAGAGCAGGTTTTACTTTGCGTTATACACTAGGAAATTAATTTTTAGAAATATGATTTTGATATTATTTTAATAATTATACTTTTGTATCATAAATAATAAAAAACAATGAACATACCAACTAATTTAAAGTACACTAAAGATCACGAATGGGTGAGTGTTGATGGGGATATTGCCACAGTAGGAATCACAGATTTTGCTCAAAAAGAGCTTGGTGATATTGTATACGTAGAGGTTGACACTTTAGACCAAACACTTACTAAAGACGAAGTCTTTGGAACAGTAGAAGCAGTAAAAACAGTTTCAGATTTATTTTTGCCATTATCTGGTGAAATTGTTGAATTTAATGAGGAATTAGAATCTAATCCTGAATTAGTAAACTCGGATCCTTATGGAGCTGCTTGGATGATTAAAGTGAAAATTTCAGATGCTTCTGAAATAGAAGGATTGTTATCAAGTGAAGATTATAAAAATCTTATTGGAGCCTAAAAAAAAATCTATTTGGCTGGCTTTATGTTGGACTTTCTTAATTCTTTTTTTAAGTTTTAAGGTACCAACATTAAATCCTAAATATACTTTTCCAAATGAAGACAAAGTAGTGCATTTTGTATTCTACTTTGTCTTTGTTTTTTTATGGATTAGATATATAGTGGCAAGCCAAGGCTTGAATTTTAAAAAAGTAATTGTTTTAACAATTATTGCCATATTAATCAGTGTTTTAGTTGAAATAGGTCAAGCCTTTTTAACAATTAATCGTTCGGCTGAAATTCAAGATATCATTGCAAATAGTTTGGGAGCCATAAGCTCGGCTATTCTTTCCTATCGTTTTTTTAAGAAATAAAATGATTAAAAGCAGTTCGTGCTTAATTAAGATTTTTTATTTTTATCAAAAAATAAAAAAATATGGACGTTAGAGAATATTTAGATTCTACCTATTTAAAAAAGGCAGAACAAGCAGGACTTACAAATGAAGAAAATACAAAAAAAGTAATTGAAACTATTCAAGAAGCTATAAAAGAACGCTTCAAATTAGTAATGATTCGTCCTGAATATGTGAGTACAGCTCGAAAAATGATTGACGAACAAAATTCTGAACTTCTTGTTGGTACCGTTATTGATTTTCCTTTTGGAACCGATTCAGTAGACTCAAAAATTAAAGAAGCTACAGAAGCAATTCAAAACGGAGTGGATGAATTAGATTATGTAATAAACTATGAAGCCTTTAAAAAAGGAGAAATAGAATTAATAAAAGAAGAAACGATTCAGTGTACTCAATTAGGACTTTCAAATAATAAAGTTGTGAAATTTATTATTGAAGTAGCCGCTTTAACAGATGATCATATTATTCAAATTTCTAGTTTAATTCGTAATACTGTTGTTGCAAATTTTAGTGAATCAGAATGTTCTAAAGTTTTTGTAAAGTCCTCTACTGGCTTTTATCCAACAACTGATGGAAAACCAAATGGAGCAACAATTCACACCATAAAACTGATGTTAGAAAACTCTTCTCCACTTCCTGTAAAAGCAGCCGGAGGAGTTCGTAATATAAAAGAAGCAAATGACATGATTGAATTAGGGGTTAAAAGGATAGGTACTTCTGCGGCTAAGACAATAGTTGAAGGTTTGTCTGCTACAGGTGTTTATTAATCAGGTTTACAAATGAGATTTTTATTTGCTCTTTTGTTAGTAATGACTTCTAGTGTAGCTCAAGACACTAAACATGAAAAGGTTCCCGTTTTTCCTCAATGTACTCAGAGCTCTGAATCAGAATTAGAAAAATGTTTTCATTTTCAACTAGAAGATTTCATATACAATAACTTTAAAATGCCTTTACAATTGGCATCTAATAATTCTTCGGGAAAAGTAATTACACTCTTTGAAGTAGATGCAGAAGGACACTTTAAGATAATTTATGTTGATGCTTTATATCCTGAATTAATTGCAGAAACCAAAAGAGTTTTTAATTCTTTGCCTATTATAACTCCTGCTACCTATAATGGAATGCCTACTTATTCTAGGTTCACGTTTACAATGGTTTACCCTTTTTTAAAAGGTAAACCATTTGAAAAAACAGAAGAAAAAAAGATTATTTCTGGTATAAACAAAGAAAATTCAACAGAACTTGACAGCGTAGAAAAAGAATATCAAAAGTTTAATAATCCACAGTTTAAAAGTAATTTAAACATCCCATTTTCGCATAGTTACTATGCTAATTTTGATAGCTATATGAATCAAGTGGGAACGAATAGTCATACCGCATCCAAGCCGCTAAGTTATAAAGAGGTTGCTCGTTATTATGATTTTGAAAAAAATAATCAAAGTATCTTAATCAATAAAAAGAACTGGTGGGGACGTAAAATTTTTAATGAAAATTTAGTAGCTATTCAAGGAAAAGACTATTGGTTTACCTTAAATCCTATATGGGATTTACGTATAGGCAAAACATCACCAGAGAAAGCAGGTTACACTTATAACAACACAAGAGCAATACAAATACAAGGAGCTTTGGGTGAAAATTTAACTTTTACTTCTTCTATTTTTGAAAGCCAGGGCTTTTTTGCAGACTATTATAATCGTTTGGCTATTTCTCAAAAACCATCAGGTGGTAATCCAGCCATAATTCCAGGTATAGGAATTGCTAAAGATTTTAAAGGAAATCAGTTTGACTTTCCATCAGCAGATGCTATTATATCTTATACGTCTTCTGATCATCTGAATATTCAATTAGGGTACAGTCGTAACTTTATTGGAGAGGGGTATCGCTCCTTGTTAGAAGGCGATGCCGCTAGTCCGTATCCATTTGTTAAAATAAATACTAGTTTTTGGAAAATTAAGTATACCAATACTTATATGTGGTTAAAAGATGTGCGCCCAGAAGTAACAGCAGAAAAAACCTATGCTACTAAATACATGGCTAATCATTATTTAAGTTGGAATGCTTCTAAACGGTTGAATATTGGATTTTTTGAATCAGTTGTCTGGTCTAATACAAATAATAGAGGTTTTGATTTAAATTTTGTCAATCCAATTATTTTTTATCGTTCGGTAGAATTTACTTCCTCCTCTAAAAGCGGTAATGCAGCAATAGGTTTAACAGCCAAATATAAATGGACCAATCGTTTTAATACTTATGGACAATTATTCATTGATGAATTTGCTGTGAGCGATATTTTTGGAGGAAAAAACAGTTGGCGCAATAAAATAGCCTACCAACTGGGAGGGAAATATTATGATGCCTTTGGTGTAAAAAAATTATACTTACAAGCAGAACTAAATATTGTACGTCCTTATGTGTATTCTCATAGTGAAGTAATTACTAATTATGGACATAATAATCAAAGTATGGGACATAATTGGGGATCAAATCTAAACGAAATAGTAACCATTGCTCGTTATACAAAAGGGCGATTATTTGCCGAAGCTAAGTTTAATTTTGGTTTACGAGGTTTTGATCCTGATTTAGTAACAGATAAAAAAAATTATGGTTCTAATATATATAAGGATTACGATTTAGATCGCTCGGCAGATAATGGAGTGGTTGTAGGACAAGGTAATAAAACTAAAATAATAATTGCGGATCTAAATGCTGGGTATTTATTAAATCCAAATACCAATTTAAAGTTCTTTGCTAATTTTGTGTACCGATCGTTTAAACCAACACTAAATACGGTTCAAGTTTTTAATGAAAACACAACTTGGTTTTCTTTAGGTTTGCGTTCCGATATATTTAATTGGTATTTTGATTATTAATCAGAACTTATCCATATAATATATAAACTTTTTAAAAGAACAGATGGATCAAACAAGAAGAAGGGGTGCCCTAAAAATAAAAGTGTAACGGTCTAATTTGTCACTTAGACGAGAGGAGAAATCGCATTAGTCTGTGTGGTTTGCTCTTCTCTTCGTTCTAGCCTCCTTTTGATTGAAATGACAAGATTTCGATTTTTTAGGGCACTCTTTTTTTATTACATTTTTACAATGATAAATTCACTTCTTCTGTTTGCTTGATGTTGTTCTTCTGTGCAAGAAGATTGATTGGTTGGTTCGCAACCACAATCATTTACTAATTGTGATTCGCCATAACCACGTCCTGTTAAACGATCTTTAGCAATACCGTT
>NZ_PCMX01000036.1 GCF_002530675.1 Flavobacterium columnare NBRC 100251 = ATCC 23463
TAGTAAAAGGTTATTATGTTTTGTGTCTTGATTTTAGAGATAAGTGCTAAAAATCTAATGATGTTTAAAATTTGAATATTGATTTAACTCAATCGGTATTCATGTTACTTTAAATCTCTAAATACCACTGGATCTTTTTCTTTTTGCTAAAATAGAAAATATCCTAAATAAAAAATCCCGATTTACTCGGGATTCTATTATTTTTTTAAATTTTTTGAGGCATTCAAAACCGCTTGTTTTAAACCTTCTTTGTAATCAATTATTCTTTTTAAAATGTCTTGATTTTGTGCACCAATAATTTGTGCAGCTAAAATACCTGCATTTTTAGCTCCATTTAAGGCTACTGTGGCAACAGGAACCCCGCCTGGCATTTGTAAGATAGATAAAACAGAATCCCATCCATCAATTGAATTGCTTGATTTTACGGGTACACCTATAACTGGTAATGGACTCATACTAGCGACCATGCCTGGTAAATGTGCCGCTCCACCGGCACCAGCAATAATTACATTGATTCCTCTTTTGTGTGCATTGCTACTAAAATCAACCAACTTTTCAGGGGTGCGGTGAGCCGAAACGATGTCAACTTCTGTCTCGATTCCAAATTCTGCTAATATGTTTATGGCATCCTGCATTACTGGCATGTCAGAGATGCTTCCCATTACGATGGCTACTTTCATAGTGTGTTGTCTAAATTATGTATTATTTTATGGTTGTGGAATCATTTTCCAAATGTCTATGTTAAATTCTTCTTGTATGGCTCTAAGGTATTTGATGGAGTCAATTTCTTTTTCTATTTTTTCTTTAAAATAATCGAAACTTGATTTATTTGACTCTTGAATTCTTTCTTTTCGTCTTTTAATATAATTTTTTCTGTTTTTTACAAAAGATTCATGATTTAAGTTTAACAAAGAAATCAAATTTTTAGCTTCAATATCATTAGGATTATGAATAAAAAAGCCTTCAAAGTAAATTATTCTTTTTTCGAAATCTTCATTTGTGGGATGGAGTATTTGTTCCATCCACTTTGTTCTTTTTTTATTATTAGGTTTGTGTTTTACCATAAACCAATTGTAATATGAGTCTTTATCAGTGTATTTAAGATTTGGGTTGAAATGTTCAATATCAACAGCGTCATTTATGTTGATATATTCCTCCGTATAAGCGCAAAAATTTTTTTGTTCTTGTAAAAGAATTTTTCCTAATTTTTGATTATTTCCTTTTTTATAAATTAAATTTTCTTGTAAAACATTTGAGTCTTGGCTTTTAATAATTCTTTTCATGGCTTAGAAGTTATATTGGTCTCCTAGTTTTTCTAATTTTTCTAAATACTCTTCTTTTCGTTTTTCGTCTTTTTCAAAATAAACTTTTTGTTTTAAGTCAATGTATTCCTGAAATTTTTGGTGACCAAATTTGTTAATGTAATCTATTTTAAAATCATTGCTTAATAAGTCATTCGGGTCATCACCTATAGGAGACGTTCCTTGTCTTACTGCCACTTTTCCATCTTCATCGAAATATAAAATAAATCGCTCGCAAGGTTCAAAAGACGCTGCGATAAATGGAGAGTGGGTTGCTATTATAAACTGAGCTTCTGGTGCAAGATTTTGATAATAGTCCATCAAATCCATTTGCATATCTGGATATAATGAACGCTCTGGTTCGTCTATTAGGATGATTGATTCTTTGGTTTCGAGTTTGTAAAGAGGTAAGGAGTTGATTAAAAGTTGTTTGGTTCCCGTACTGATGTTTTTTATATCAACATTCTCTCCTGTGTTTTTATTTTTTAAAGGGATAATGTTTTTTGCATTTGTTAAATCAACTTCTAATTGAATTTTCTCTAAGATGATATTGAATTTTTCTGAAAAATCTATTAGAGGATTTATATTTTCTGATTTCCAAGCATCTATTTTGTTTTGAGAGGAATTGTCTAGTACATTTCCGCTATTAATTAATTCTGTTGCAAATTGTAAAAAGTTTTGTAAATAATTTATACTTGAATTTAGTAATCTGATCCAAATTTCTTCTTCAATATTGTCATTGAAAATTATGTTTTGATTTTCATTTACAGCAAATTGATCAATAAAAGAAAAAGTTCTAGATTTCTCTATTAACAAAATAGGTTCTTTTTCGAAAAATTCTAAATTTTTAGTTGATAGTAGTTCAGCTGTAAAATAAAATAGACTTTTTGCTTCTTTTATAAGTGTGCTAGTAAAAGTTGATTTATTCGAACTTCTTTGTATAATGTTTCCATTTAGGTAGTAATTGCCTTCTTTAAAACTAAAGTTATTTTCGTTTATCTGTAATCCAATAGTACTATCATATTTATTGAAATTTATCCAGATTTTGCTATCTTCATCTAATTCAGTATTCAGTAGATTGCTAATATCTTTGTGTATTAGTTCTAATAACTTCGTTTTTCCTGTTCCACTTTGCCCAATAAAACATATTTTGTTTAAAGGTTTTCCACGCATTGTTTCATCGTGAAAATCCATAGGATAGGTAAAGTCAAAATCTAAATTTTCTAAATGTCTGTATTGGTCTATATGTAACTTTGAAAGTTTCATTTATTTTTAATTACAAATTTATAACTTTTTATGAATTTTTAAATTCCCCCTTTGGGGGTTAGGAGGCTTTTCTATTGACTAATCACTCTAATATTATTTTTTACTTCTTCAGCAATTCTTCTTGCTTCACTCATGTTTTCATTTACTATCGTTACATGTCCCATTTTACGGAAAGGTCTTGTTTCGCGTTTTCCATAAATATGAGGAGTCACACCTTCTATTGCCATTATTTGTCCGATATTTTTATAGACTACTTGTCCAGAATAGCCTTCTTCTCCGACTAAATTTACCATAATACCAGCTACTTTACTATTTGTATTGCCTAGAGGTAAATCTAAAATAGCCCGCAGGTGCTGTTCAAATTGTGAGGTATAACTTGCTTCAATACTATAATGACCTGAATTGTGTGGGCGAGGCGCAACTTCATTTACAAGAATATCATCATCTTCTGTTTGAAACATCTCTACCGCAAGCAAGCCCACGTGGTTCATCGCTTCTGAAACCTTTAAAGCCACCTCGCGTGCTTTTTGTGCCACAGTATCGTCAATCCTAGCAGGACAAATGGTGTATTCTACTTGATTGGCTTCTGGGTGAAATTCCATTTCAACTACGGGATACGTTTTTATTTCTCCTTTAGGATTGCGAGCAACTATTACCGCTAACTCATTTTTAAAAGAAACTAAGTCTTCCGCTAAACATTCTACTTCAGGTAAATGAAGTAAATCCATGCTAGAACGAACAATTTTTACGCCATTCCCATCATAACCACCTTGAGCTGATTTCCAGACAAAAGGAAACTCTAATTCATTTTTTTTAATAGCTTCTTTTAAATCAGTAATGTCAACAAAACGTTGGTATACTGAAGTAGGAATGTTATTTTTTGAATAGAAATCCTTTTGCTGTCCTTTGTTTTGAATTAATCGCAGGGTTTTAGGTGATGGATAAATAGCTAAGCCTTCTTCTTCTAATTTTTCTAAAGCCTCTAGGTTTACATGTTCTATTTCAAGGGTTAATAAATCAACTTTTTTTCCGAATTGATAAACGGTGTCAAAATCCAATAGACTGCCTTGGTAGAATTTATCACATCCTATTCTTGCTGGAGCTTCTTCGTTAGGATCTAGAACAAATGTCTGAATGTCAAATTTTCGTGTTTCACATAGGAGCATTTTACCTAATTGTCCACCTCCTAATATTCCCAATTTATAATCGGAAGAAAAATAATAGTTCATTGTAGTTGTTGTGTTGTGTGTAGCGCAAAGATACTATTTTTTCAAAAAAAGGGATCAATATGAGGTATTAATACAAAAAAAAATACCCCGTTTGGGAAGGGTATTTTAATGAAAGACGACTTTGGGTTAAAAGTACGCTTTTGGAATAAGTAGGGTGTTTATTTGTAGTTTTTTAACTTGTTTTGCTTGATTCAAAATTAGAGAAAAATCTGTTAAAAAATATACGGGAAAACCGTATATTTTGTTAAAGTTTATTTTTAATTCGGAGTTGTTTTTAAGTTATTGTTAATCAATTTGTTGTGCCTTTTTTTTGGTTGCTGATTAATTTATAAAGGTTCTTTGAATTTGTTTTATTTGTTATTCCGCATGCTCGTTTTTTGAAAGGGAATAGTTAACTTTAGGAGAAGATTAAAAATATTCATGACTATACTATAAATTAGAAAAAAATAAAGGTTCATGGATTAAGTTGGTTTTAATATAATTCAAATTCTATTTGTTGCTTGAATTCAATGATTGAAAAAAACAGAAATAATATTATTGAACTGTAGTGAAATTAATTAAAGGTACATTGGTGTGGTAAGTCGTAAAAATGGTTAAAACATTAGTTCAAAAAAGTAGATAAAAACTTAAGGAGTAAAAAACTAATATCTAAAATCTTTATATTATCTTTGCCGTTTATTTTTTTAAAACAACACAAAATATGGAGATTAAGTTACACGATAAGTATTTTAAACCATTTATCGGGTTTGAAGAACTTGATTTCGCTATAGGTAATTTAGCCCAGCAAATCAAAAATGATTTTCAAGATGAGGTGCCCGTTTTTATAGGAGTGCTTAATGGTTCGTTCATGTTTTTGTCGGATTTGATGAAGCATTATGATTCTTCTTGTGAAGTTTCTTTTGTGAAATTGGCATCTTATGAAGGTACGAATACTACTCATGAAGTAAAACAGTTAATTGGTTTAAATCAAGATCTACAAGGAAGAAGTGTGATAATAGTAGAGGATATTGTAGATACAGGAAACACGGTGGAGGAACTGAAAAATATTTTTAAGGACCAAGGAGTTAAAAGGCTAAAGATTGCTACTTTATTTTTTAAACCAGAAGCTTATACTAAAGACATCAAATTAGATTATGTGGGAATTAGAATCCCTAATAAGTTTATTGTAGGTTATGGATTGGATTATGATGGTTTAGGTAGGAATTTAAAAGAAGTGTACCAGTTAGCAGAATAGTAATACAAAATTAACAATATAAAAAATTTAGAATAAAATGATTAATATCGTTCTTTTCGGAAAACCTGGAGCAGGAAAAGGGACTCAAGCTGAATTTTTAACAAAAAAATACAATTTAACTCATTTATCTACTGGAGATATCTTTCGTTTTAATATTAAAAATCAGACGGAATTAGGAATGTTAGCTAAGTCTTATATAGATAAAGGTGATTTAGTACCAGATGATGTTACTATTAATATGCTACAATCTGAAGTTCAAAAAAATCCGAATTCATTTGGTTTTTTATTTGATGGATTTCCAAGGACTATTGCTCAAGCAGAAGCACTTGATGTTTTTTTGACTAGTAAAGATCAAATGGTTACAGCTACTATTGCTTTAGAGGCTGATGATGAAATTTTAGTACAACGCTTACTAGAACGCGGTAAAACTTCAGGACGGACAGATGATCAAGATGAAGAAAAGATTAGAAATCGTTACCAAGAATATAATGAAAAAACAGCCCCTTTAATTGGATATTATCAAAACAAAGGAAGGTTTCATGCTGTAGATGGTATTGGTACAATTGAAGAGGTTACGCAACGATTAAGCTCAGTAATAGAAAATTTATAAGATTTAGATTTAGGTTTTAACTCTTAAGTTTAAATAATAAGGTGTTATATTTGTATGTAGAATGTTGTATTTTAGAAAAACTTATGGGTTAAAAACCTTAAACAAATCAAACCAATATAATTAATGGAAATAGTCATAATATTCTTGCTGATACTGTTAAATGGAGTTTTCTCCATGTCAGAAATCGCACTCATATCAGCAAGAAAAAATAGGTTAGAAACCGCTGCCAAAAAAGGCAATACGAGTGCGAAAACAGCATTAGATCTGGCTAATTCACCCAATAAATTTTTATCAACAGTACAAATAGGAATTACCTTAATAGGAATTTTAACAGGTATTTACTCAGGAGATAAAATTACACATGATGTGCAAGAATTTTTTGCTACTTATTCTATTACTGAGCCGTACTCTAAAAGTCTAGGTACTGGAGTGGTTGTAATGGGGTTAACTTTTTTTTCTTTGGTTTTAGGCGAATTATTACCTAAAAGAATTGGTTTAAACTACCCCGAAACAATTGCTAAATCCGTGGCTGTACCTATGAAAATGATTTCAGTAGCCACAGCTCCTTTTATTTGGTTATTAACCAGTTCTACTGAGTTTATTTTGAAAGTTCTTAATATAAAGCCAACAGCAGATGGAAAGGTTACCGAAGAAGAAATCAAAGCAATTATAAAAGAAGGTACAGAAGGGGGAGAAGTACAAGAAATCGAACAAGATATAGTAGAACGTGTTTTTCATATTGGTGATCGAAAAGTAAACTCCTTGATGACACATCGTAAATCGGTGGTTTATCTTTCATTAGAAGATCAAATACATGAGTTGAAATCCCAAGTTTTAGAAGAATTACACTCTATATATCCTGTTTGTGAAGATAATTTAGACAATGTGGTGGGCGTAGTCTTTTTGAAAGACCTTTTTGTGAATTTTGAAAAAGGAGGAAATTTTGACTTGCGTTCTATCACTAAAGAACCTGTATACTTTATAGAGCATACATCAGCCTATAAAGCCTTGGAAAATTTTAAAAAAACAAAAGTACATTATGCCTTTGTAACAGATGAATATGGGGTACTACAAGGTATAATTACTCTTAATGATATTTTAGAAGCATTGGTAGGTGACGCAGCTGAGTTTTATGAAGAAGAATTTCAGTTAGTAGCAAGAGAAGATGGAAGCTGGTTAGTAGACGGACATTATTCTTTGCATGACTTTTTAACTTATTTTGACATGGATGATTTAATCAATGATTATGAAGTGACAACAGTAAGTGGTTTGATTATGACTGAGTTAGGTTCTATTCCTAAAGTAGGCGAAAAACTTATCTGGAATAAAATGGAATTAGAGGTAATAGATATGGACGGGATAAAAATAGATAAAGTAATTGTTCGTTCATTAAAAGAAATAAATTAGAGTTCGGTCTTAGTTTCTAACTATATTGGCTAGGAATTAAGACTATGATTGTAAATTAGAAAGAAATGACAGAAGGGAATTTTGTAGATTACGTAAAAATATATGTAGCTTCGGGTAAAGGAGGAAAAGGATCTTCTCATTTGCATCGAGAAAAGTTTATTGAAAAAGGAGGCCCTGATGGAGGAGATGGGGGACGTGGAGGACACGTTATATTAGTAGGTAATAAGAATCTATGGACGTTATTTCATTTGAAATTCTTAAGACACGTTAAGGCAGGTCATGGAGGAGATGGTGGTTCTTCACGTTCTACAGGACATGATGGCGAAGATAAATTTGTAGAAGTGCCGTTAGGAACTGTGGTAAAAGATAAAGATACAGATGAAGTATTGTTTGAAATAACAGAGCATGGGCAAAAAGAAATTCTTGTAAAAGGAGGTAAAGGAGGACTAGGCAACTGGCATTTTAGAAGTGCTACTAATCAAACTCCAAGGTATGCTCAACCAGGGATGCCCGGTAATGAAATTGATGTCGTTTTAGAACTAAAAGTATTGGCCGATGTAGGTTTGGTTGGTTTTCCTAATGCAGGGAAGTCTACATTATTATCTGTATTAACTTCTGCGAAACCTAAAATAGCAGATTATCCTTTTACAACATTAAAACCTAATTTAGGAATTGTAGTATATCGTGATTTTCAATCGTTTGTTATAGCTGATATTCCAGGAATTATAGAAGGAGCAGCAGAAGGACGTGGATTAGGACATTATTTTTTACGTCATATTGAACGTAATTCTACTCTGTTGTTTTTAATTCCAGCCGATGCAGACGATATTAAAGCTCAATACGATATATTGATTGATGAATTACGTAGATATAATCCAGAACTTTTAGATAAAGAACGCTTGGTCGTAATCTCTAAATGCGATATGTTAGATGATGAGTTAAAGGCTGAAATGAAAGTACAATTGGATCAAGATTTTAAAGGTATTGAGTATTTATTTATTTCTTCTGTAGCGCAACAAGGAATGCTAGAGTTAAAAGATAAGTTATGGAAGATGCTTAACTCTGTAAATTAATTTTTTTAAAAGGTAAAATATAATATTATTTAAGTGATGAAAATAATTTTCAAGTTGTTTTTAGTAATTTCTGTCTTAGGGTTTGCTCAAGATAGAAAATGTGGTACGGAATCCTATATGCAGGAATATTTAAAAGATCCAAAAAACAAAATAGATCATTATAAATTGCAAACTAAATTTAAGGAAAGACTTTTAAAAAATACTAGAGAAGGAAAAACAGAAGATAAACTAGCTGAACCTATAAAAATACCCGTAGCAGTTCACTTTCCAATGTTTACATCTCCTACTGAAAACGATAAAAAATGTATAGCAGGATTAGTACAAAGCCAAATAGATATATTAAACGCGGATTATAATGCGGAGAATAAAGACCTTTCAAAGTGGAGCGTTGATGCGCGTATGTATCCTAATACTTTGAACGGAAAAATGAATGTTCAATTTGTTTTAGCTACGAAAAATCATCCCAAAGAATCAGGATTAGTAGATGGCGTTCCAGCGATTACATTTGGTACAGATTTTTTAAATGATTCTGATTCAGATCCTACATGGAAGGGATATATGAATTTAGTAGTTCGTCAAATCCCTAAAAAAGATAATTCGCAAATATTAGGCTATTCTGTTTTGGGAGGAAGACCATCACAAGGTCATACTGTAGTCATAAATACTTTTTGTTTTGGTAGTGGTTTAGGATGTCCAGGGTATGTACCTGTGAAAAATAATGATTTAGGAAGAACATTGACGCATGAATTAGGACACTTTTTTAACTTAAGACATACTTTCGGTGATGGTAAAGGTTGTGCAACTGGTGATGATGGTATAGCAGATACACCAAAAGTGGGTAACGCAAGTTTTGGTTGTCTTAAACCAGGATCAGTTCCTGGTTGTGAGCCAAATGAAAAAGCTTTAACCATGAACTATATGGATTATCTAGATGATCCTTGTATGTATATGTTTACACAACAACAAGCCGCTGCTATGAAAACCTATTATGATTTGATATCATCTCAATTTGTTAAAGATGTATTTGGTCAAGCTCCTGTAGTTGTGAATGATGTAGAAACAAAGAAAGATTTTAATATTTATCCAGTTCCATTTAATGATGTGCTAAATGTTACATTTGAAAAAACGCCTTCTTCATGTGCTATTCAAATTGTAGATCGCATAGGGAGAATTATTTATGAAATGTCTAATACTCGCGTAGAAAAAGAAGAAAAGTTTGATTTATCATTTCTAGAAACAGGTATTTATTTTATAGTCTTAAAATTTGATAATGAAGAAGTAATTAAAAAAATAAGTAAACGATAAGTTAATTTATAAAAAAACAAAAGAGGCTGACCTGAAATTTTTTTTTCAGGTTAGCCTCTTTTTTTAGGGCTAAAATATCTAGAACCTATCGGATGTAATTTTTATTCATTCAATTCTCTAAAAGCAGCTTGTTTTTAGAACGACTCCTTTTTAATAGTTATCGTTCCAGCTTAAAGCTTTCCAGTAGCTTTGGTCTTTCAGGTACGTTAGCAACTTTCCATGAAGTTCTGTACATCCACTCCGTCATTTTATATAATTTTTTAAAATTGATATTTTCTGATTCATCTTGCGGTGTGTGATATTGATGATGTAAAACAGAAGTAAAAAAAATAGCAGGTATCCCCATTCGAGCATAAGGAGCATGATCACTTCTAAAATAAAAATATTCAGGATGCTCAGGTAAATCCCAATCTTTTAAAAATTTAAAACGGGTACTTTCGTTGTTAGCATCAATAGCCATTTTAACTAAATCATCAGAGTTTTTATGAGGACTTTCTCCTCCTAATAAAGCCGCCTCATCTAAATTATTACGCCCAATCATATCGCCGTTTAATACAGCCACTATTTTGTCTTTAGGAACCATTAAGTGTTGAGTATGATATCGAGAACCTAATAATCCTCGTTCTTCTGCACCATGAAATACAAATAAGAGGCTGCGTTTTGAAGGTTGCTTTTGATACGCTCTAGCTATTGCAAGCATAGCAACACAAGTGCTTGCATTATCATCCGCTCCATTATATATACTGTCATTCATTACTACGTGTCGGATACCATCGTGATCTTGATGACCGCTAATTAATACATATTCGTTTTTTAGCAGAGGATCTGTTCCGTCTATTTTTCCGATTAGGTTAACGGATGGATATTGATACGTTTCCGTTTCTAGACGAATTTCTATTTCTGGATTTTGAGTTAACCATTCTTTGTTGGATCTTTTAATCCAAAATAAAGGAAGAGTGTTTTCAACTTTATCTCGTAATCCCTCTATACCATATATACCTCGGGTCATTTGAGGGAGTACTTCTGTCCAACTTTTTTCGGAAATGGCGTCTGTTATAAATATAATTCCTTTAGCACCTAATTTTTTTACTTGGTTGTAATATTTTGTTTTAATAAAACCAGGATAACGACGTTCAAATAAAGTCATCTCTTTATCAATATTGGTGTCAGAAATTTCAATTGCAACGATTTTGTCTTGAATGTTCTTCGTAGCTAATTCATCGGGTTCCACCTTGCCTACATATACAATAGCCGTTTTAAAATCAGCATTTACCACATCCGCTACTAATATGTCTTTCCATATATTAAGACTTTTATTACCTATCTTTATATAACTATTCGGACTTATTTGATGACGATACATGTCAAAAAATTGATAATAAGTGCCAAATTCTCCAGCTGGTTGCATACCTGTTTCTCTCATTTTATTAACAAACCAAGTAGATACTTTTAGTTCATCTAAAGTACCAGCCTCTCGCCCCAAAAATTGATCCCCTGCTAATTGGTACATATCAGTTCGAAGATCTTTTTCTTTAAGGGCTTCTACTAAGGGCTTCTTATAATCTTGTGCCTGTGCCGTTAAAGCGGCTAAATAAATCAATAAGATTTTTTTCATCTCTATTTGTAATTGAATTTAAAGTATATGTTTTTTAAATAATTCTGTTAAACCGTTAAATATTAGATCAAGAAAAGATCGTTTTTAATGTCTAAATGTAATTAGAAATAAAACACAAAAGAATTATTTTTTAATACAAGCCTGTAATTAAGTCTTTTCAGTTGCCGATCGTTAAATCTAAATGGTTTTTATTAAACTGCGTTTTGCTTTTTTAAAGATTATTTACTGAAAACACATATTTGTTGTTATAAAAGAAAGTTCTAGTTGTGTTTTTTGGTAAAAAATAAATATTTGGTTTTATTTATTTAAACAATAAGTATTTTTTGTTTATATTGCTTTTGAATTAAATATTAAATATATGTTAAAACCATTATTATTTTCTTGTTTATCTCTTGTTTTTTTAGGATTCAACGAAAAAAAAGTAAATTGTCAAAAAAAGATTTATCAATTGGATAAATCTTATCTGAAAAAAAGTAGAGTTCTAGGAGTTTTTGATCTAAATCTAGAACATACTGTTTATAATTCTAATATTCAAAATATTAGAGATGCTTTTAGAGGAAATGCAAATGTTCCGAATGTTTTACAAGTTAAAGTAAAGATTAATGAAGCCAGTTGCCTTCTGTACCTTAATGCAGCTTTTGAAAGTAGGGCTTGCATACCCGCCCCAAACGCTTCATTGTATGTCATAGGATTTAAGGGAGGAGATGGAAGAGATTATTTATTCAATATAGAACCTTTCCCAAATCCTGAATTAAAAGGGGTCAATAGTGTTAGTCTTCCAGTAGATGGTTCTTATAGAAGTTTAGGTCATGCTTCCTCATTGCCAATTATTAATAAAGCTGAGTTAGAGACTTTAGTTAGAACAATAAGTAATTTTAAAGGTACAATAATATCTTCTGCATTATCTTCTGCATTAACTAAAATCATCATCATCACTTGTGAAACTTCCCGTTTTAAGTCTGTTGAAACAGATGTATATAATATGTTAAGAACTTCTACTCCATTTGATGCGTCAACTCGTTATGATATGATAAAAAGATGGAATACAACTTTGTTAGGAGATAATAATTTTTAATTTTTTAAATCTATGAAATTTTATATACTGTTTTTGTTTTTTATAAAAGGATTTTCACAAGATCCTTGCAGTCGTTTTGCTATTGTATCTTCCAATTTGCAAACGGAACAGCAAAAGGAAGAGTTAAGGCAATATCTAGACAGAGCAAAAGATGCAATAAAAGAATTTATATCCAAGAATGGAGGATCATGTGTTGATGCTATACGTGTTAAATCACTATTATCTTCTAAAGGTTTTTCAGTTGGTGAGGGAGCTACTTTTGCTTATTGGAAATGGCGTTATCCTCAATACGAATCATTTAATCATACTGCTGTAACAATAATTTTTAAAGGCAAAGAATTGGTACTAGATCCAACTCACAAACAATTTAGAGGAGTAGATCCACTAGATGAAGATATTATTTGTCTTCCAGCCAAAGATTGGATGAATGAGTTAGTAACTAGAACTAAAGGTCAAAATCCTGTCTTAGATCACCAACTCCGGAGTGGAGAGTCATTATATACTTTTGTATGTCCTGAGTGTACAAAACCCAAATTAAGTGAACAGCAAAAAAAAGCTATTGAGGAATTTGATAAACTAGATGATATGCGATTAAAAGTAGATATTAGAAGAGAGGTAAATGATAGAAAGAGAGAACGCTGTATTATTTTTTAATTTTTACTATGTATAATTTTATGAAAAAGTTTATTACTACTTTGTTTTTCTTGTTCTTTTCTTTTTTGGGGTTAGGACAAAAAGGTTTTTATCCTGTTATGGATCCCATAAAGTCAACGAATAGTTATTGTTTAAATGAAAATTGTTATTACTGTTCTACTGCAGCATTGCTAAACACAACAG
The DNA here is from genome assembly GCF_002530675.1 of Flavobacterium columnare NBRC 100251 = ATCC 23463. Taxonomy (GTDB): domain Bacteria; phylum Bacteroidota; class Bacteroidia; order Flavobacteriales; family Flavobacteriaceae; genus Flavobacterium; species Flavobacterium columnare. Next base: position 12,953 of record NZ_PCMX01000036.1, read on the forward strand.
TTACAGATTTAGTAGCATCAACAGGTATAATGCAACAAGATACTGCACAAATAGATGAAATTATAGATTTATTTAGAAATGCAGGAGTTAGTGTTCGGTGTATTACAGGCTTAGATGAAGCTACTGCCTATTGTCTTCTTTCTACTTTACCTAATGGGCAAAGTGTAGGATTAGCTTATACACGTCAAGGAGGTAGTGGTCACATGGTGGTAGTTACCCGTGATAGTGGATATTATAATAACGGTATCAATCCAAGTTTAAAATGCGTAGATTATCAGTCAAATCCCCCCAGAATTACCGGTTTTCCGTATGAAGGAGGAAATTTAATATATAATATATTTATTAAAAATTGAACTATATTATAAAAAAAAATTGATTTTTTAGACAATATAGAAAAAAATATTAGATTTTATTTGTGAATATTTAAAATCAATTATAACTTTATAATATTATGTTAAAAAAAATATAAAATGAATCAAATTTTACCTAAATCTACAATTCCCTTGTTTTTAGGGAGTGTTTTTTCTCTTTTTGCATTTAAAAATGTGTGCAAAAAAGAAGTTATTGATCCAGAAGTTCAACGTGATATACGCGTTTTGAAAAGCCATAGTTTTGCGGTTTCAAATCCGTATTTAGCTATTGCTATTAAGGATGCTTTGCGAAATATTGAATTAGTTACTTCTTTAAACAGAGAAGATACACGACAAGGAGGATCTACAATTTGTAAATACGATACCGAAATAGGATTACCTAAAAGTTATACCATTGGTTATTCAAAAAACAGTGCGGGTACTCTTTTACATGAGTTAATACATGTTTCAGTTAATCAAAATTTACTTCAAGATTTTGTTAACTACAAATCACCTATAAAAGATAATCCAGTTGTTCCGCAGTACGTTGCTGATGGAGTAAGATTAAATGAAAATTTAAGACAAGCCAAATGGATGGATCCAACAGAAAATACTAAACGAACAGAACAGATGCAAAAAATTGTTAGTTTAACAGATGTTTGCACAAAGTTGAAGCCTGAAGTGAAAGCCTATATAAAGGATAAATGCAGTTATGCCTCTATAAATCCCCATATTGAATATTCAACTACTGTCGTTCAACTAGCCTACTATATGTTTTTACAAGGCTTTCCTGTAAAAAATGCGCCTGTAAATACTCCAGAAAACAATTTGTATGTAGAAATTGATAAAGCATTAATAGAAGATTTAAAAGCGCGTAATGTAATATCAACCACATGCTCCTTAAATTAACCCCAATAAACTAAATTTAACCTAATTTATATGCAATTATTTTTTTATTTATTTTTTATTCTTACAGGGTTTATATTGCAAGCCCAGTCAAGAATTCCAGTAGTGTACGCAACCGCTACTGTTGAAGGAGAGTCCGTTCAAGCTCCTAATAATTTAGATTATGCTTATGATGAAGATGTAAATTCTGCCTATCATTCTAAATGGTCTATTAGTGGAGTGCCTAATACTCTACAATTTTATTTGAGTAACACATGCTCTAGTGTTAGTAAAGTAATTTATAAACCTAGACGTTTAGGATTAAATGGAATTTTTACCAAAGTAAATATATCCTATAGTCTTGCAAATGCTCCTACCGTTTTTATCCCTTTACCAGGCGGAAATAACGGAGAATTTACTTGGATTGCGGATAATATGGATAAAGTTATTAATTTATCACAACCTATTAATAATCCCACAATTTTTAAATTTGAAGTAACTCAAGCATACGGTAATTTTACTAGTTGTGCTGAAATGGAGTTTGAAGGAGTAGTGATCGGTTCAGGAATTAAAACATGTAATTAAATATGAGACATAAAATTTTATTTTTTTTACTGTTTAATGTGTCTCTTTTTTCTCAAATACAGACTAATACATTAGAAACAGGTTTTTTCGGACCTTTTATACCACAGCAAAATGTCTTGTGGAATTCAATTCAAACTAAAAAAGAAGCCTTTGATAAAAAAATACAAAAAGAGTACGATTTAATAAAAGATTGTCCAAATAAAACTAATTTGGATACACTTAATGGAAAATTGATTTATGAAGAACTTATTAATAATACAATAAAAGCTAATAAGGCTTCACGATTTGACGCACTAGGACACGATTATATAAACGAACAAATAGCTAAATACATTAATGGTATTAAGTCATTTGGCTCAGTAATTATTTCTGAAATAGGTGGTTTTGCTAATATGACCCGAGATTATTTTAAAAATTTTAAAGATAATTTTCGGGAAGTAGGAGGTGTGCATGCAATAGATGAACACGCTGAAGATGTTACAGCTGTAATGATCGGGGGAGACCCCACAAAATTTCAGCGTGGTGTTTTTGTGGGTAAAAACGTAAATAATAATGTAATCGGTCAGTATTCAGTTAGTGGAGGAATCGGTTCATTAAGAGACTATAAAGAGGAATTGAAAAAAGATCCGTCTAAATTTTTTGCCATTAATTGTTCATGGGGAGCTCCTTTTCAATGGACAGTAACCCAAGGAATACCTTATTGGCGAGGAGGTTTTAATGGAGATGATTATCTAGATAGACTAAAAGATATTTCTTACAAAGAAAAAGAATATAATCAATTTTCTTATTTAAACAATAACCAAGCGGTTCTGTTATTTGCCGCTGGAAATCACGGTCATAGAGGATCGGAAGAAATTGACTCAAAAATACAGTTGGGCTCCGATATTTATGTAGATGACCAAAATGGAAAGAAAATTAAAATCCCCTACGGAAGCAATGGCGTTTTATACCCAAAACCTTCCCAAATAAATGGTTCTATTAATTCTTATGCTGGGGGTAAAAACCTAATAACTGTAGGTGCTACAAGTATGCTGAATGATGCTGGAAATTATTCTGTAACAGAATATACCTCTATTGGACCTACTACAGATGGACGTATAAAACCTGATATTTGTGCAGAGGGTCAGACTATTGATTTTAATTTTCAAAAAGAAGAAGGGACATCCTTTGCAACCCCATTAGTAAGTTCTATTGTCTCGGCATTTTCTGAAGAATATAAAATAAATAATGGTCAATATCCTACAGCTACAACAATTAAAGCCTCTTTAATAAATAGTGCATTGGATATAGGCGATCCAGGCCCTGATTATATGTCAGGTTGGGGGCAATGTAATGGAGAAGAATTATTTAGATACGCTGCTAAAAACGCCTTAGTTATTCAAGATGTAAAAACACTAAGAGCTAGTTCTGAAATAATATATAAAATTCCGTTGTATTATCCAGGAGGAGATGTGCCTAAAATAACAGCAGCATGGATGGATGAAGATTTTGGGTTTGGGTTGAATGCAAATATAGATTTAAGTTTACAATCACAGCAAGGAGATATTTATCAGCCCTATATATTAGATGCTAAAAATCCTAAGAAACCAGCTATTAATGGTATAGATAAGATTAATACGGTAGAACAAATTTCTCCAGAATACTTATCAAAAGGATATTACACCCTTATTGTTAAAGGAGAATCTCTAAAAGGGAATCAATTAACCTGCCCCTTGAGTATTGTTATGTCTGGTTTTCTGCCTTATGTTACTATTGATATGGATGTAGCTAATGTACAAGGTAATGTAGGAGACCTATTTAAAATAGGTTTTGTACAAGAAGCGAACCCGCTAGACAATAAAGTACAAACGGTAGAATTTGTAAAAGCTATTCTGACAAATAAAAAATCAGGTAATAATTATGAATTAAGTAAAGATTCTGGTTTATGCCTTTTAGGAGATGTTTGTTTTTTTAAAGGGTTAAATGAAATAGGACAATATGATGCAGAGGTTTTTGTGAAAATTATCAATACAGATGGTTTGGTTGTTGAATCTTCTCAAAAATTTAGAAGAGTATATGAAGTAATTGGTAATTTTACCATGCCTACTGTAGATTTTGACGTTCCTGACTTAGAGTTAGTACCAGGGCAATTTGAACCCGCTTATATAAACATTCAAGCGGAAGATACAGACTCAAATAATTACCCACAAAAGTTTGATTTAGTTTTAAACTATAATGGAAAAGAAATTACATTAGGAGGTCAAGAACTAAAATGCAAAGGAGATTTTATAAGTAAAAAAATAGAAATAAATTTTCCAGGAACTTTTTATTTCACAATAAAAGATAAATTAAACAATAGAAAGCTAGATTCAAACAAGGAAACCTTATCCTATGCTTTTACGGTTTCGGATAAGAAAATAACATTAGATTTTACACAACCCGATTGTGAAGATAATTTTAAAGTTCTAGTTAAAAATCCTTCGCCAGATGTTGTTGATTACGAATGGACTAAATTTATTAGTTCAGGAGGGACAGTTGCCGAAAAAACGATTGCTACTGAATTACCTCTTAAAAATAGTGAATATGTAGCTGTAAAAGTTAAAGAAAATTCAAAAAATAATTATTTCGTTATATCAGATCAGACTTTTAAAAAGTTTTTGCGTTATAATGATGCTAATGGAACAAACTTTAAGCCAACGGTAGAAGAATACAAACAAGATCCAACCGTTTTGTTACCAGGAGATTTTGTTTTTTATTATGATACAACCAGCAGAAAAATTATTTCTAAGTCTAATAAAAACTATGGCTTAAAATTTGTTGGGGGGTCTGTTGTTTGTTCTACAATGGATCAAGCCGATCTTTTTGATCTGAGTAGAGACAGTAATAAAAATGTATTATATACAGTAAAAAACGTTACCACAAATAGCTATTTGAATATTACTAAAGAAGGAACAATAGAAATTTCATCTACTGAAAAAAAACTAATGTTATCCATGGGATTAAAATCTACACCTAGTAATTCAGATAAAGTAGATTTACCAAATTCAGAAATACCTGCGATTAGCTTAACAGAAAGTGCTGCTGAATTTTGTCCAGCTAAAGGAACCAGTTCTTTTACGCTAACGGCTCAAGCTACCGATCCTAGTAAACAAAACGTGTTACAAAATTTATTGTCATCAAATTCTAATGCAACTGTTCAGTTTATAAAAGATGGAGTTGTTCAACAAAATAGCAAATCTTTAACAACTACAGGAACCAGTTCAGGTATTTATCAAGCAGTTGTAACCACAGGATCTTGTTATAAACGTTCGGAAGCGGACTTTGTAAAATCATGTAATCAGGAAGAAAACGAATCTTATGATAATACGCCTAAACCAGGTCCAGGGGGAGGGGCATTAGTTGCAATAGCAGGAGCCGCAGGAGCCACTATAGCAGGTTCAGGTCAGTTTGTAGTAGGGGTGTTAGGAGGCTTATTTGCTATACCAAGTGGTTTTGTTTCTTACACACCAAGTGGAAATTCTCTAAAAACACGCTTCAGTACTGTGAAAATCGAAGATAACACCAATGTCTTATTTACTAATTCATACACTGAATATAAAGATTATGATTTAGGTACTACTTCACAAGTGAGCTTAACGTCAGGTGTAGATTATTATTTTTCAGCTGCTCAAAGTAATAACGATGGGACAACAAGTTTTAACAAACCTAAATTTTTTATAGACTTAAATAATGATGGTATTTTAGAAGCTAGTGAAGATGTTTTGTTCAAATCCGTACTAGTATCAGGACGATACAAATTTACATTACCAACTAATTTTAGAGTTAATGCTTCAACTAAAGCTCTTCTTTATGCTTCATCTAATAGTGCAAAACAAGAAATAATATTAAAAATACAATTAGAAGTTAAGACTAGATTTACAAAAGTAGAAGTAAAGGAGGCTGCGGGTACAGTTCTATTTACATATAATTTCCCAAGTCCATATAATGGATATGCAAATTATGACATCAGTTCAGCAGCCCCAGTGGCTATTTATACAGCGGGTCAAAATTATCAGTTTGTTCCTACTCAAAGCAATAGCGATGGTAGCACATCTTATGGGAAACCTAATTTCTTTGTTGACTTAAATGGTGACGGAATTTTACAAAATTCAGAAGATCTGTTGTTAAGTAGTAATTTGGTAGAAGGACGGTATGATTTTCAAATTCCTTCCTGTTGTGTAGGTACAGGTTCTGTTTTAGCTAAGTACGTAGCTATTGCTGGTAGTGCAAAACAAGAAATCCTATTCAGAGTAGGTTTATTAAAAACACGTTTTAATCAAATTACCATTACTGATTCTTCTGGTTCAAAAATTTATGACAAACGTTTTGTAGGTTTTTATGGATCATATTCAGATTATGACATGATGTCTAAATCTAGTTATACTATATTTAAATCAGGAGAAACCTATACATTCAGTTCAACTCAAACGAATAGTAATGGATCATCTGTTTTTGGGAAACCTAAATTTTATCTAGATTTTAATAAAGATGGTAATTTTACAGAAGATGAAAATGTGTTGAAAGATGCAATACTCAGAAATGGTAATTATGATTTTGTTATTAATTCAAAAAATACAACAGGAAGTTATAACGCTATGTATGTAGCCGTAAGTGGAAAAGCACAACAAAAAATTAAGTTTAATACCAATTATAAGTTTGTTCCTAATTTTTCTATTACAATATCAGGTAATCCTAAGTTATGTGCTAATGATACTCAAAGATATTTAGTAAATATCACAGGAGATACAACGATTGGGTATAAATATATATGGTATCTAAATAATATTCGTCAATCCACAAATAGTTCCGATATTACTTTTACAGGAGCTGTTTTAAATACAGGAGATACATTAAAATCAATTGTATTTACGGATTTAGATCCTGCTACTACAAAAGAAGTTTCTCTTGTAATAGAAAAACAAACCTCTCCTTCTAATATAGTTATTAATGGAGTGCGTCCTTTCTGTTCAAATGATGATAATTTGAGCTTAACCTTGAATGTTACAGGAGGTAGTGGAACATTTATATACAAGTGGTATAAGAATGGGATTAAGTTAGTAGAAGGCACTGATATGTCGGCTTTCGCTCTAATTCCTATGGAATGGTCAAATAACGATCGTATAAAAGCATCAGTCTCTTATCAATGCACATCAGGTAGCTGGATTGAAACATTTTCGGAAGAACATACAGTTGTTAAAAATACTTCACCAA
>NZ_PCMX01000037.1:0-413 GCF_002530675.1 Flavobacterium columnare NBRC 100251 = ATCC 23463
TATATATATATATATATATACCAAGTATACTCTCTAAAACAAAAATCATAAATTAATCCATGTTCAAAATTATTCACGTATGAAATTCTAAAATATATATTTTTATTTAGGTCTAACTTTTCTTTTATTCCAGTAAACAATTCACCCTTATCATTTATGTTAATGTAAGCTTTTAAATTTTCCCAATTCTGTTGTTTAAAATATTTTATCATTTTATTTACTATTTGGAAAGAAAACCCCTTCCGTTATATAAAAACAATGAGGACAAGTAACCATTTGCTTAAAAACTTGATCTTTTACTTTCCATCTTATGACAATTTTGATATCAAGTGCTCTTATATCTGCCACACTGTTAATACTTTTATCTTTGATTAATTCGTTCAAAACTAACACCTCCGATCGCTCAGATCTAC
>NZ_PCMX01000037.1:444-33288 GCF_002530675.1 Flavobacterium columnare NBRC 100251 = ATCC 23463
TACTCAACATATTTCTCAACGCAACAGTTAGCGCAGAATTGCATTCTGTGCCCACTCCTATTGGCTTTCAAAACAAATATAAAAGTATCACTTCTAGATCATTTTCTAAACCTACATAATTTCTTGCAGAACTAAAATAATAATCCTCAGGTAAATCGACAATCTTATCTTTTACAGGATTATGATGAATGTATTCCAATTTTTGTTTTATAAATTTGTTGCTAAAAATATGTTCTGCGTGATATCCATTTTGCCAAACTTTATACGTTTGATGTCTTTTTAAATGTTCACAAGATTTTTTAAAATAATCCAACATCCATTCGCGTCTGCTTTCAGGTTCATCGATTATAGTTTGAATAATTTTCTTGGAAGTGAATTTTTTGAAATCACGAATAACATCACTTAGTATAAATCCTGCTGTAGCTTTACAGAGTATATGTATGTGATTTGACATAATGCAATAGGCATAAATCTCCAAACCTTTGTTTGATTGGCAGTATTGTAATGCGCTTATGATATTTTGCTTTTGATTTAATCTTGTAAAAACATCTATCCAACCTACAGTTGTAATGGTAATGAAATAGCAATCTTCTGTTGTAGTGGCTTTGTATTTTGTTGACATGGCTTATATACTATTTACTACAAAACTAAAAAAACACAATTATAAATTGTGTTTTTTTAGTTTATTTTCTTGTCTTTGTGGGCACAGAATACAATTCTGCGCTAACTGTTTCGTTGAAAACTAGACGTTTAGATTTGGATTGTGTAAATCCGAGCGATCGGGATAAGATACTTTTTTAGGACATAACAGTTTTATATTCTACATATTCATCCACTTTATCGTACGGTATTCCGGTGTGGGGAGACCTAATTATTAATGTATTCCAAGGCTTCCAAACATCTAAAAGTTCAGTATTTGTTATTTTATGATGCTCTAAAACACCTTCGATAAAATAATCCTTCAATGGCATTTCCAAGACTCTTTCAACTTCATCTTTGATAAGGACTATTTTATACTCTAATTCATTATTTTCATTAATGTAAAAAGTAAACACTCCACGATCCCAAGAACTCAAGTATTCTAAATCTCCATCATTATCATATTGTGTTAGCAGCAAATTATTATCTTTCTCATACTCAAATATCATAGACATCATTCTGTCATTTGCCCATTGAAAAAAAATTTCAGCATAGTCTAATAAATCTTGTTTCTCTTTACCTTCATCCCAAAAATGCTTTTCTGAAAAATTCTTATTATTATCTATTTCAATCAGAAATTTATTAAATCTCTCTACTGTATTAATTGTTTTATCAAAATATTCAGATATTACTTCTATTTCATCATCAATTGGTCTCGGACTTTTCGTAGTTGATACTACATCTCCCGAAGACATAATATATTTGACAAAAAACTTATAGCTTCCCGATTCTGTAAATAGATATTCTACATTAATTCTTTTGTATGCGTGCTCATTGTAATAGCTATAAATTGCATTAACTAATTTTTCAATATTTATACTCATCTTATGGATTTTTAATTTTCTTTACACTTAAACTCTCACTATAATTTCCACCTGTATAGATATCCACACCAACTTCATAAGGTCGTTTAGAGTCTCCTGAAAATTTAAAATGAATTTCTGCTTTAACTTTGGTATTTGGATTTAGCTTTTTAAAATCTGAGACAGCTTTTTCCATATTATACCACTCTCCACCAGCTCTATTCTGTGCTGCGTTTTGGGAAAAATAGTTTATCTGCTCACTTGGCCCTCCCCACTCATTTCTAAAAATATGCCCACCATCATCATTTGAATAACCATCTTTTACTAATTTAGTCTCTTGCTGATAGGTTTCATTTCTTGCTCTAGTAGTGAAGTCTATGTCTTCCATTATAGCTTTATTAACTCTTCCCAATTCATCAGTTTCAAAAACATATCTACCATTATCAACTACATATCGGAAGTTCTTCATCAATGGCGGTGCAACGTTAAGAAATTTATTCCATCCCTGTCCAGCATCCCCCGCTGTAGCGCGTATTTCATTATTCAGAATCTCTGCCCATTGTTTTCCTTCTTTATCAACTAAAACTAATTTTCCTTCTATTCTTTTAATTGTCCAAGTACTTGGTAATTGTTTAGTAATTTCAAGTAATTCAGCAAGCTTAGTGCCTCCTAAAGTATTTTCAAGATTCTGTAAGACATCATCACTCAAATTATTAGAAAAAGACCTCCCCATTTCAACCCCTTCACCTGTACAAGTCGAACATTCTTTAACAGGCGGAGAAGATAGTTCTGTTGCTGTGCCGTCTGGTGACACCTCATACCATTTGGTATTATCAGCACGTTTTATACCATTTTCAAAGATCGTTATAGCACCATCAGTGGTATAAACTTTTTTACCAGTAGCTTGGGCAAGTGCTTGGGCACTGGCTAAATCATTACAAGATAAAAGTACAATCTCTTTTTTATTTGGATCCAGTTTTTTAGCTAAAATTTCTGCTAATTCCTCTGGGCTTACTTCAATAGTATCCCATAAAAAATTCCCATTATCTAAAGCATGTAAACTTAAAGCTACTTGATCTGAGGTACGATTCAATAATTGACGTACATTCTCCTTAAATAGAGTTCGTAAACGAATACTGAATTGAGGTTCTAATTTTGCCAGTGGTAATATTTTTAGTTTACCCGCTTTATTAAAGGCTGCTTTTACGATAGGGCTCGATAATTTAGCGAAATTACTCATTGCTTGTCCTATAACATCCAATCGTTCGACTGTTTGTAAAAACTTAGAGGCTATATTGGCTTCACCTGCTCCAATAAAACAAGAAGCTACAACAAAAACAACTTTACCGCTCAAATGACTTACCATACATGGATTTGCAGTTGCCTTTTTCCATTCTTCGTCAATCATATCACCTAAGGCAGACCAACTGAATTTATCAAAAGCCTCTTTTAATTTTGCACGGGCATTATCTTTATTGGTTATCAAATTCATGAGTCCTTCATCAGCTTTAACTACAAGTGATAAACCTTGAGGAACACCCGCCACCAACTCCACAAAGCCATTCCAAACACCGCATAGTAAAGCAAATTGCTGACGACTTTGAGAATACTTTACTACATCTGTATTACCTGAATTCATGAACTTATCCATTTCGTCATTTATGATGGATAAACTAGCTAAAGAATACACCATAGATGGTAATGGGTTGTATTGTGCATGATCTGGGTTATAAAAACGCTCAGGTATTTTTGCTTCCTCTATTAATCCTGCAAGCCCGTCTAATAGTGCTGTTAAGGGATTGAATTTTAATTCTGGTAAATCAAGTGTTGCTAAAACATCTGAAAGATATTTTATATATATACCTGTTCCTTCTGCATCTCTTCCTTTAATTTCTTTTCCTAAAAACGTTTTTATAGACGCTTTTCCTTGTGCATCAAAATCAATCCAAAGTGCAATTTGCTTACCAGGTAAATCATGGACGTAAGTAGCTATTTCAGTCTTTTTTTGTTCTGGTGTTTTAGTGTCTGTCAAATAAATTTTGCATACCAACTTACTAGAAGTATTTATAGCTTGCAATTCAGAAAAAACTTTTTGCTTTTCAGCATCTGAAATTACCTTAGTATAATCAAACAAATGATTTTCTGAAGTATTTACTGGTTTATTATCTGGTGAATACGCTTGATTTGCTTTTTTCCCAAGATTATTTATATAATTAGCATAACCTGATCCTGATCCCGAACCAGAATTAGAATTAGAATTAGCATTACATGGTAAAACTCCCCAATAAACATTTCTTTTGTCATTCTCTTGTTTCTTTAATTCAGCTTTACCTTTGACCGTGTCAACATATTCTTGCAAGGATTGTAAACTATTAATTTTATTTTTTATTAGTCCATACGTTGTTTTTATATACTTTCTACCGTTACAACTCAGTTCATTATCATAAAATAACCAAATAACATCATTATCACTTGAAGGACTAACTTTTATAGTATATTCTATTTCTTTTCCGATTCCGTTTTCATTTGTTTTTGCAATAAATTTGGCTTTAGTGCTATCCCACAAGTAAACAACTTCCTTATCATTAATTCTATCCTCAAATCCACCTAGGGTACCTAATGGAGCGATATATTGTAAAGATGAAGCTACGGTATTCAGTTGGCTTTTAACAAAAGTCAAATTTGGTGCTATGGCAAATCCTCCAGCCAACTCCCCCTTCTCACTTCCATCCAACACATACACCCCAAATTTAGGGTGACTAATGCGTTGCCAGTGTGGATACGCTAGTTTTGTGCCTAAAGCATAATCCATTAACCATGGAGTATTACTGTTTTTATCACCTGTAGAAAATTGTTCCCATGGGTGCTCCAACTCGAATACGCCGTGACCTAATTCGTGCCCAATTATTGTTGCTAGGTCATTGCCTGCTTTTACCTCATCTCCACTTTGATTGGTAAACACAAAACCAAATTGTGAATGGCGTGGCATGAAACCTGAAATGGCTCTACTTGGGGTAATCCCCTTGGTAACAAACACATAGTATTGGTCTTTTTTGATGTCTTTGCCGGCTTTGTATTGCTCTACAAATTGCGATTGGTCTTCGGATAATTTTTCTAATAGGGCATCTTTACCACATTCTAAGGTGTTTTTTGCTACTTCATGGTTGGGCGCAATTGTCACTTTAAATTCTACTCCAGCATCTGCATAAATGGCATTAAGTTGCGTAGCGATCCCATCAGGTATGGTCGCATTATTTACGGGTACTAAGGTTATATTTACATCCGTTTGTGTTTTGATTGGAATAATTTTTGCCGCGCCTAATACTTGGTGCTTGGCTCCGTCTTTTCCTGGTATTAGTGCCAATAGTTCCTCAGGGGTTGAGCTATGATATACGGGTACTTCTAGTCGTTGATAGGCCTTGCCATTTTTCATAACCAGCCCCCCTATTTTTTTAGCCACGCTGCCTTTGATATTAAATAGGATACTCTCAGGCTTTATTGTTGTACCATTAACGGCTATTACTGCATCTATAAAATCAAAACTACGACTTCCTTTTCCATCATTTTGGATTCCTTTATGATATAAAGTATAAGGTGTCGCTCCGTCAGCAATGGTTTTGTATAGTTTTTGAATGTCAGGATGTGCTTTTGCAGGCATTACATCGTCAGCATACTTACTTTCTGCCGATCGCTCAAAAGTAACACGAGCGGCTATAGGAGCTAGCTTTGTTACCATGCCTGCGCTGGTAATACCTTGTGTATTAGAAGCATCAGGAATAAATCCTGCGGCTTGTCCTTCATTTAAAACCACGGACTTATCGCTTCCTGGGGGCACTGCATATACGTTTCCTTTGGGGTCGCGGATGATTATGAGTTCTTTGGGGTCTAGATCAAAACTTTGGGTTTGTCCATTAGTACCGGTGACTACTACTTCATTACTGTTTACTGTAATATGTGACAGATCGGGAATATCAAAATTGGTTTGAAATTGATGTTCTTCGGTATCGGGGGAAAGAAGATCAAAACCGTCTTCTATTTGATCGTATAGGCTACTGAGATCTATTATATTTTTCCAACTTGGATCATATAGGGCTTTGATTTCGCCTTTTACTAACCTAAAGTCTGTATTAAGGGTAATGTCTTTAAATTCTACGCCTATTTTTACAAAGGATAAATAAGGGACGCTCACGTAGCCTTTGCCACTATAGGTTCCTTTACCGCTTACTTCGGTGAGTTTGATGGAAAAATCGCCTGCAAGAATGATTTGATCATTGGGTAATTCTCTTTCAAAAAGGGTTGTATTACTTAAATCTATACTGGGTTTTATGCCACATTTGATGGCTATTTCTTCTTTACGGGGTTGGGTAAATTCTTCTACGGGGGTATAATTTACAAGTCCTCCTATGCACTCTCCTCCTACTCGATATTCGTAGGTTGCTCCTGCTTCTAGATCGTATAGTTTGGCTTCGTTATTGTAGTAGGCTGTTGGGTACCAACTATTGGTTCCTTTTTTACGGTATTCTATTTTATAATCTACAAAGTCGGGATTGGTTTGCCACGTAATTTTGGATTGGGTGGCATTAAGGGAAATAGCTAGTACGAATTTTGGAGGGGGGCAATTACCTGGGTAGATAAAATCAAAAATTTCGCTATAACCATTGTTATTAAATATGGCTTTATCGCCAAATCCAGGTTGACTTAGTGCTTTTACGCGCCAAGCGTATTTACGTCCTGCAATTAGTTGGGGCTCTACGGGACCGTAATGTAAAACGGTCGTGGAGGTGGTGGTTTTGTATAAGGGTATGCTGGTTAGAAAGGCATGGTTAGAGGGTACTTGCTGGTCTAGGAGTTCTACTAGTTCAAATTCGTATTCTATATTTACGGCATTGAGGTGTCGGGGGGTCCAGGTAAAAATAAGGTTTTGGGGTTCTTGAAAACGAACCAGTTCATGATTACTAGGGCTATTCAGTAACGGGGGTTCATTGTATACAAAATAATAGAAGGTACAGGATTTTTGTGAAATTCGCTGGTTGGTTATAAAATCATATACTTCTATACAGTATTTGTAATTGCCTTGTGGTAAGGTACCGCTGTATTGGTTTTGATTAATTCCGGATAGGTTTTCTAATTGAAAATAAGGGGCTAGATCTAGATTGGATAGTTGTAGGGTTTCGCCTCCGTTTAGGTACATAATGGGCGCACCTTGTACCATTGGAAGGGATTGGGCTTGAATACCATTTCCTTCTATGTATAACTGTAATCGTACTTGACGATGAACAACATTTAGATCCGCTGTGTAGATATTGACTAGATATTTTTGATCAACTGTTGTAGCATAGCTCGACACACTAGATAAATAAGGCGGTAATACGCTACTGTTTACTTGTACTGGGTAAAGTTGTGACCATCCTACGCTATTTAACAGTAGTAACAGAAGGCAGAAAAAATATTTTAATCTATTCATATTCAATTTTTTATTGAATTTTGTTTGTTTTATTTTTAATCAGTTATATGGAGTAAAAAATGACTCCTGACTTTATGACTTATTTTTTAAATTTTTCTTTGTATTTTTTTACATAAGTGTCTATTCCTTTAACTACTAATGCTTCAACGATTCCTAGCGGTTCTTTTGCCTTTTTGAATTGTTGGTAATACTGATTTTTAACATTTATTAGTGTTTTGTTGTAGGAATTGTTCCAATCTAGATTTTCTAATTGAAAGTATAGACTGATTTGTGCCATTGCAAAAAGATCTTTTGGGGTGGGCTTGGCTTTTTGTTTGATCATTTCTTCTTCAAAGGCTAAAAAAGTTCCTTGGCTATCCTCGTCATCTTCTTTAAAAAATTCTGACTTGTATTGGGTTTTTAAATGTTTTTTATTAACGGATAGGTTCTCTTTTATTTCTTCTTTTATTTTGCTGAAAGCTTTATTTTTTGATTCTTTGTATAAGTCATTAAACGCTGCTATTTTTTGCAATTCTAAATCCCAAAGATGAAATTCTTTTTTTATTGTTTTTTCAATTTTGTTTTTTTCTTTTGGATCTATGCTTTGATCATATTTCGATACGTTTTCTTGTAAGTTCTTTTTTTGTATTGATAGTATTTCTTGAAGGGGTTCTAATCCTTCAAAATCTATGGCATTGTTTTTTTCTTCTATGAGGATGCCTATGGCTTTTGAGTCTAAATCTGTACTGATTCCTGATATATTAAGGGTGATTTTGGGTTTTTCTAGTGATTCTAGGGATACTTTTTTTTCTTCTTCTTCTTTTTGTTTCTTTTTAGTTCCTGCAAAATTAAAGTTATAACCAATAGTGATTGTCAAATCATTGATACTATTGGATGTTGAAGCGTTTGAAGAATTTGCTATTAGTTGAGATACCATAAAATTAAAGTTATGTTCTTCTAACATTTTGTAGGTTGCGTTAAAACGACAATTAAAATTGTGAGCATTACTAGAAGGGCTTTTACTGGAATTATATGAAGTGGCCCATTGGGTGGTTAATTTATCTTTAAAATATTTTTTGCTAATCCCTAGTACGGGACCAAATGTATGGATGTTCTGACCTGTTATTTGGCTTATTGTATAATTTAAAGAGGTGTTGAATGCCCATTTGGTTTTCATTAAAAAATGGGTGTAGAGGGCATTCAAGTTATGAATGGCTGTTTTTTGATTGGGGCTTATTTGTCCGCCTTGTTCATTCTCTACTTCGTTGTAATTATAATTGAAACTGCAATTGCGTTTTGATTGTTTTGATTCGGGGAGTTGGTAATTGGCATTCCATATCAAGCCATTGGACAATTGTCTATAATTTAATTGGTTAATAGCATTAATAGCAGGATTGTTTTGATTAATTTGTACGAATTGATCTGGATTTACATTAGTTGTAGTAGATTGATTGGTAAGACTAAGGTTGGTTGAGAGCTTTTCGTTTATCTTAATATTTGTATTTACAGTTCCTACGAATCTATTGGTTGTCTGTGCTTTTTTATGATCTAAATTATCCTTTTGAATCCCAAGATTCATTGTTAATTGTACTTTATCGTTAAACAATGGTCTAGAGGCATTAATCATGATGTTTTGCAAATCATTGGAAAAAAAATAGGCTCCCATGGTTTGATAACCTGGATCTATACGTTCAAAACTGGCTCCTACCATCATTTTTTGAATTTTATAGTCGAATCCTAACTTGAAGGCATTAAAATTTTGGGTAGAGGCATTGCCTTTTAGTAGTAAAGAAGCAACTCCTTGAGGGCTGCTTTTTCCTGTTGATCGAACATCTTGTATTAGTGATGAATTGGTATAATCACCATAAATTTTAGCTTCTTTGGATACTTGTGTTTCAAAATTTAAACCTATCACTAGGTTTTCTTTGGGACTCAAATTTTCTACATTAGGTGCCACCGATTGGTATAACAATGGGTTTTCTTTATCTTTTGCATAAAAACCTATAAATCCTAGCTTATATTTATTTTTTATGAGTTCTATTTTTGTTCCGTATCCCCAACGTTCAAATACGGGTAAACTGTTTGGATTGTGGATATCATTTACTTCTTTTAGCAATCTACCGTACATTGCCGATATTTTTATAGGACCATCGGGGGTAAGTTCTATTCCGCCTCCTGTGAACATGTGACCTGCTAAAGAATAGGGAGAAAAGGTCATAGAAGCATCACCAATCAAAACCGAAATCCATTTATAACGGGGGTTTAGACTTAAACGATTGAAGTTAAAAGGTACTTGGTAACTTAATTTTCCTCCCATATTGGAAAAATTATAGGTAATAGGCATCGAAAAAGAATAGAGGGAAACATTTAGGTTTCCTGTAAAATTATAAATAAAGGGGGCTCTGGAATCTCTATTCGATTCAGAAAAGGTGGAACCAACTGATGCGCTGCCTCCTATTTTTAAAGGTTTTCCTTGAAAAGCGCCTAAATCTATGGTTTGAGCTGTACCCTTTATTCCTAATAGTAATAAACTCTTTAAAATAATTAATCTTAAATTCACTTTAGTCTGCAATGCTTGCTTGTTTTTTGTTTTCTTAATTCTGTTATCAAAAATCGTTACTATGAGTATTTAATAGACTACTTTTACTTCTTTAAATGCACTAAAACTCCCGTCTTTAAAAACGCCTCTTATGCTGTAATAGTAGGTGTTCCCTATATTTAAAGTGGTATCTATGAATTGATTTTTTTTGCTTGGCGGTAGTATCTTAAATAAGATATTTTGTCCCTCATTTACTCGTTTGTATAAATGATATTCTACTAGATCTGTTGATTTTGTATTCCAATACAATTCAATGGCTTTAGAGGATATATCTGCCATACCACTAAATGTAGTTATAGCGGGTTGTAATATACTTGGCAGGGCTTCTAAGATTAGGGGATCTGATGGTTCTGTTTCGTTGCCCTCTTGATCTGTTGCAGTCATCGCATAATAATATTTCTTTTTATTGTCTACTGATTGATCTTCATATTCTCTTATGTTTGGATCTGTGGTTTCAAAAATAACTTTCCATTGTTTTTCATCTTCTCTTCTTCTGTATAAACTGTGTTTTTTAACGTCTTCTGACTGACTTTGTAGAAAATGAATTTTTATTTTTTTTTCTTCTAGTTCGTAATCGGATAGTACAGGAATAGATGGGGCTATTTTGTCTTTTTTCTTGATTTCGAAAGCATTCGAAAGGGGCGATTCATTATAGCGTATATCCAAAGCTTTTAGTTTATAAAATACTTTTTTATTTAAAGATTTTATAGTGATGGTGTCTTGATAATGAGTTTTATTAAAAACCTTTGTGGATAATTCTACATATAAGCCTTCTTTTTCATAACTTCGAAATACTTTGTAACCGTATAAATCGGGTTCTGTATTGGGTTTCCATTTTAATTTTATGATGCCCAATGTATCTATTACTCCTTCTAATCCTTGTGGGGCAATGGGAGGAATAGAGTCTATGGGTTGGACCAACATGGCATACGATTCTTTAAAACCTCCTTTTTTGGCTACCGCTTGAACTTTGAAGTAATTAGATGGTTTTAATTTGGCTTTAAAAACTATTTTACGGGTAGTAGCGGGTAGTTCTTTTTTAACCATTTCAAAGGGACCGCTTTCTTGATCGGCTTGTAAAATATTAAAACCATTGATTTTTTCATCGCCTTCTTTGGGAAAATCCCATTCTAAATTTACTGTTTGGTCATCTAAAGCTGCTTTGGCTGTGATTTGGGGTGAATATTCTAAGAAATCAGCTCCCATTCCGGAGATTATTTTAGAAGGTTCACTCAAAGAACCAAAGGTATCTATACCTCGAATACGATAATAGTATTTTACATTATTTTCAGGTAGTTTATCTGTAAATGTTGTGTAGGATGACTTGCTTATCGTAGGAAATATGGGGATGTCATTTAATTTCTTGAATACTTTCCCATCAATGGAGCGTTCTATATTGTAACATGAAAACAATTCTTTCTGGGATACAAAATCCCAAAATAGCATGACCGTTTGATTGCCAAAAATGGCTTCTGGGGTAACTGGGGGGGTGTTATCATTTTGGTCTGATAGACCTATATAAAGGCTTCCGTGTGTTACTTCTCCTTCTTTTACTCCTAGCAAAGTAAGGGTGTATACATATTTTTCATTGGGTTTTGCACTGGTATCTTCATATCCCCAACCCGCGGCTTTTGTGGCTAGGTAGGACTGCTCCGATGCTAGCATGGAAAATGCGTAACGTTGTTGATTTTGATCATTTAGCATCATCATTTTTGCAAATCCTTTTTCTTTTGTGGTGGTTTCAAAATCATCACCATATATTGCTTGTGCTAAAACAGCAGTAAGTGAATCTTGTTTGATTAAGGGTTCCCATTGAGCTAATGGTAAGGGTTTTAAAACTTCTTTTAGTATCACATGTTCTTCTTTGTTAATTGGTTGCCCATCACGAAGTACCGTGCTACGTTGTAATTTATAACCAAAATTTAACGACTTTTTCCAATAATAGGGGTCGTTAACGTTCCATTTTAATAGGATTTTTCCATTGACTATTTTCCCTTTTACAAAAACGGCGGGTTTTACAATTGTTGTATCTACCTGTGCTGAGATTTTTTTTGGGATAAATACTAAGATTACGATAATAATGAGTAACGTTCTTATTTTTTTTTCCATTTTTATTACTATTATTTTCTTATTACTTTTTTGGCTTGAACTGCTCCATTGGTTTTCATTATCACATAGTACACCCCAGCAGCGTGTTGGAATGGAATTTTTTCTACGTGATTTTTACTTGCTGGTTTTTCTAATTCTAAAATTAAGGCTCCTAGTTCCATACGATATACTGATAGGGTAATAGGAGAATCAAATGCTAATTCTACTTCTACATTCATTTCTTTATCATCTGATTCTAATGGATTAGGGTAAATTTTATAATTCTTAATTAATAAATTGCTTGCATGGGTTGTTGTATTTTTTGTGTTTTCTTCTACTATAATTTCTTTTAGTTGTTCTTCTTGGCAACCTGAAGTTGTTTTACTTTTAATTCCTACTTGGTATTTCCCATTTTGTTTGAATTTTACAATAATGTTATCTTTATTTTGCGCTATAATTTCTGCACTATTTGGCAAGATCCATTCATACGTATTGGGAGTAGAATTGTTGCTAATATTTACTAAAACAATCTCTTGGTCTCGATAGGTTTGGGTTGCTATCATAAAATTTGCTTCAATGGCTTGATCTAAAACGTTAACTACAATTTGATCGCTATACACACAGTGTCCATTTTTTACTTGAAGGGTATATGTACCACTTTGAGTGAAGGTGACTTTTGGATTGGTTGAACTAAACCCTTTTTCAGAAGTCCATAAATAATCCAACCCTTGTAGTTTGATCTCTGCATCTATTGTATGGGATTGTCCTTTACATAACACTATATCTTCTCCTAGATTTACTACTAAAGGGATTGATCCTTGTAAGGTTAATGTAAATGGTAGCTTACAATTACTGCCTAGATCTGTCAACGTTCCTTTATACGTTCCTGCTTCTAGATTTGTTAATTCTAAACCTTGCCAAGATGGATTATCCCATTCTACATGGTATTTCCCTGTTCCTCCACTAGGGTTTAAAAGGATGCTTCCGTTATTGGTTTGACCGCAGCTTACATTTGTAACTTTTTCGTTTAATTGTAATCCTCCAGTGGTTTTTATATTTATATTAGTGAGTTTTGGATCTACTAAAACGCAATGATTTGCATCGGTAACCTGCACGCTATAATTTCCTATACCTATATTTTTTAATTCATGATAGGAATCTGTAGCTAGGGAGTTGGTTCCTTTGAATCCATTGCTCCATAGGTAGGTATAGGGTGCTGTTCCGCCGCTTACTTCTAGGGTAATCTTCCCTCCTAAAGGAGCTTCACATGAGGCATCTACTTTAGTATAAATAGCTCGTAATGTTTCTGGTTCTTTTATTGTTATCAATGCGAAAGATTGAGCACCTGCATTGTCTGTTATTTGTATTTCATAGGTGCCTGCTCCTACTGAATTCAGTTTGTTTAATTGCGCATTTGGAATTGTTATTCCATTTTTTTTCCATTGAAAAAAATAAGGTTGTATCCCTCCTGTTGTTATACTTTCTAAATTGACTGGTTGATCACCATGGCATTGAATAATGCCTTGATTGGTATTTAAAATACGGGTTATGAGTTCTTCTGGTTCTGTTATTTTGGTCTTTAAATCTAGTGAGCATCCATTGGCATCTTCAACCGTTATGGTATAATTTCCTGCTCTTAATTTTTCGAATTTTGTTGTGGTTTGCCAACTACCAGCATTCATCTTATAACGATAGGGCTTTGTTCCTCCTGAAATTTCTTGTAGTTCTATACTTCCTGTTGGTTGCCCATAAATAGTAACCATAGTAGATTTTAATACTCCTTGTAAAACTGCTGGTTCCGTAATTATACTGTTTTGATTGGTCTTACAGCCTTTGGCATCTTCTACAAAAAGGGTATAGCTTCCTGCCCCTATATTAGATAGTAGTTTTGTTGTTGCTATTAATTTATTGGATGAATTTTTCCATTGATAAGTATAAGGGGGCGTTCCTCCTTGAACCATTGCTTGCAATTCGGCTGTTTTTTGTTGATTACAAATTACTGCTTTTGTTTGTGTGAGTTGTAAATCTAAAGCCGCGAAAGGTTGAGTAATTGTAACTATTTTTTTTATTTCTCCTTTCGGAGTATTAAAATCGGTTATCGTAACGCTATAATTTCCTGCTGGTAGATTACTAATAGTTTCTTTATCTCCTATCTGCTGATTTTTAGCATCATACCACCTTATTGTATAAGGTGCTTCTATAGGTCCTGGTCTTCCTCCACTTATAAGTATGCTTATTTTACCTGTTGATTCGCCAAAACAATTTAAATCTAAATGACTGTTTGTTTCATCTAAATGTAGGTTTAGTGGTTCTATGAGTCCAACGTTGTATACTTTATCTAAATGACATCCTTTACCGTCGGTTAATCTAAGTTTGTATTCTCCTTTTAGAAGATTTCGAGGATTGTTTGTGTTACCCAAATCAGGGGTCCAACTATAATTATAAGGGGGCGTGCCTCCGCTCACGGTAACTTGTATGGCTCCGTCTGGTGTTGTTAATGTGGAAACAGGAAGAATCGTTTCTGTGGCTTTTAATGGATCAGGTTGTGTTAGTATTATTACTGCTTTTTCTGAAATACAATTATTTGCGTCTTTTACTTTGGGTATGTAATTACCTGGTGATAAACCGCTTATTATGGCATTTGGATATATTGTATCATTTATATAATATGTATACGGAGGGGTTCCTCCTAGTACATCTAGACTAATTTGACCATCATTAGCTCCAAAACAACTCACTTGTTTGGTAGTAGTAGTAACGTTTAATACACTTGGAGATAACAGTTCATATTGAGCTGAACGTGTAACATTATTTTTATCTGTTACTAGTATTGTGTATGTCCCTGCTGGTAAATCTGATAGGGTTTCTCCTGTATAAACCGTACCTGTAGTAGTATGAGTCCAACTATAATTATAAAAAGGAGCAGTGGCATTAGGGGTTCCTCCTATTGCGATGGCTTTGAGACTTCCTGTTGCTTCTCCAAAACATTTAATCCCTTCTATTTTTTGAATGGTTACTTGAAATACTGGTGGTTCTGTAAGAGTGATTCTTTTAGGGCCTATTATACAACCGTTTGTGTCTTTTATATAAAAATCGTAGTTACCTGCTTTTAAATTAGTAAAAATGTTTGAAGGTTGCCAATTGACACCTTCTTTACTATAGGTATAATCTCCTGTACCGCCATTGGCGTTGATACGTATGGCTCCTGTAGCTGTACCGGGATCAAGTATAGCCGTTTCAATTAATGGGGTAAAATCAAGTGGGGTAGCTCCTACCACATTAAATAACTGGGTTGTTGTACAACTGTTAGCATCAGTTACATTCAACTGATAACTACCAGGGGTTGGTGCCATTAGATCTTCAGTAGTACTAAGTACGACGCTAGGATGGTCTTTATTGGTCCAAACATAGTTATAAGGGGCTACTCCACCTTGAATGGTTACGTCTATTCTTGTATTGGTATCGCTGGAACATTTTTGATAAACTGTAGAAATACCCCTTATAATTGTAGTATTTAATCCTGTTATATTTAGTTTTGAAGGGGCTGTATCAACCTTGTAAAGGGCTGTTCGGATAACATCTCTTTGGTCTACTACTCGAAATAGATAATCTCCTGCGGATAGATTGCTTATACTAGAAGTATTGGCAGTATTTATTGGTAGATAATTATTAGGTATCCATTCTAAATTTTTATAAGGTAGATTTCCTCCTGATACGGTTGCTGTTAATCTAACGGTGCCTCCATGGCATTTAATCACAGGATTGTCAAATTTTATGACTATGGGTTCAGGAGCTTCTAAAGTTTGAGTAAAAGAGGCTGTACAATTATTTTTATCTCTAACAATCAAAGTATAAGTCGCATCTCCTGATAAACTGGATATGTCTTCATTGTTTATCTGACCATTGAGGTTATTTGTGGTAGATTGCCAAAAATAAGTATAAGGGGCTACTCCGCCTATAATACGCACATCTATTTGACCATCTGTAGATACATCTGTTGAGGGGGAAATGGTTTTGACTAACTCGATCCCTAATAATCCACTAGGTTGATTTATTAATACATCTTGTGCACCATCGGGAGCTAAACAGCCATTGCTGTCTTTTACTTGTACAGAATAATTCCCAGATCTTAATCCATTAAATACATTTGAGGGTTGCCAACTATTTCCTCCGTCTTTACTGTATTGATAATTGCCTTTCCCTCCAATGGCGTTGATTGTTATTGACCCACTGTTATCTCCATAACATAATACAGGCGTTGATGTAGTGGTAAAGGTAAGTTTTGAGGGGGAATCAATTTGAATCGTTGGGCTAATCACCAAACTGGAAGGTTGACTTCCTGATTTTATAGTTTGATACTCTAAAATATAATTCCCTTTTGGTAAACCATTCCAAACTAAATTTCCTCTATTGTTATTAAATTCAGTTGAAAAGATATCTTTTTGTCCAAAGACACCACTAGTATTTGCATCTTTTAAAAGGAGATGTAAAATTTCATCAGGCTCTAGATCATTATCAAATTTAAACCTTATTAAGCCGTCTGAAATACTTGAACAATTAGTATCAACACCAATTGATGAAATTAATTTTGGAGGACATCTGTAAAAAGTATATACAGCAACATTTGTATACAAAGGAAAGCCAAAATTAGAACTATACAAATAATTTGAGCTATTTTTATAAATTCCTCTAACAAAGATTGTTTGAGGTAGATTTGACGACAAACCTACAAGATCTTCAAAATAAACTCTCGAATCTGATCTTATAGGCAACTTATAAAAATTTATCTTATCAAAACTATATTCATAATAATCAACAAGATAATTAACATTATTTTCCCATTCAAAAGAATCACATTTGGGATAATCTTTACTTGATAAAGAATATCCAAAAACAGTATCACTGAAATAATTTAAATCCCCTATTGCTGGAGGTATTTCACAAATATCTTCTCCCTCTGTAACATCAAAAAAAATATTTTGGGTAGCATCCTCAAGTTTTATAATTTTTGTTGAATTACCTGAACAATCATTACCTAAATAGCGTTTATTAGTAGAATACTCTACTCGAATTGGATATTGATCTGAAGAAATTTCTAATATTTCAGACCTCCTACGCGTAGGATACAAATTTTCTGAATAATAATCCCTATAAATACCAAGAACTTGAGTATAAAAATTTTTTGAATATATTTTTTTATTACTGTGGGAATAAATATCTAGATTTAGACTACTTGATCCTTCCGAAGTTAGTCCAGAATTTCTTTGCCCATGATTTACATAAATTTTATCTCTAGTAACGACCAAATATTTATATGATCCTTGTGCTAAAAAGCATACTGGAAATAAAATAAAAAAAAATAAAACTTTTTTCATAATCTTAAATTAGACACGAATCCATCTTTTAATTTATTCGCTTATATTTTATTATAACCTCTCTAGAAAATTCTTTTTCTGGACTATTTTGATAAATCAACTTTATTAAATATTCTCCTTTCATCAATATAGGAAAAACACCATTTATTAGATCCTTATACTGATTGTATTTTTCCCAATTAATAGGAGTACTTAAATAGCTATTGATTACTTGATCTCTTATATTTAAAAAATCTTGTTTGTAGGTTTTCACCAAACTATATTCATAAGGAAATCGCTGGTTTATAAATATTGAATTGGAATTATTAGACATCTCATTCCTGTAATATTCTATAATACTGATGTCTCGAACTGGGGGCAATCCTAACTCGAATATATTTCTGTTTTTTATGGTAATTTTCCCTTTTTCAAGTGGATAATTTTGATAAATCAACGGTGAAATTATTTCTTTATAATAAGAATCTTCTAAAACCGCCTCTACACTAATCAAGGCTTTGCCATTTGTATACTGGTTTCCAAACAATTCTGCTTCATTAAAATTTTCATACTTATTTGTTGCTAATTGTATTTTATGAACGTCTGCTGAAACAGGTATAAAGAAATTATCTTCTGTCTTTATACTTTTTATCTTTTCTGTAAACGTAGCATGCTTACTGGTTTTAAACTCATAGGTTAAAAACGATTTGGTTAAATTTGTATTATTCTGAGCCAATGCTGTGTTTTGAGTAATGATTTGTTCATTAGTAAAGCTAGCATCAGTAACCATAGTAGTTGTTCCTGAATTTTGAGTAGAATCTACACTTGTTCCTGTACTTATTACCGTACCTACTGGATAGGCTGTTAATTGCAATTGATAATTCTTTTGGGTTGCTAATTTATCATAGGTAAAGCTTACTTTTTTAGCACTCGCCTCATAGTTTAAAGCCGCTTGAACCTTCAGTTGAGTTCCTTCTTTTACTTCTCCTTTTAAAACCCAGTTTTCTACTGAACCATCAAATAAATATTTCTGACCTTGTTTTAGTTTTATATAAACAGTTTTATGTTCCTCTGGATAAAAGTTGTTTGCAGCTACTACGGGATAACTATAACTAATATTTTCTAAAGGTATGTATTCTGGTGCATTACCTGTTTTAAAGGTAAACGTCTTTTTTTCTGTATCTGTATTTCCTCCCTGAAGTGCAATCCATGAGGAACCTATTTTTTCTTCTACTCCTACTTCTACTTCTGCTACTATTTCTTTTTGCGGTGGAAGTACTTCTGAAGATACAAAGTTGACTTTTGTATTATGATCCATCCATTGAATATCTCCTAACAAAGGGGTTCCGTCTACTTTTAGTACGTATTTTTTTAGATTGATACGAACTAATTTACGGTTCCCATTCATATCCTCAGCTGAAAAAGGTTCTAACATGCTATAATTAAAGGCTACTTGTGGTTTTTTAAACACATCTACATTGGTTTCTCCATCTGGACTTGCACTTGCTATTAGTGGGATTGATAGAGGTTGTGACATTCCTATAAATTCACATTTCTCTCCTATTTCCGCTTTGTATTTAAATCGTCCTTTTATCATACCTCCTAGCACATTGTAATACACTCCCACATAACCTTCCATGTGGGTTGGATTAGGAAATTCTCCTCGTAACATGGCGGCTATACCTACCCCTAGTATTTTTATATCTTTTCGAATACCGAATATCTTTATACGCAATCCTGCTTCGCCATAAATATAGGCATACACCTGTCCCATAGAGTACCATCCATCATTCCCCACTAACCCCGGACGTCCTGCACAACTCACTCCATTTAGCTTTCTATGGGTAATATCAAATCCTCCTCCTGCTTCTAGAAACGCATAAAACCAATCTCCATCATACGAAATGGCAACACTAAAGTTTAATCCGAATGCAAAACCTTTGCCATCGTTTAATAAACTTAAATTACGATTATCGTTCATGATATCTGGACCAAGAATTTCTAAAACTCTTGGGTGTGGTGGGGTTTGGGAGGGCAGCACATCTCCTGTCATAAAATATGCGCCTACATTTACATCGTATGATCCTATTTTAAAAATGGCCCCTAACTTATCCATAGGAGTCCCTACATGCAAATAATTTTTGGTAGGACTTGAATACATGTGTACCATACCAAATTTATGATTTTCTCCAGATCCCTTTATCCCTTCTAAATTGAGGTATAATTCAAAGAGTCCATCAAAAGAATCATGAACAAAATCTTTTTCTATACTCACAAATACGCCTACTTTTCCATCTTTGGCTATTTCTGATACTGGGTGGGTACGTTTAGAAATGGCCAACATATTACCATTAGCAAGATAATTATTCATTTCACTCGCTTCGTTACCTGAAAATATTTTGTCATAACTTGCCCATGTATCTCGAAGGTTTCCTTCTGTTTGACCATTACCAGACATCATGGCTCCTTCGCCTAGAAAATAAATGCGATTTAATCCTCCTGTGTGGTTATACTCCATCTCTAAAAATACTTTCGCTTTAAATGAAGTAGATTCGCCAAATTTTGCTTTTACCCCTGCTCTAAAGCCCAGTCCTGATTTTGCATCGGGTTTGTATACATTAGTTCCTATAGACCCCATCATATTTCCATCTACACGTTTCATACGATAAGATAATCCTCCTTCTACACGTTGTAAACCAAACTTTCCTGAAGATCCTGTATTTTCTATTTGAAAATCTACAAACCAATGGGCAAAGTCTTTCTTGGCAAAAATTCCTTTGGCCATGCCTTTTACCTCTAACTTCTTTAATTCTACAGCTAATTCTCCTTGAAATCCTTTGCCATAAATAGGATCTTCATTAAATACTTTTAAACCTCCTTTTAGTGTAAAACCACTTTTTTCTACATCTATTTTTATTTCATCTATAGCTACTCCATTAAATTTATAAGAATGGAATGTTTTATTTTCAAATTTGCTTAAAATCTTGAGTCCTGCTTCTGCTGATATAAATCCGTTTGTATCTGATTGGGAACCTCCTCCCATTAGGTTCACTTTCATATTAAATGCTAATCCTAATTCTTCTTTTGATGGGGTTATTAGACGAATATTACTTATTGCAACCGAAAAATTTCCAAATTTTTGCTCTGCTGAGGCTGGATAACCAAAATAATCTGCCTCTATATAAGGCAATGCGTGGGATTGTAATTTTAAATTCTGAAAAACTATGCCTTGAAAATTATAGAATTCTTTATCCTTCTCTTCCTGACTATTTTCTTTTTTTGCTTCTATATTTTTTTCACTTGCTATTTCCGCGGCATAAGAAAAAACCTGGGCTTGAACAAAAACTCTCAACTCATCATATCCTTTATCAACATATTCTTTAAGTTGCTCAACGGCTTTTTTCTTGGGATCTGCTTTAATAAATGAAAAATTATCATTCAAATAATCGTGCACTTTCGTAACAACTACTTGACTACCTGTTTGAACACCTCCCAAAGCCTGATCTACATTACTATCAGAACTACCAAAGGTATAAATTGTGCTATCATCGTTCGGACCGGTATTATTTTTTTCTATTCCCCCTTTAAAAGCCATTTTTCCATTTAAAAAAGCGGAAGCTTTGAACTCAGCATTGCTATCATCCATTTCTAATTTTACCCAAGAATTCTTTTCAAAGATTAACTTCCCTTTAAACATCTTGAAATTAGATTTTGTAACAGATGCTTGAAACAAGTATTTATCTTCATTAAAAGTTCCTAAAATTTCTATAAAATCACCTGTTGCAGATGGTTTTATATAGCCTAATACTTTTGCTGATTTTATCCGTCCTAATTCTAAACCTATACCTACATAATCTAATTTATACTGCCATCCTGATGCACTCCCTTTTTCTAAAAGTTTATATCCTGCAAAAGTGCCGCTTACACCAAAATTGTCTATCAATAAATTTGTGCTTTGAATTTTCGTTCTTTCTCCTGTGGATTTATTTGAAAATTGTTTGGGCATAGTAATTTCTACTTCTTCCGCAAAAAAACCTTTCCATATATTTTTATTTCCTTCTGGAAAAAAACCATTCGTATCATACACTTTTGGAAAACTTTTATCGACCTCTGGGTTGTTTTTAACATCACTTAGATCTATTGTCGCTTTTTTAAGTTTAAAACTCCAGTTTTTTAACTTCGTTATCTCAAAAGTAGGTAGGTCTAATTGGAGTAATAAATCATTCCATCCGCCTCCTTTTATTCCTAAAGTAGCTCCTACATAATGATCATTTCCAATTGCTTTTTCTTTATCTTTCGATAAATCTGAACCATATTCTTTACGTTTTCCCTCTGTATCAATTGGTACTACCAGCGAACGGGATAATCGAACATCTAGTTTAAAGGATAAAGCTTTGAATCCATTACAATCAAATTCTATATAACTATCGCCTTTTATCGATCCTTCTTTGCGATCTATATCTCCTCCTAAAATAGTTAATAAAACTTTACTGCCTAATTGGGGTAAACTTGTATTACCTAAAGAATGTAACTTCCAGTCTCCTATAATACCTCCAGAATGGGATAATTTTAAATCTTCTGCTGCAAAATATAAGTGCGTATTTAAAAATTGGGTTTCTAAACGTGCAAAGGCTGTTAATTCTAAATATTCGGGGGTAACTTTGGCTTTTACTATAACCATTTCTGCTTTAAAGCCATCATTTGTTTGTCCTTTTAAGCCTATTGGTAGTTGTACTAATTCTTCTTTTGATATATTTTGAACGTATTTAAGCGTTTTTTCATTGAAGATTTTGCTTAGTTTATCCAAAAAATCATCCTTAATTACCCTTTTTTCTACACCAAAAAATTGTTTTATATACTCTGGCAAAACGTTATCTGTTCCTGTAAAAAAAGGAGTAATACGCTCTAGATCTTTGTTAGACGAAAAAACTTCTTTGAAGGCTATTTTTGTATCTAATCTCGAAAAGTTAGATGTTTTATTAACTGTTCTTAATGTGTCCCTCGTTTTTAAAACAACATTGGAATATGAAAATAATGAAGTAAATGTTACTAAAATAAAAACGGTTATTTTAAGTTTCATGAAATCTCGTTTGTTTTTGGAAACAAAAGTAAAATTTAAAAAGAATAAAATAAACTTTTTCTTAAAATCTCATCAAATAACTACTCTTTTTATTTTTTTTTTAGAAAATACAACCTCATGTGACTATACTATTTTAACACTAAATAATTTACCTAAACAGTAGATTTGTAACGCTTTTTATCTATTTAACCCGGATTAGGTATTAGAAATTTATTACAGATAAAAATGACTTTGAATCTAAAAAATATTCCTTTTTTGTCCTTGATATAGTAACAAGATAGCTTCGATAAAAAAATTTCGTGCATTTTAACTTTCTTTACTCTTTTTCTTTTCATCACAAAGTCTAACGCATAATCTGGATTAATACCATTTAAACTTAAAATATACTGGATTAAAAAGTAAAATTCTCGATCTGTTTTTTCATTTTAAAACAACTCGAACGGACGGTTGAGTATATAATTGAAATCATCGTTCGTTCGAGCGCGAAACGCATCGAGAACCAACACTAATTTTTGTTGCTTTTGTAGAGGTACTATTTTTAAAAAGAAAATTCAAAGTTTAAATGGTATAAATTATATAAAAAAGCTGTCCCTAAAGAGTTAAGGACAGCTTGATTGATTGATTTTAAAATTTTATTACTTTACTAACAACTTATGAGAAGGGGCAAACTTAGTCAGGTTTATTCCTTGTACTGCTTGTTTGTATTCTTCAATAGTTGGAGTTCTACCTAAAATAGTCGATAATACTACTACTGGCGTAGAAGAAAGTAATGATTCTCCTTTTTTAGCATCCGTATCTTCTACTACTCTTCCTTGAAACAAACGAGTAGATGTAGCCATAACGGTATCGCCTTTAGCTGCTTTTTCTTGGTTCCCCATACATAAGTTACATCCTGGACGTTCTAAATACAACATATTTTCATACTCAATGCGTGCACTTGATTTAGGATTGTTGTCATCAAATTCAAAACCTGAATATTTTTGCAACACTTCCCAATCTCCTTCTGCTTTTAACTCATCTACAATATTATAAGTTGGCGGTGCTACTACTAACGGTGCATTGAATTTTACTTCTCCTTTTTGTTCTTCTACGTTTTTCAACATTTGAGCTAATATTTTCATATCGCCTTTATGTACCATACAAGAACCTATAAATCCTAAATCAACGGTTTTAGTTCCTCCATAGAAAGACAATGGACGAATGGTATCGTGTGTATAACGTTTAGAAACGTCTTTATTGTTTACATCTGGATCGGCAATCATTGGTTCGTTTACCACATCTAGATCTACTACTACTTCTGCATAGTACTTAGCGTTTGCATCTGGTTTTAATGCGGGTTCTTTCCCTGAACGAATCTCTTCAATACGTTGATTTGCTTTATCAATTAAACCTTGTAGTACTTTATTTTTGTTGTCCATTCCTTTATCAATCATGATTTGGATTCTAGACTTTGCAATTTCTAATGATTCTATTAGAGTTTCATCTTCAGAAATACAGATAGATGCTTTGGCTTTCATTTCTGCGGTCCAATCTGTAAAAGTAAAGGCTTGATCTGCTGTTAGTGTACCTATATGAACTTCAATAATTCTACCTTGAAAAACGTTTTCGCCTCCAAACTGGTGTAACATTTGTGCTTGTGTTGCATGAACGACATCACGGAAGTCCATATAATTGGCCATATTTCCTTTAAACGTTACTTTTACAGACTCTGGAATTGGCATAGAGGCTTCTCCTGTAGCTAAAGCTAAAGCTACTGTACCGGAGTCAGCACCAAACGCCACTCCTTTAGACATACGTGTATGTGAATCTCCTCCTATAATAATGGCTCTATCATCAACTGTAATATCATTTAACACTTTGTGAATTACATCAGTCATTGAATGGTATACTCCTTTAGGGTCACGCGCTGTAATCAAACCAAAATCATTCATGAATTTCATTAATTTTGGAATGTTTGTTTGTGCTTTTTTATCCCAAACGGAAGCGGTATGACATCCTGATTGGTAAGCACCATCAACAATTGGCGAAATTACGGTTGCTGCCATTGATTCTAATTCTTGGGCAGTCATTAAACCTGTAGTGTCTTGGGATCCTACAATATTAACTGTTACACGAACATCAGAACCTGCGTGTAATACCTTTCCTGGTGTGCTACCTACTGCATTTCTATTAAATATTTTTTCTACGGCTGTTAATCCTTGTCCTTCTATAGAAACTTCTTTTGAAGGAGCAAAAACTACAGGTGCTGTTATCCCTAATGTCTTTGCTGCAAAGGTTTGTAATTTTTTACCAAAAACAATAGCATAAGATCCTCCTGCTTTGATAAATTCCATTTTTTGTGGAGTAAATGATTTTGATAAATCAATTAATTCTTCATCTCCGTTGTATAATTTTTTTGTTTTTGTGTTGATTGTTAAAACAGTTCCTGTTTCAACAGAATAGACTTGTTCTAATACAGGTTCTCCATTTTCATCTCGAACTAGTTCTCCATTTATATCTGTCTTTTTTATCCAGTTTTTAAGATCAATACCAATACCTCCTGTTACGTCAACTGTAGTTAAGAAAATTGGGGAAATGCCGTTAGTTCCACCTACAATTGGAGCGAAGTTTACAAATGGTACGTAAGGACTTGCTTGTTTACCTGTCCATAGGGCTACGTTATTCACACCTGACATACGAGAAGATCCTACTCCCATTGTGCCTTTTTCTGCCACTAACATTACACTCTTATCTGGATGTTGTGCTTTTAAAGCTTCTATTTCTTCTTGTGCCTTAGGAGAGATCATACATTTACCATGTAATTCTCTATCAGAGCGTGAGTGGGCTTGATTTCCTGGAGAAAGTAAATCTGTAGAAATATCTCCTATACCAGCTACGAAAGTAATGACTTTTATTTCTTCTGCTACTTCTGGTAACTTTGTAAAGAACTCAGCTTTAGCATAACTTTCTAGTATTTCTTTAGCTACTGTATTTCCTTTTTCAAAAGCTACTTTTAAACGATCCATATCTGCATCGTATAAGAAAACTTGTGTTTTTAATACTTCTGCTGCCTGTTTGGCTATTTCGGGAGTATTTCCTAAAGCTAAATCCAGCAATACTTCTATAGAAGGTCCCCCTTTCATGTGTGACAACAATTCGAAAGCAAAAGCGGATGAAATTTCGGCAACTAGTTCTCCTAAAATTATTTCTTTTAAAAAATCAGCTTTTACTTTTGCTGCTGGGGTTGTTCCTGGCAAGGTATTGTAAATAAAAAACTTTAGAGAATCTTCTCTATCTTGATTTTTTACATCTTTAATTTGTAGTACAATTTCGTTTAATAATTCAGCACTATCAATAGGTTTTGGATGCAATCCTTGTCCTTTTCGCTCTTCAATTTCTTTAAGGTATTCTTTATACAATTCCATATCTAATTACTATAAATATAAGGTTATCATTTTTGTTGTTCAAATTTACGAAATGTTCAGATTGCTTAAAAATTTTCAAAACAAATATCGCAATCTTTCATTATTTTTTACCAAAATATCAAATTAAGCACTTTATATTTAAAAATAAATAAATAAAACAGGTTGTATTTTAACGAAATACAACCTGTTTTAGTTTTATAAAATATTTTTATTATTATTTTTTGGCTTTTATATATTTAAATAACCAGTCATAAAAGGCATCTTTATGAAAATAGCGTTCTACACTGCCATGATTTCCATTGGGCTCTATGGTAAAAGTAGCATCTGCTTCTGGTATACATTTTTTTATAGCCTCATATACTTTTGAGGATTCTCTTAATGGTACTATAAAATCTTTTGCACCATGAATAATCCATAAAGGAAGTTGTGCTAAGTTAAAACTATCTGCGGTATTGCCTCCTCCACATATAGCAACGGCTGCTGTTAATTCATTTGGGTATTTTCCTGCAAAATGTAAGGTTCCATATCCTCCTAAGCTCATTCCACAAACGTAAATACGGGTTGGATCTACAGCGTAGTTTTCTTTTGCGTATTGAATAAGTTCTAATACTTTATCAGGATTCCAAGCTCCTTTAGCTAATTGGGGTGCCATTACTACCGCATCAATTTTACGTCCGCGTTCTATAGCACGCAGAACGCCGTATCGTTTTACACGATTCAAATTGGTACCAGAGAGACTTTTACCGTGTAAAAAAAGTAATAAAGGTAATTTTTCTCCTTCTTTAGGGGCTTGTACCCAAAAAGGATAGGAGGTTTTTCCTTTAACGGCTTCTATTTTTTTAGGTTTTTCTTGAAAAGATAAGAAAAATAAGGCTATAATTACTCCTATCCATCTCATAATTAAAACAATTTTTGAATAATACTTTCTTCTGTAATACCTTCGGCATCTGCCTTATAATTTTTTACAATACGGTGGCGTAAAATTCCCACTGCTACGGCTTGTACATCCTCTATATCAGGACTAAATTTACCTTGTAGAGCAGCATGTGTTTTGGCAGCTAAAATTAAATTTTGAGATGCTCGTGGCCCTGCCCCCCAGTCAATATAGTTTTTGACTAACTCTGGAGCTAAAACATTATCAGGACGAGTTTTAGACACTAAAGTTACGGCATACTCTATCAGGTTATCTGTAACAGGTATTCTACGAATCAATTGTTGGAATTCAATAATTTCACTTGGGGTAAATAATGGATTTACGTTTACTTTTAAATCAGAGGTGGTATTTTTTACAACCAAAACTTCTTCTGCAAATGTTGGATAGTTTAACTTGATAGCAAACATAAATCGGTCTAACTGTGCCTCTGGCAAAGGATAGGTTCCTTCTTGTTCTATTGGGTTTTGAGTAGCCAATACAAAAAAAGGCAGTTCTAATTTGTAATGATGACCAGCCACCGTAACTGATTTTTCCTGCATAGCTTCTAAGAGTGCTGCTTGGGTTTTTGGCGGTGTACGATTTATCTCATCTGCTAAAATAATATTAGAAAAAATAGGTCCTTTTATGAATTTGAAGGTGCGATTTTCATCTAAAATTTCACTTCCTAAAATATCGGACGGCATTAAATCTGGAGTAAACTGAATACGTTTAAAATCTAATCCTAATGCTTGCGAGATGGTATTTACCATTAATGTCTTTGCTAATCCTGGCACGCCTACTAAAAGTGCGTGTCCACCAGAAAATATACTTAATACAATTTGATTGACTACTTCTTCTTGTCCTACAATTATTTTACCAATTTCTGCTTTTAATTCTTTTTGTTTCTGAACTAATCGTTCTATAGCTGTTACATCTGACATTCTATCTATGTTATTTTATATTTTTTGAATTTTGATTTTAAAATTGAAAACATATAAAATCATAACTCACTTATAAGTTTTTTTTTTACCTTTAGAAAAGTTAAAGCTAATGTTTTTATTTGATTTAAAAAAATTTGAAATAAAGCTAATTACTCATCTAAACTCTTTTTTCGTAAGATTCTTAGCACTTCGTTAAAACCTCTGAATTGTTTTAGATAAAATTCCAATTGTTTTTCATCATAATTTTTTATTATAAATTGAACAATTTCGTTCACCTCTTTTTTCTCGTGTAATGACGAACTACGGATATTGCATAATGCTTTTAAGAATTTAATTTCTGACATTTTAAAAGCATCTTCTTTGTATTGATTAAAAATGGTGTAACTATCTGTTTTATTTAAAATATCAAAAAGAAATTCTTGTTTTCCTTCTTCTTTTTTTAGTTGATAATATAACTCAAATGCTTCTTGGTTTCCAGAAACTATGGCATTAGTTGCATTTATCAACAAAGCTTGTCGGTACTTTTTAAAATCTTCTAAAGGAGCATATTTTTTTATTAATTCATAGTTATTTAGACTAAAAATATATTTCCCGTGTCGTGCTAGTAATAAGGCTAATTTATCATTTTGCTCTAGTTTGCGATACAATTCATCTAAAATTTT
The DNA here is from genome assembly GCF_002530675.1 of Flavobacterium columnare NBRC 100251 = ATCC 23463. Taxonomy (GTDB): domain Bacteria; phylum Bacteroidota; class Bacteroidia; order Flavobacteriales; family Flavobacteriaceae; genus Flavobacterium; species Flavobacterium columnare. Next base: position 28,428 of record NZ_PCMX01000037.1, read on the forward strand.
CACATAAGGGGTGTTAAATTCCGCATAATAATTACTATCTATTTGGTCTAAAGCATATTTTTCTACTTTTTCATTTTCACCTAACTCTTTTAATGCTTGAATGAGTAAGAGGTTATAGTCGTTTTGAAATTTTACGGGTTCAAAGATTTTTACATACTTAGCAAACATCCCATGTTCAATGTAAATAGGTAAAACAAATTCTCTTAAATGAAAGTTTTGTAATCCCCAATCTGCTTTTTTTTCTAAAAAAGGTTTCGCTTGTTCTTCCAATTTATTCAAGAAAAAAGCAAGTTTTAACTCGTTTGTTTTTGAAAATTTATAAATTTTATCCGTATAAAAAAAATCAGTATATTCTTCTCTATCTGTTATTTCAAAGACTATCAAGGACTCTACTCTTTCGCACCATAGATCAAAATCTTTTAGGAGTAAAAGGTTTGTAATAAAAGTTTCTTTTATTTTATTAATAAAGGTTTCAATTCGAGTTGTATGCAAATAATAGTCATTATAAAATTGCCAAAGTTCTTTGGCTATGTAATTAATAAGTTTTAGATTTTCTAGAGTTTGACTTTGTAAAAGGGCATCAATATAAGGTCTTAGACTTATTTGAAGGGTATCTATAATTTTTTTAACCTCATTGGTTTGTACTGTTTTTCTTTTTCCTATAATAGATTTTATGGATTCATTAATAATTGTGGTAAGTTTTTCTTCGGAAATTTGAATTTCTTCTTTAGAGAATTGATTTTTAAAAACGAAGGCTATTTCTTTATTGGTATTTAATAAATCTGCTATCCAAATTCGCAAATCAAGATCTGAAATCGTTTCTAATAATTGATCTGATTCGGATTGCTTTTTAACGACTCTTTTTTTTACTTTTTCGGTTGTTGTTTGATTTTTAAGGAAAGAAGCTAATGCTATTATATGTATACAAACTCCATTATCTGAACAATCGCAAAGGGTTGACTCGATTTGTTTCTTGGAATTGATTTTTATTTGCACATCATAACTTTTATCTTTTTGATCTACATAAGCAACGAACGAGTTCGGTTTTAACTCATCTAAATCACGAACAGTTAGGTTCTTTATTTGTTTTAGTTTTGTATTATTTTCTTTTAAAAAGGAAGCAAGAGTATGCATAGATAGTAATAATTACGAACTCACCCTCTTAAAATAAATAGTAATAAAAAAGAGTTAATTCTATAAAACTATAAAATTAACTCTTTTTACATAAAATAAAAAATTATTTCTTTAACCAGTTATTTGTGAAGGTACAGTCACGGTACTCTCCATTAATTTTAATATGGGTTTCTTTTATTTTATCTGCACTCCATTTTGCAATTTCTTTTAATTGCTTTTCTTTTAACGCTAATTCTTTTAAACGCAAGTAATCTTTAGCATAGTCAGCCGTATGTTCTTCAAAACGATTGGTTACGGTCATGATTTTAAAAAATTTAGCTCCTGTTCTATCCTCATCTGTTACTGGATAGGATATTTCACCATCTTTTAGGTTTGCTACGACTCCATAAATAGAGGGATCCATCTTAGTCAACTCAAAACGAGTGTCTTGTGTCTTAGGATTTAGCAAAACCCCTCCGTCATTTTTAGTTTCTTTTTCATCTGAAAATTGGCGAGCTGCTTGAGCAAAAGTTAATTCTTTATTTAAAATACGTGATCTAATTTTTTCGGCTTTTTCCCTTGCTTCTTTTATGGCTTTATCAGAGGCTTTAGGAGCAATTACTATATGTCGTAATTCTAAATCTTGTCCTTTAATTTTTTCTAATTGGATAATGTGATAGCCAAATTCAGTTTCAAAAGGTTCTGATATTTCTCCTTCTTGTAAACTAAAAGCTACGTCTTTAAATTCTTTTACAAACTGAGTTTTTCGATTCATTTTGTAATATCCTCCGTTATTCTTAGACCCTGGATCTTCAGAATACAGAACGGCTTTTGTAAAGAAACTAGCTCCATTTTCTAAAACCTCTTTTTTTAATGATTTTAGTTGATCTATAATAACCTGTTTCGAGTCTTTAGATATTTCAGGTTTTACAACAATTTGAGCTAATTCCATTTCTGCTCCAAAAACGGGTAATTCTTCTTTTGGAATTTTTTTATAAAAATCACGAACTTCTTCAGGAGTAATAGTTACGAGGTCTACAATCTTTTTTTGCATTTCTGCCGTTAATTTATTTGATTTAATAATATCAAATAATTCCGTTCTCAAATCTTGCTCGCTAGATTTCCTGTAGTATTCAACTACTTTCTCCATGGATCCTAATTGTTGTTTAGCATAATCTAGCTGTTCTTCTAGTTTTTGATTGACTTCTGCATCTGTTACTTTTATACTGTCTTGAACTGCTTGATGTGCGTATAATTTATCTTCTAACAACTTACCCAACATTTGACAGCGAGAAATTTCTTTTGTATTAATTCCTTGTTGTTTGAGTTCAATGTACGTTTTGTCAATATCTGAATCTAAAATTATATAATCTCCAACTACTCCAACTACCCCATCTACTTTTGTTTTTTGAGCAGTAGTCGAAAAAACGGCAATGAATAAAGTTAGAAAAACACTTACTTTTTGAATTAATTTCATTTTATTGCTTTATTACTTTTTATTTGGATGTTTTTAACTTTTCAAAAATACTATTATTAACATTAACTTTAAATTCTTTTTTGAGTTCAGAAACCCAACTATCTTCAAGATATTGTTGATAATCACTAATAACTTTTCCTTTTATTTCTTCTAATGTCTTTTGTCCAGCTGGTAAAACCTTTAATACTTTATTAACGTAAAAATACTCTTTTTCTTTATAAATCTTAGAAACTCCTTCTTTCAAAATTATATTAGGGTTCATCCCTTCTTCGATTGTTTCTTCTTTAGGTATAACATGAACGACTTCTTTTGTATTTATTTTTTCTTTCAATAGATCTACGGTAGTATTTTCTCTTAATATTTTTTGAGCTTTCTTAACAAGTTGCTCATTGGTAGAAGATACTATTATTACTTTTGCTCTATTCTTCCATTGGTAGTTCAATTTATTTTGTTCGAAATAATTTTTAAGTCCAATAGAATCTTGTTTGGCCTTATTCCAAATTTCTTTTTCCATTAGATCAAATAAGAGCAGACCATCTCTATACTCTGCTACGATATTTTCAAAATCAGGAAATTCTTTTTCTAAATTTTCATTATAATAAAGATTTAATTGATTATCTATAAAATTGGAATATACTTGATCTATCCATTTTTCAATAGGTTTTATTTTTGTTTTTGCTTTTTGTTGCGAACTTAATTCATTTAGAAAAGCAGTTCCTGGAATAGATTTATCTGCTAATTTTACTAATTCCCCATCAAATTGCTTTTTATCTTCTGGCATTTTCCACTCAGTAGTATAATAACTATCTGTTATACTATTTCTAATTTCTGAAAACATTTTTTCATTACGTCTTACAGGATATTTTTCACGTAGTTTAGATGTTAATGCAGAAACTATTATTTTGGAGCGATCATCTTTTCTAATTTTAGTGTCTAGCTCACGTTCCATCTCTTGTAATTTCTTAATGGGATGTTTTTCAATAAGTTTAACTATGTGCCATCCGAATTGGCTTTCGAAAGGTTCTGAATAATCTCCTGCTTTATTTAATTCAAATGCTTTATTTTCAAAAACTTCTGAACTCAACTGACCTGAACTAAAACGAGGCAAAGTTCCTCCTTTAGGAGCAGAGCTTTTATCTTCTGAATATTGATTTGCTAAAGTAGCGAAATTTTCGTCTTGTTTTAATTTTGAATAAATATCAAAAATTGAGTTTTTAGATTTTATACTATCAGCATCTGTAGTACTTTTCGTCTTTAAGATCATAATATGGGCTACTGTTAGCTCTCCTCTATTTTCTCTTATATCTTGCACTTTTAGTAGATGATATCCAAACTTTGTACGTACTGGCATAGATATTTCTCCTATTTTTGTGTTATAAGCTGCTGATTCAAAAGGATACACCATACGAAAAGCAGAAAAATATCCTAAATTTCCTTTATTTTCTTTAGCAGAAGGATCTTGAGAATATTGAATTGCCAATGATTCAAAAGACTCTCCTTTCAGAGCCTTGTTTCTTATCTCTTGAACTACTTTATAAGCCTTTAGTGTGTCTTGAGCTGTTGCATTTTCATCGCATAAGATAAGAATATGTGATGCTTTTACTTCTTTTTGAATTCTGGAATAGGCTTCATCAATTAATGCTTTTGTAACCTTACTATCGGAAGTATAATTTTTAGCTAATTGATTTCTATAAGAACGCAACTCATTTTTGTATTGCATTCCATTTTGCAATCCTAATTTATTAGCTTTATGAATTTTTAATTTATAAGCTACATATAAATCTAAGTAAGCATTCAAATCTTTTTGCGATTCATCCTTAACCAAATCAATATTTTTATTATAAACTCGTAAGAATTCATCTGTATAATACGGTTTATCATCAATGGTAAATAATATGTCCTTATTTGTACTTTGTGAAAAACCTACAGTAGAAACTGCAAATAATGCAGTAGTTAAAAACTCTTTTAGATTCATTATTCTATTGTTATTTATAAATAGCAAAGCAAAAATAAGAATTAGAACACATTAAACAAGTAAAGATAAATCTATTAACAAAAAATTATTAACGAAAAAAGCACCTCCTATGAGGTGCTTTTTAACCAAGCTTTTATATTTTATTACATTTTTACAATGATAAATTCACTTCTTCTGTTTGCTTGATGTTGTTCTTCTGTGCAAGAAGATTGATTGGTTGGTTCGCAACCACAATCATTTACTAATTGTGATTCTCCATAACCACGTCCTGTTAAGCGATCTTTAGCAATACCGTT
>NZ_PCMX01000038.1 GCF_002530675.1 Flavobacterium columnare NBRC 100251 = ATCC 23463
TTGTAATATTATTTGATGCTGATGAAGATAAACCTTTTAATATTGCAAAAAAAAATGTTGATATTGATAATTGGCTAAAAGGTAAAGATTTTCAAATAGATAGGTTTTACTTGCCATTTAATAATGAAAATAGTCATAATCTAGAGCAGTTATTAGAGTTGTCGTTTAAGCAAGAAATCAATGATTGTTGGGAAGGATTTACAAATTGTTTGGTTAATGAAAAAAATCTAAATGCAGTTGTTCCAACAAGTAAAAAAGGAAAAATAATAACATATAAAGACATTTATTCACCTTTAAATAATAATAAAAATGAATATTTGTCAGAGTTATGGAATTTAGATGTGAATACCAATGAACATTTAAAGCCATTAAAAGAGTTTTTAGACCAGTATTTAAAATAATATGGGAAGAAAAATATTATTAGAAAAAATAAATATTCCAGGTATTAAAACCTACGAAGTATATCGTCAGAACGGTGGATATGCTTCGGTGGAAAAAGCGTTAAAGCAAATGACCCCTGATGAAGTTACTGAAGAAGTAAAAACTTCAGGAATTCGTGGTCGTGGTGGAGCTGGTTTCCCAGTAGGGATGAAATGGAGCTTCATTGATAAAAAATCAGGAAAACCACGTCATTTAGTTTGTAATGCGGACGAGTCGGAACCAGGAACGTTTAAAGACCGTTTCCTGATGGAATATATTCCGCACTTATTAATCGAAGGAATGATTACATCATCTTATGCTTTAGGCGCTAACTTATCTTATATCTACATCCGTGGAGAATATATGTGGGTTTTCAAAACGCTTGAAAGAGCGATTAAGGAAGCTTACGCTGCGGGTTGGTTAGGAAAAAATATATTAGGAACTGGATACGATTTAGATTTACACGTTCATTGTGGTGCAGGAGCTTACATTTGTGGTGAGGAAACTGCTTTAATCGAATCGTTAGAAGGTAAAAGAGGAAACCCTCGTCTTAAACCCCCATTTCCCGCCATTTCAGGGTTATGGGCAAATCCAACAGTAGTAAACAATGTAGAATCTATTGCTGCGGTGCCTTGGATTGTTTTGAATAAAGGGGAAGAATACGCTAAAATAGGTATTGGTCGTTCTACAGGAACTAAATTGATTTCAGCTTCTGGACATATTAAAAATCCTGGGGTTTACGAAATTGAATTAGGTCTTTCGGTAGAAGAATTCATGAATTCTGACGAATATTTAGGTGGAATGATGGATGACAGACCTTTAAAAGCGTTAGTACCTGGAGGTTCTTCGGTGCCAATTTTACCACAGCATTTAATTTACAAAACTGCCAATGGTGACGACCGTTTAATGACATACGAATCCTTATCTGATGGAGGATTTGCTACAGGCTCCATGTTAGGTTCAGGAGGTTTTATAGTGTATAATGATACTACTTGTATTGTTCGTAACACTTGGAATTTCTCTCGATTCTATCACCACGAATCTTGTGGGCAATGTACCCCATGTCGTGAAGGAACAGGATGGTTAGAAAAAATCCTTTGGAGAATTGAAAACGGACAAGGAAGAGAAGAAGATATCGAATTATTGTGGAGTATCCAATCTAAAATTGAAGGAAACACGATTTGTCCATTAGGTGATGCGGCATCATGGCCGGTGGCTGCGGCGATTCGTCATTTTAGAGAAGAATTTGAGTACCACGTTCGTTTCCCTGAAAAAATTAAAAATAGAGACCACTACGTAAATGAGCCTTTTTCTAAAGTCGTAATGTCTAAAGTCTAAAGGTTATAAAGTAGTATAAATGGGGAAGTTTAAATCTTTTGAAGAAATTATTTCTTGGCAAAAAGCAAGGGTTTTTAATAAGAAGATTTATCTAATAACGGAAGATAAAAGTTTTAAAAAAGATTACGATTTAGTTAGGCAAATTAGAAGAGCATCAATATCAATTTCTTCCAATATTGCAGAAGGATATGAACGAAATACAGACAAAGAATTTATACAGTTTTTGTACATTGCAAAAGCATCAGCTGGAGAGGTTAGATCTCAATTGTACTTAGCATTAGATTTGAACTATATTTCAGAAATTGAATTTGAAGAATTATTTAGAAATGTTTCTGATATTTCGAAATTAATTAGTGGATTTATAAAATATTTAAATGATAGTCAAAAGTCGTAAAATTGTAAGGTCTTATAGTTTAAAGTCGTAAAGTCAAAAGTCTAAAATCGTAAAGTCTAAAATCGTAAAGTCTAAAGTCGTAAAGTCTAAAGTCGTAAAGTGAAAGAACATTAAGCCACTCGAAATTAAGACATTGGACATTAAGACATTGGACATTAAGACATTGGACATTAAGACATTGGACATTAAGACATTGGACATTAAGACATTGGACATTAAGACATTGGACATTAAGACATAATAAATGAAAGTAACCATAGACGGACAATCGATAGAAGTCGAACCAGGAACAACCATCCTGCAAGCGGCTCGTATGATAGGAGGCGAAAGCGTACCACCTGCGATGTGCTATTATTCGAAGTTAGAAAAAACTGGAGGGAAATGTCGTTGCTGTTTGGTGGAAGTAACCAAAGGTAGTGATGCAAACCCAACTCCTATGCCTAAACTTGTTGCCTCTTGTGTAACAGGTGTTATGGACGGTATGGAAGTGAACAGTAAAAATTCGACTCGTGTGGAAGAAGCACGTAAATCGGTAACAGAATTTTTGTTAATCAATCACCCATTAGACTGTCCTGTTTGTGACCAAGCGGGTGAGTGTGATTTGCAAAATTTAAGTTTCCAACACGGTAAATCGGAAACGCGTTTTATTGAAGAAAAACGTACGTTTGAACCAGAAGATATCGGTCCAAACATTCAATTACACATGAATCGTTGTATCTTATGCCAACGTTGTGTGGCAGTTGCTGACCAATTAACAGACCACCGTGTACATGGGGTAATGGATAGAGGGGATCATGCAAATATCTCAACTTGTATTTCTAAAGCTATCGACAATGAAATGTCAGGAAATATGATTGATGTTTGTCCTGTTGGAGCTTTAACTGATAAAACTTTCCGTTTCAAATCGCGTGTTTGGTTTAGCAAACCTTATGATGCACACAGAGATTGTGACAAATGTTGTGGAAAAACAACAGTTTGGATGTTTGGTAATGAAATCCAACGTGTAACTGGTCGTAAAGACGAATTCCATGAAGTAGAAGAATTTATCTGTAATACGTGTCGTTTTGACAAAAAAGAAGTTAGCGATTGGACAATTGAAGGCCCTCGTAAATTCGAAAAGTTCTCGGTTATCAACCGTAATAAATATGCGCTTAATGCTCCAAAAGTAGAAATCAAAACAGAAAATCAGATTTTGTTTGGACGTGAGCAAGACCGTAAAAAAATTAGTATGACCAATGTTCCTTTAGAGAACAACGATAATTCAAATCAATAAGCAATGGAACAAGCATTAATTATAGAAAAAGGAATTATCATCGTAGCTGTTTTTGCCATCACTATGTTGGCCGCTATGTACACAACGTTAGCAGAACGTAAAATTGCAGCTTGGTTGCAAGACCGTATCGGTCCTAACCGTGCGGGTAAAGGAGGTATTTTACAACCCTTAGCGGATGGTTTAAAACTATTTGCCAAAGAAGAGTTTATGCCTGATACGCCTAATAAATTCTTATTCATATTAGGGCCTGCTATCTCTATGAGTATGGCATTAATTACAAGTGCTGTTTTACCTTGGGGTGATTCTATTCAAATTTTTGGTAGAACGGTAATTCTTCAAGCGGCTGAATTAGATGTGTCCATCTTATACGTATTTGCTGTTTTATCTATCAGCGTTTACGGGATTATGATTGGTGGATGGGCATCTAACAACAAGTATTCTTTAATGTCTGCTTTACGTGCATCATCGCAAATGATTTCGTATGAAGTTGCTATGGGATTATCCATTATTGCAGTAATTATGATGAATGGCAACTTAAGTTTGAGAGAAATTGCCAACCAACAACATGGTATGAACTGGAATGTGTTTTACCAACCTTTAGGGTTCATTATTTTCTTAGTTTGTTCTTTTGCCGAAACGAATAGAACGCCTTTCGACTTAGCGGAATGTGAGGCGGAGCTTATAGGTGGGCACCACACAGAATATTCATCTATGAAAATGGGATTCTATTTATTTGGTGAATATGCGGCTATGTTTGTTTCTTCAGCTATTATTTCTATCTTATATTTTGGAGGATACAATTATCCTTTCATGGATATGGTTGCAGAAGCTTTAGGGCAAAATGCTGCGAACATCATAGGAATCATGGCTTTATTTGCTAAAATATTATTCTTCATCTTCTTCTATATTTGGGTTCGTTGGACTATTCCTCGTTTCCGTTATGACCAGTTGATGAATTTAGGTTGGAAAATGTTAATTCCTTTAGCGATTGCCAATGTTGCGATAACAGGAATTGTGATTGTGATAGCTGATAAACTATAAAGTTTAATATTTCGAAAACAACTTGAGGTACCAATTTGGCACCTCAAGATTTTAAATAAACCGGGTGCAAATTGCGACCACCTCAAAAAATAAAACTTTCGAATCATAGTAAAAACATCGAGCTAGTATTTAACTATCTGGATGAGCTGATTGAAAAGAAAGATAATACAAAAGAAAGAAACCAAATAGGTTATAAAAAGTGATAAAATGTCAATAGAAACCATTTCATTATCAGGAAGAAAAAAGGAGGTCTCTAATAAAAAGATGACTTTTTGGGAAAGCTTGTATCTGGTTGCGATTGTGAAAGGATTGTTTACAACGATTCGTCACTTGTTCAAAAGAAAGGTTACCATTAAGTATCCAGAACAAGTACGTCCGTTCAGTCCAGTTTATCGTGGACAACACATGTTGAAACGCGATGAACAAGGTCGTGAAAATTGTACGGCATGTGGTATGTGTGCCGTAGCTTGTCCAGCAGAAGCAATTACCATGACAGCAGCCGAACGTAAAAAAGGAGAAGAGCATTTGTATAGAGAAGAAAAATATGCTTCAACGTATGAAATTAATATGTTGCGTTGTATTTTCTGTGGTTTATGCGAAGAAGCTTGTCCTAAAGATGCGATTTATTTGACAGAATCAAAAGTGATTGTAAAATCAGCATCAAACCGTGAAGACTTTATTTACGGAAAAGATAAATTGGTAATGCCATTAGATATGGCAATTAAGAACTCAAAAACAAACTAAAATGTCGATAATTACACTTTTCTATATTTTAGCGGCGATTACTCTTGCTACTGGTTTCATGACTGTAGTGAGCAAAAATCCTATCCATAGTGCCATTTATTTGGTATTGTGTTTTTTTAGCATTGGTGGGCATTACTTGTTATTCAATGCGCAATTCTTAGCCTTAGTACACATCATTGTATATGCTGGTGCTATCATGGTTTTGATATTGTTTACCATCATGTTGATGAACTTGAACAAAGAAAATGAACCTAATAAGGATATGTTATCCAAAATATCCGCTACACTTGCTTTTGGATTATTATGCTTTGTGTTGTTAGCTACTTTTGTAAAGGCTATGCCTAAAATTCAGGAGTATAAAAACACAGGAGCTGATTTCCAATCTATCAAAGTTTTGGGTAAAGTATTGTTAAATGAATACATGGTACCGTTTGAATTTGCTTCTGTATTGTTATTAGTAGCTATGATTGGTGCGGTGTTATTGTCTAAAAAAGATGAATCAGTTCAATAAGATGGAGAATATTTTATCACAAATAGGAATTGAAAATTACATATACTTAGCAGTATTGCTGTTTAGTATTGGAGCTTTTGGTGTGTTGTACCGTCGTAATGCGATTATTATGTTTATGTCGGTTGAAATTATGTTGAATGCGGTTAACCTATTGTTAGTTGCTTTTTCAACCTATCATCAAGATGCACAAGGACAAGTATTCGTTTTTTTCTCAATGGCTGTAGCGGCTGCGGAAGTAGCTGTTGGATTAGCTATACTGGTTTCTATTTTCAGAAACACAGGCTCGATTGATATAGATAATTTAAAGAATTTAAAAGGATAAATACTAATGGAAAAAAATTTAGCTTTAGTATTATTGTTAGCGCCTTTATTTGGATTTTTAGCCAATATATTTTGGGGTAAAAAAGCAGGTAAAGGATTTGTAGGACTGTTAGGAACATTATCTATTTTAATCTCCTTCTTTGCTACCACGTATTTTTTCACGTTAATCCAATCGACTGGAAAAGGAGTGCAAATTGACTTATTCCAATGGATTTCTTTGGAAAAATTCAACATTAACTTTTCGTTCTTGTTAGACCAATTATCCGTATTATGGTTACTATTCGTAACGGGTATTGGTACATTGATTCACATGTATTCCGCAAGCTATATGCATGACGATGAAAATATTCATAAATTCTTTGCCTACTTAAATCTATTCGTATTCTTTATGATTACGTTAGTAATGGGGAGCAACTTATTGGTTCTTTTCATTGGCTGGGAAGGTGTAGGATTGTGTTCTTACTTGCTTATCGGATTTTGGTATAAAAATCAAGAGTATAATGATGCTGCTAAAAAAGCATTCATCATGAACCGTGTTGGAGATTTAGGATTGTTAATCGGTATCTTCATCTTAGCTTATGTTTTTGGAAGTTTAGAATATTCAGAAATCGCTAATGGTATTTTTGAAAAAGGATTGGCAGTTAAAAATGCTGGATTACTATCGGTTGCCGCTTTATGTTTGTTCATTGGAGCAACAGGTAAATCAGCGCAGGTGCCTTTATATACATGGTTACCTGATGCGATGGCGGGACCAACTCCTGTTTCTGCCTTAATCCACGCTGCAACGATGGTTACCGCAGGTATTTTTATGGTAACGCGTTTGAACTTTGTGTTTGATTTAGCACCGTTTGTACAACAAATCATTGCTGTTATAGGTGCTGCAACAGCAGTTTTAGCAGCAGCTATTGGGTTAGTACAAAACGATATCAAAAAAGTATTGGCTTATTCTACCGTTTCTCAATTGGGATTAATGTTCTTAGCTTTAGGTTTAGGAGCTTATGAAGTAGCCGTTTTCCACGTAATTACACATGCTTTCTTTAAGGCTTGTTTGTTCTTAGGTTCAGGTTCAGTGATACATGCATTACATGGTGAGCAAGATATGCGCAACATGGGTGGTTTGAAAAAAGTGATGCCTATTACGTATATGACCATGATGATTTCTACCTTAGCCATTTCAGGTATTTTCCCTTTTGCTGGTTTCTGGTCAAAAGACGAAATCTTGATGACCGCTTTCCATGGTAGTAAAGCTTTATGGGTAGTGGGTTCTGTTGCGTCTATAATGACGGCTTTCTATATGTTCCGATTGATGTATTTGACTTTCTTTGGAGAATTTAGAGGAACAGAAGCACAAAAGAAACATTTACACGAAAGTCCAAAGTTAATCACTATTCCATTGATGATTTTAGCGGCTTTAGCGGTAGTGGGTGGTGCTATTAACTTGCCAGGTAGCACTTGGTTATCGCATTATTTAGCGCCTTTATTCCACAAAGCACATGAGGCACATCATTTAGATGGTACTGCATATATGTTAATGGCAATTGCTACAGTAGGTGCTTTAGTTGGAATTTATTTAGCATATTCAAAATATATTGCCAAAAAAGGAGTACCTGTTCAAGATGAGCAGTTACAAGGTTTTGCCAAAGTTGCTTATCATAAGTTCTATGTAGATGAAATGTATGAAGCGGTTATCGTGAAACCTATTTATCATTTATCTCATTTCTTTAGAAAATATACTGAAGTAATTATTTCAGAAATAATATTAGGTTTTGCTAAAACAGCTCAATTATTAGCAAATCAAGGAAAATTAATTCAAAATGGAAATATTGGGGTTTACTTATTAGCTTTTGTGATAGGACTATCTTCGATTTTGGTTTATATATTTTTACTTTAATACGATAGTACAATGAACGTATCATTTTTACTTGTTTTATTATTATTCGGATCAGTTGCTACTTATTTATCAGGAAATAAGTTGGCAAAAATGGTAGCTCTCACATTTAGTTTAGCTGCCACCGTATTTTCTTTTTATACCTTGAATGTTTTTCAAAGAGGTATAAATCCTAGTTTTATTCAACAATGGATTGAATATCCTAATGTATATGCAGCGTTAAAAGTGGATGGCTTATCGTTAGTTATGATTTTGTTATCAACTACACTTACAACAATAATTGTTTATTCATCTTTTGGAAATTCATTTAAAAATAGCAAAGTGTTCTATTCATTAGTTGTTTTTATGAACTTTGCCATGGTAGGAACTTTCTTAAGTGCGGATGGGCTGGTGTATTATATTTTTTGGGAATTAGCGTTATTGCCCATTTATTTTATTGCCTTATTATGGGGCAATGGAGATGTGGAAGAACGTAAACGCGCTATCATGAAGTTTTTTATATTCACTTTAGCGGGTTCCTTATTTATGTTAGCTGCTTTTGTGTATTTATTCCAAAAAGCAGGTTCCTTATTGTTAATAGATTTATATGCTATTAAATTAACAGAAAAAGAGCAGTTTTGGATATTTTTAGGTTTTTTCTTAGCCTATGCTATTAAGATACCTATTTTTCCATTTCACACTTGGCAAGCTAACACATATCAGAAAGCACCTGCTGTGGGTACTATGTTGTTGTCAGGTATTATGCTTAAAATGGGATTGTATAGTGTAATTCGTTGGCAATTGCCATTAACACCAATAGCAGCTAAAGGAATGATCAATATATTACTAGGATTGAGTATTATTGGTGTGGTTTACGGTTCCATTGTAGCTTTAAAGCAACGTAATTTAAAAAAATTATTAGCTTATTCTTCATTAGCGCACGTTGGATTAATCGCGGCTTCAACTTACACACTATCATTAGATGGTTTGAGGGGTGCTGTATTACAAATGATTGCACACGGTTTTGTAGTAGTAGGTTTGTTTTTTGCTGCGGAAGTTATTGAAAGACGTTTTAATACACAAGAAATTGCTGATATGGGAGGGATTCGTATACAAGATACAAAGTTTGCTTCTCTTTTTATGATTATTATGTTAGCATCAGTAGCATTACCCTCTACATTTAATTTTATAGGGGAGTTTACCGCTTTATATAGTATTTATAATGTAAATATTGGATTTGCAGTGGTGGCTGGTACAACCATTATATTAGGTGCTTTTTATATGCTCAAAATGTTTCAAAATGTAATGTTAGGTGAAGTAAATGCTAAGTCTTTTGCCGCTGTAACGGTACAGGAAATTACTGTTTTTGTTGTATTGATTGTCGTTTTATTATTTTTTGGTTTATATCCTAAACCAATCAATGATTTAATTACACCAACATTAAAAGAAATAGTTTTAAAAATTAATAATATAAATTAAATTGAGATTTTGTTTTTAGATTTGAAAGTCTAAGAACAAATGTCTTAAACATTAGTATAGATGAATACATTAATTGCTATATCAGGATTAGGAGTAGTTGTCATGTTAGCTGAAATGCTAAATGCAAGGAAAGCTATTGTGCCTTTAACCATTGTAGGTTTATTAGCTATTTTAGGTTTTAATATTTCTGAGTACAATCTTTTGGGTACCTACTTAAACAACATGATGTTTGTAGACCGTTTTTCTGTCGCTTTTTCTAGCTTGTTTATTGTAATTACCATTTTTCTTATTGCAATGGGAGGTGAGTTTTATAAAGAAAAAATGTCTAGAATTTCAGATTTTGTTTCTATAAAAGTTTTCCTATTAGCAGGAGGAGTAGCTATGGTATCTTTTGGTAATTTAGCCATGTTTTTTCTAGGGATTGAGGTTCTTTCTATTTCATTATACGTTTTAGCAGCAAGTAACCGTTTGAATCTGCGTAGTAATGAAGCGGGAATGAAATATTTTTTAATGGGAGCATTTGCTTCCGGTGTTATATTGTTTGGTATTGTTTTGATTTATGGAGCTACTGGAAGTTTTGATTTACAAACAATTTATCAAACAGTTCATACAACTAATTATCCACAATGGTATAATATTGGTTTGATATTTCTTCTAATAGGTATGCTGTTTAAAGTGGCTATTGTTCCTTTTCATTTTTGGTCGCCAGATGTATATGAAGGTTCGCCTGCACTTACAACAGCTACTATGGCAACTTTAGCAAAAGTGGTTTCTATGACCGCTTTATTAAAATTAACGACTCTATTAGTTCCTTTTCAAACGTACCACTTCCAGTTATTAATTGTAGTGCTTTCAATTGCATCTATGATAGTTGGAAATATAATGGCATTACGTCAAAATAACGTAAAACGTATGTTAGCTTTTTCAGGAATTTCTCATGCAGGATTTATGTTAATGGCTTTAATTGTTCCTAATTTTTCTGCAAACATATTGTTCTATTATGCAACAGCCTACACTATTTCAGGATTGGCTATTTTTGCTGTGGTTTTATATGTTACAAAAGGAAAAGAGAATGAAACCATTGATCTTTTTAATGGTTTAGGAAAAACGCATCCTATTGCTTCATTAATTGTAACCACTTCATTACTTTCTATGGCAGGTATTCCTGTTTTTTCAGGTTTTTTTGCTAAGTTTTTCTTATTGAATCAAATCATGAATTCAGGTTGGATTGTTCTAATTGTTGCTGCCATAATTGCATCTATAATCAGTGCAGGCTACTATTTTAGAGTAATCATAGTTATGTATACAAAAGCTCCAAGTGACGAGGAAAAACAAAAAATGCCTACGGTATACTTAGTGTTAGGCGTAATAGGGTTGGTAGCCAATTTGATGATCAGTTTTTTCCCAAATCTAATATTGAATTTGATTCGATAAAAAATACTTTAAATAAAAAAGGGAACTATCATAACTTAGATAGTTCCCTTTTTTTATGAGCTAAATATTACTTATTGGGCTTTATTAAAAACGAATTAGGGTATTTTTTTCTTAAATCGGATAACTTCTTTTCTGCTTCTATTCGAGTTCTAAAATTCCCAATCCAAACTTTATAAATAGGCGTATGAAATACAATAGTTCCCTCTAAATTTTTATTGTTTTTTCGGAATTCAATCAACGTTTTTTTCGCCTCTTCATTTTCTCCTGTGAAAATTTGAATTTTAAAATAATCATAAAGAGGAATATTGTTGTTTATTTTTCTTTTTTCATTCAAAAGTTGTTCAAATCTTGGATCTTGTTGAATGTTTTTTTGTGGATTTTGTGCGTTTATAGATAGGCAGAAAAAAGAAGGAATACTGATGTAAAGTACAGATTTACAAAATGTTAAAATATTCATAATAAATCATTTTTTGAGCAAATGTAAGATATAATTAAAAAAGAATGTCTTTTAAATTATTTAGAACAATTATAAATTAATATTTAAGATATATTTAAGGTTTTGAGAATACTTCATAAGTCGTATTTTTGTCAGAGTTTTTTAAATGGTATATTGTATTCGTACGATTTGTACTGTAAAGAATATACCAAATTTAGATGATAACCATTTAATTTATGAAAAAGGTGGGAAACCATAAATCGTTTTTAAGAGTAGTAGCGTTAAATCTAGCGTTTCTATTATCTGTTTCTTTAAGTTCTTTTGCTCAAGAACCTGCTGCTTCAGCGTCAGCTGATGCTGCTGCGGCTCCAGCTGCTGCCGGAGATGCTGCTGCAGGGAAGGCTTTGTTTAACGCAAATTGTGCAGCTTGTCACAAGTTAGATGCTAAAATGACAGGTCCAGCGCTTCGTGGTGTTGCAGAACGTCGTGATAGAGCTTGGTTAGGACAGTGGATTAGAAATTCAAAAGGTTTAATTGCATCAGGAGATGCTGATGCTGTGAAAGTTTTTGAGGAGTTTAATAAGGTTCCAATGACAGCCTTTCCTCAGTTATCAGATGCTGATATTGATAACATTATAGCGTATACTTCAGAACCTAAAGAGGAAGTAAAGGCACCAGCAGCTGGCTCAGCTGTAAATGGTGGAAATACCGATTCTTCTGGTGTGTCTAACAATGTAGTGTTAGGGTTGTTAGCGGTTGTGTTAGCAATTTTAGTTGGGATGTTGTATATGGTTTACAGTACCTTGCGCAAGATTTCTGCTGCTAATGGAGTAGAGGTGAAAGATCGTAAGTTCAGCTTGTTGCCTTTATGGAAATCGTTTGCTAGAAATCAATTCTTAGTGTTGGTATCTACTATTTTATTGGTTTTAGTAAGTGCTTATTTTGCGTATGGTTATTTAATGCAAGTAGGGGTAGATCAAAATTATGCACCTATTCAA
This sequence comes from Flavobacterium columnare NBRC 100251 = ATCC 23463, assembly GCF_002530675.1. GTDB lineage: Bacteria > Bacteroidota > Bacteroidia > Flavobacteriales > Flavobacteriaceae > Flavobacterium > Flavobacterium columnare. The sequence goes on from NZ_PCMX01000038.1 coordinate 12,257, forward strand.
CCTATTCATTATTCACACAAAATTCACGCAGGGGATAATGGTATCGATTGTAAATATTGTCACTCAGCTGCTCGTACTAGTAAAAATGCAGGTATTCCTTCATTGAATGTTTGTATGAACTGTCACAAAAATATTTCTGAATTCCAGGGGGATAAAGATTCTACGTATGTTGAGTATACTAAAGAATTCTATACGGCTGAAATTCAAAAATTATACGATGCAGTAGGATGGGATAAAACAGCTCAAAAATATACAGGAAAGCAAAAACCAGTTAAATGGGTTAGAATTCACAACTTACAAGATTTCGTGTATTTTAACCACTCTCAACACGTTTCAGTTGCTGGAATTGAATGTCAAAAATGTCACGGTCCTGTAGAAACTTTTGAAATCATGAAGCAACACGCTCCATTAACTATGGGATGGTGTGTAAATTGTCACCGTGAAACAGCCGTAAAAGTAGAAGGTAACGCTTACTACGAGAAAATCCATGCCGAACTTTCTAAAAAATATGGTGTAGACAAGTTAACAGCTGCACAAATGGGAGGTCTAGAATGTGGTAAATGTCACTACTAATAATTTATTAAGAAGCTAATTTTTATATATAATATGTCATCAAACAAAAAATACTGGAAAAGTGTTGAAGAGCTAAACGAAAATAGCTCTATTGTTGAGACGCTTAGAAATAACGAGTTTGTTGAAGAAATTCCAACAGATGAGTTTTTAGGGGATGCTGCTACACTTGCATCGTCTAATACAACACGTCGTGATTTTCTTAAGTATGTAGGATTCAGTACAGCGGCTGCAACTTTAGCTGCTTGTGAAGGTCCAGTGCATAAGTCTATCCCTTATGTAGTTCAACCTGAGGAAATCATTCCTGGAATTGCAGATTATTATGCTACTTCATTCTCGGATGGTTTTGATTTTGCTAATATCTTAGTAAAGACTCGAGAAGGTCGTCCTATTAAGATTGAAAATAACAAAATAGAAGGTGCAAACTTCCATGCTAATGCTCGTGTTCATGCGTCTGTGCTATCATTGTACGATAGCTTACGTTTAAAAACTTCGAAAATAGCAGGAAAAGACACCTCTTGGACTGAAGCAAATGCTATGATTAAAGCTAGTATTGCTGAAGCAAAAACTAAAGGAGGTAAAATTGTATTATTAACTAATACTTCTGCTTCTCCATCTACGGATCGTTTAATTGGTCAATTCTTAACCGTTACACCTAATTCAAAGCATGTGGTTTATGATGCAGTATCTTCATCAGAAGCTTTGGATGCTTTCCAAATGGTTTATGGTGAAAGAGCTTTAGCAGATTATGATTTTTCTAAAGCAAGTGTAATTGTATCAGTTGGAGCGGATTTCTTAGGGGATTGGCAAGGTGGCGGTTTTGATGCAGGTTACGCTCAAGGACGCATTCCTCAAAATGGTAAAATGTCTAAACACTATCAGTTTGAAGCTAATATGACATTGTCTGGTGCTGCTGCTGATAAACGTGTTCCAATGACAGTGGCACAGCAAAAACAAGCTCTAGTTCAAATTTATAATATTGTAACAGGTTCGGCTGTTGGTTCAGCTAATAATCCTGAGGTTGCAAAAGCAGCTCAACAATTAAAAGCGGCTGGATCTAAAGGTGTTTTGGTTTGTGGTATTGATGATAAAAATGCTCAATTATTAGTATTAGCAATTAATCGTGCTTTATCAAGCGAGGCTTTTATTACAGGAAATACACGTCAGATTCGTAAAGGGAATAATGCTGATGTTAAACAATTAATTGCTGATATGAATGCAGGTGCTGTTCATACTTTAATTATGAGTGGTGTTAATCCTGTTTATACTTTACCAAATAGTAAAGAGTTTACAGACGCATTAAAAAAAGTAAAATTAGCGATTACTTTCACAATGAAAGAAGATGAGACTGCTTTAGCTTCTACGATCGCTATAGCTACTCCTCACTATTTAGAATCATGGGGTGATGTAAGTGTTGTAAAAGGGAGTTATGCTATTACACAACCTACTATTCGCCCATTATTTGATACCGTTCAATTCCAAGATGCTTTGTTATCATGGACTGAAAATGCTCAATCTTATTATGACTACATTCGTGGTTCTTATGCAGGTTTAAAAACTTGGAACCAATTAGTACACGATGGAGTTGAATTTATATCTTTACCTACGGCTGGTGGTGCTGGAGCTGATTTTAATACAGCAGCAGCTACTTTAGCAAATGCTAAATCAGCAGGTATGGAGTTAGTATTATATACTAAAACAGGTATGGGAGATGGACAACAAGCGAATAACCCTTGGTTACAAGAATTCCCAGATCCAATTACAAGGGCTTCTTGGGACAATTACGTAACAATGTCTAAAACCGATGCTGAAAAATTAGGTATTGAAAATTGGAATGTTGCTAATGGAGGCTTAAATGGCCATACAGCTACTCTTACTATAGGGGGTGTGAAATTAGAAAACGTACCAGTAATGATCCAGCCAGGTCAGGCAAAAGGAACTATTGGTTTAGCTTTAGGCTATGGTCGCAAAGCTTCTTTAAAGGAAGAAATGCAAGTAGGTGTTAATGCTTATCCTGCTTATGTAAACTTTAATACGGTGCAAAATGTTGCTGTTGAAAAAGGGAATGATGAGCATGAATTTGCTTGTGTACAGTTACAAAAAACATTAATGGGTCGTAATGACATCATTAAAGAAACTACTTTAGAAATTTTTAATACAAAAGATGCTGCGGAGTGGAATGTAATGCCTCTAGTATCTTTAGATCATAAAGAAGTGCCTTCTACATCAGTAGATTTATGGGAGTCTTTTGATAGAACAATCGGTCACCACTTTAATTTATCTATCGACTTAAACGCTTGTACAGGTTGTGGAGCATGTGTAATTGCATGTCATGCTGAAAACAACGTTCCAGTAGTAGGTAAATCAGAAGTAAGAAGAAGCCGTGATATGCACTGGTTACGTATTGATAGATACTATTCTTCTGAAACTACTTTTGAAGGGGATAATGAGAAAAAACACTCAGCGTCTGGATTACTAGATTCGAGAAATAAATATATCGAATTAGAATCAGCTTCAGAAAACCCACAAGTAGTATTTCAACCGGTAATGTGTCAGCACTGTAACCATGCTCCATGTGAAACGGTATGCCCTGTAGCGGCTACATCACACGGGCGTCAAGGACAAAACCACATGGCATATAACCGTTGTGTAGGTACTCGTTACTGTGCCAATAACTGTCCTTATAAAGTACGTCGTTTCAACTGGTTCTTATACAACCAAAATGATGAGTTTAACTATCACATGAATGATGATTTAGGGCGTATGGCATTAAATCCAGATGTAAACTTACGTTCTCGTGGGGTTATGGAAAAATGTTCAATGTGTATCCAGATGACTCAAGCTACTATCTTAAAAGCGAAAAATGAAGGGCGTGTTATCAAAGATGGTGAATTCCAAACGGCGTGTTCTAATGCGTGTACGTCAGGAGCGATGATATTTGGTGATGTAAATGATAAAGAATCGCAAGTGGCTAAATTAGCTGCTGGAGAACGTTCTTACCATTTATTAGAGCATGTAGGTACTCAACCAAATGTGGTTTACCAAGTTAAAGTTAGAAATTAATATTAATTGAAATAAGATAAAGGATTATGTCGTCTCATTACGAAGCACCTATCAGAAAGCCTTTAGTACTTGGTAGCAAAAGCTACCATGATGTAACGGTAGACGTAGCTCGTCCTGTAGAAGGAAAAGCGAACAAACAATGGTGGACAGTATTTTATATCGCATTAGCTATGTTCCTTTGGGGAGCTAGTTGTATGCTATACACTATAACCGAAGGTATTGGTACCTGGGGGTTAAATAAAACAGTAGGTTGGGCATGGGATATTACCAACTTTGTATGGTGGGTAGGTATCGGCCACGCAGGTACATTAATTTCTGCTGTATTATTATTATTCCGTCAAAAATGGAGAATGGCTATTAACCGTTCTGCTGAGGCAATGACTATTTTCTCAGTAGTTCAGGCTGGTTTATTCCCTATCATTCACATGGGACGTCCATGGTTAGGGTATTGGGTATTACCTATACCAAACCAGTTTGGTTCGTTATGGGTTAACTTCAATTCCCCATTATTATGGGACGTATTCGCAATTTCAACATATTTATCAGTTTCATTGGTTTTCTGGTGGACTGGTTTGTTACCTGACTTTGCTATGTTACGTGACCGTGCAGTGACGCCATTTACAAAACATATTTACTCAGTACTATCTTTTGGATGGTCGGGTAGAGCTAAAGACTGGCAACGTTTTGAAGAGGTTTCTCTTGTATTAGCTGGTTTAGCTACTCCGTTAGTACTTTCGGTACACACGATTGTATCTTTTGACTTCGCTACTTCGGTTATTCCAGGATGGCATACTACCATCTTACCTCCGTACTTCGTTGCAGGTGCAATTTTCTCAGGTTTCGCGATGGTAAATACGTTGTTAATTATCATGAGAAAAGTGTCTAATTTAGAAGACTATATCACGATCCAACATATTGAATTAATGAATATTGTTATCATGATCACAGGATCAATTGTAGGATGTGCTTATATTACTGAGTTATTTGTTGCTTGGTATTCGGGAGTAGAGTATGAGCAATACGCTTTCTTAAACCGTGCTACAGGTCCTTACTGGTGGTCATACTGGGCAATGATGACTTGTAATGTATTCTCTCCACAATTTATGTGGTTTAAGAAGCTAAGAACAAGTATCATGTTCTCATTCATTATCTCAATTGTAGTAAACATTGGTATGTGGTTTGAACGTTTCGTAATTATCGTAACTTCATTACACCGTGATTATTTACCCTCTTCATGGACAATGTTCTCTCCAACATTTGTTGATATAGGTATTTTTGTTGGTACAATAGGTTTCTTCTTTGTATTGTTCTTGTTATATTCTAGAACATTCCCAGTAGTAGCACAAGCAGAGGTTAAAACAATCTTGAAAACATCTGGTGATAATTACAAAGCAGATAGAGAAAAAAATGGTCATAATCACGATAATCACTAATAAGTCATGAGTCATAAAGTTATACATGCACTATATAATGATGATGATGTGTTAATGGATGCCGTAAAAGCTACCCGTAAAGCACACCACCACATCGAAGAAGTCTATACTCCATTCCCGGTTCACGGTTTAGATAAAGCAATGGGGTTAGCACCTACAAGAATTGCTATTGCAGCATTCTTATATGGATGTACTGGTTTATCATTTGCCACTTGGTTATTAAATAATATCATGATTAGTGATTGGCCTCAAGATATTGGAGGTAAACCAAGCTTTGCATTTTATCAGAATATGCCTGCCTTTGTGCCGGTAATGTTTGAAGAAACTGTATTTTTTGCTGCTCACTTAATGGTAATTACTTTTTATATGAGAAGTAAATTATGGCCATTTAAAGAAGCTGAAAATCCAGATGTACGTACAACAGATGACCACTTTTTAATGGAGGTTGCTGTTAATAATAATGAAGACGAATTAACTTCTTTCTTACAAAGCACAGGTGCTGTGGAAGTGAAAGTGGTAGAAAAGCATTAATAAGATTATGAGAAGAGTAGTATATTCCTTAACAGCAATAATGGGGTTATCTTCATTACTGTTTTCATGTAAAAGTGATGATAAGCCAAACTATCAGTTTTTTCCAAATATGTATGAGTCAGTGGCTTATGAGACTTATTCTGAATCAAATGCTTTCAAAAATGGTAAAGAAGGACAGTTACCTGCTCAAGGCTCTATCAAGAGAGGTTTTGTTCCTTATGAATTACCAAATACTCCAGCTGGATATGAAGCATCAAAAGCAATGAAGTCTCCTTTGGATTCTTCTGCTGTTAATATGGAAAAAGGTAAAGAATTATTTGATATTTACTGTATTTCTTGTCATGGCGAAAAAGGAGATGGAAAAGGTAAGTTAGTTCAAAGAGAGAAGTTCTTAGGAGTACCTAGTTATAAAGATCGTGCAATTACTGTAGGTAGTGTTTTTCACGTAGAAACGTATGGTTTAAATGCAATGGGTTCACATGCTAATCAATTGAATAAAAAAGAAAGATGGCAAGTGGCTGAGTACGTAATGAAACTTAAGTCTGAATTAAAATAATAAAATACGCGATTAAGTTATGTATACATTTTCAAGCAAATTAAGAACCTTATCATTTGTCCTGATGGCACTTGGTCTTTTAGGAATAGGGTATGGTTTTTTCAATGCACCTAAGACTACTGAGGACGTAGAAAAAATATTAGCAGCTGATGCACATGGTGAACACCATGTTGCACCAGCACATGCTGACACTAAGCATGAAATGGCTCCTGAACATAAAGAAGAAGCCCATGCAGATAAAATGGTTGCAACTGATTCTGCGGTAGCTAAAACAGAAGGATTAGATACTGTGGCTAAAGGAGTAAAAGAAGTTGTGCATACGGAAGCAGCTTCTCATGAAGAAGTAAAACATCAAGAAAAAGCTGTAGCAGGTACTGAAGCAATTTCACATGATGATCACCAAGAGCATGTTGAGCATGTCTTCCATCAATTACAAAATAAACCATGGGCAGCATTGTACGTGGGTGCATTATTTGTATTCTTGATTTCATTGGGAGTATTAGCGTTTTATGCTATTCAATGGGCAGCTCAAGTAGGTTGGTCTCCAGCTTTATTTAGAGTAATGGAAGCAATCACTTCTTATATTGTACCTGGTGGGATACTCGTATTTGTAATTTTAGTATTAGCAGGGCTTCATATCAATCATTTATTTATATGGATGGATCCAGAAGTAGTGGCTCATGATCATTTAATTCAAGGAAAATCAGGTTATTTAAATGTACCTTTTTTCTTAATTAGAGCTGCTATATTTTTAGGAGGTTGGATGTTTTATCGTCATTATACTCGTAAAAACTCATTAGCTTTAGATAAAACAAAAGATTTATCTTACTATAAAAAGAATTTTAAAGCATCTGCGGCATTCTTAGCATTTTTCTTAGTTTCTGAGTCTATGATGTCTTGGGATTGGATTATGTCAGTAGATCCACATTGGTTCTCTACCTTATTTGGATGGTATGTATTTGCCTCTTTCTTTGTAAGTGGTATCACAGTAATTGCTTTAATTACTTTATACTTAAAAGTGAATGGATATTTAGAGTTTATCAATAATAGCCATTTTCATGATTTAGCTAAATTTATGTTTGGTGTTTCTGTATTTTGGACTTATTTATGGTTTTCACAGTTCATGTTAATGTGGTATTCTAATATTCCAGAAGAGGTGACTTATTTTAAATTTAGAATTGAAAACTACAATTTACCATTCTTTGGTATGGTTGTAATGAATTTCATTTTTCCATTGTTAATTTTAATTAATTCTGATTTCAAACGTGTGCCTTGGATTATTACTATGGCTGGTGTTGTAATCTTATGTGGTCACTATTTAGATTTCCATAATATGATTTTCCCTGCTACGGTAGGAGATCAATGGTTTATTGGTGCAGCAGAAATTGGATCGGTAGCTTTCTTTGCAGGTTTATTTATTTACGTTGTATTTACTGCTTTAACTAAAGCTCCTTTATTAGCAAAAGGTAACCCTTATATAGAAGAAAGTAAACATTTTCATTATTAATAATTAAACAAGAAAACAGATGACAACTTTGTTGGTTCTAACGGTTTTAGTCTTATTATCGATTGCTATATGGCAAATGACTAAAATTTTCGACTTGACTCAAGTGGGTAGAAAGGATGATGATTCACAAATTGCTACCGATAATGATAATAAAGTTCATGGATATTTAATGATTGGTTTTCTTGCATTCCTTTACATTTTCATGATCTATGGATTGTTAAAATGGGGACATTTAGCTTTAGGCACACCAGCATCTGAACATGGACCTGATTATGATCGATTAATGAGTATCTCATTAGGGATTATATTTTTAGTACAGGCAATTACACAAGTATTATTACATTATTTCGCTTTTAAATATCGTGGAGAAAAAGGTAAAAAAGCTTTGTATTATGCAGATAACGATAAATTAGAGTTTATTTGGACTATTATTCCTGTAATAACTTTAGCAGGTTTAATCCTTTACGGATTGTATACTTGGACAAATATTATGTTTGTTGATAAAGATGAGGATGTAATAGTTGTTGAGCTATATGCAAAACAATTTAGCTGGGAGGCTCGTTATGCTGGTAAGGATAATGTGTTAGGTAAGGCTAATGTGCGCTTAATAGAAGGAGTTAATACTCTAGGTATTGATTTAAATGATCCAAATGCGCAAGATGATATTGCAGTTCAAGAATTGCATATTCCTAAAGGGAAAAAAGTATTGTTTAAATTACGTTCACAAGATATTATTCACTCTGCTTATATGCCTCACTTTAGAGCCCAAATGAACTGTGTTCCAGGTATGGTAACTGAATTTGCTTTTACGCCTACTATGACAACGGATGAAATGCGTCAAGATCCTGCAATTGTAGAAAAAGTGGCAGCAATTAATAAGATAAGAGCTAAGAAAAGTGCTGAACTAATAGCGCAAGGTAAAACGGCTTTAGATCCTTATACTTTTGATTATTTAGTTTTATGTAACAAGATTTGTGGAGCATCTCACTACAATATGCAAATGAAAATTGTTGTAGATACACCAGATCAGTTCCAAGCATGGTTAAAGGATAAAGGTACTATCTTTAAAGCTGTAAAAGAAGAGCAAGCTGCAAAAGCAGCTGAAGCTGCTGGTGCTAAAAAAGAAGTAGAAGCTCCAAAAAAAGCAGATACTGTAGTAGTAGCTGAAGTGGCTGATTCAACAGCTGTTAAAAAATAATATAACGTAATCAAGAAATTTAAATAGAAAAATATGGCAGCAGCACATGAGCACGATCACGCACACGATCACGATCACGCACACCACCATAAAGATACGTTCATTACTAAATATATTTTTAGTATTGATCATAAAATGATTGCTAAGCAGTACCTTATTACAGGTATTATAATGGGAATCATTGGGGTAGTAATGTCTTTATTATTCCGTATGCAGATTGCATGGCCAGAAGAGTCTTTTGGAATTTTCAAAATGCTTTTAGGTGAAAAAATGGCTCCAGGTGGAGTAATGCGCAATGATATTTATTTAGCATTAGTTACAATACATGGTACAATCATGGTATTTTTTGTATTGACAGCAGGGTTAAGTGGTACTTTTAGTAATTTACTTATTCCATTACAAATTGGAGCTAGAGATATGGCTTCAGGATTTATGAATATGGTTTCTTATTGGTTGTTTTTCCTATCTGCAGTAATAATGATTTGTTCCTTATTTGTTGAGTCGGGACCAGCATCAGCAGGTTGGACTATTTATCCTCCATTATCTGCTTTACCACAAGCAATTCCAGGTTCAGGTACAGGGATGACTTTATGGTTAGCTTCTATGGCTATATTCATTGCTTCGTCCTTAATGGGGTCTTTGAACTATGTGGTTACAGTTATTAACTTAAGAACTAAAGGAATGTCTATGACCCGTTTACCATTAACCGTTTGGGCTTTCTTTATTACAGCAATTATTGGTATTGTTTCTTTCCCTGTATTATTGTCAGCGGCATTAATGTTAATTATGGATAGAAGTTTAGGTACTTCTTTCTTCTTGTCCGATATTTTTATTTCAGGTGAGGTATTGCACTACCAAGGAGGTTCTCCCGTTTTATTCGAACATTTATTCTGGTTCTTAGGTCACCCTGAGGTATATATTGTATTATTACCAGCTTTAGGTATTACATCTGAAATTATAGCTACAAATGCTCGTAAGCCAATTTTTGGTTACCGTGCTATGATTGCTTCAATGTTGGCTATTGCGTTTTTATCAACCATTGTTTGGGGGCATCATATGTTCTTATCAGGAATGAATCCTTTCTTAGGGTCAGTGTTTACTTTTACAACATTATTAATTGCAATTCCTTCTGCAGTAAAAGCATTCAACTATATTACTACTTTATGGAAAGGGAACTTGCAAATGAATCCAGGAATGTTATTTTCTATAGGTTTAGTTTCAACTTTTATTTCGGGAGGTTTAACAGGTATTATTTTAGGGGATTCAACCTTAGATATTAATGTTCATGATACGTATTTCGTAGTGGCTCACTTCCACTTGGTAATGGGTATTTCTGCTTTATATGGTTTCTTTGCTGGCGTTTACCACTGGTTTCCTAGAATGTTTGGTAGAATGATGAATAAAACGTTAGGTTATATTCACTTCTGGATAACTGCAGTTTGTGCTTATGGTGTTTTCTATCCAATGCACTTTATAGGTATGGCTGGTTTACCACGTCGTTATTATACGAATTCAAATTTTCCTTTGTTTGACGATTTAGCTGATGTTAACGTATTAATTACCGTTTTTGCATTGGTAGGAGCTGCCTTTCAGTTAATATTTATGTGGAATTTCTTCTATAGTATTTTCTTTGGTAAAAAAGCTGAACAAAATCCTTGGAAATCTAATACATTAGAATGGACTGCACCAGTAGAACATGTGCATGGTAACTGGCCTGGTGAATTACCAACTGTACATCGTTGGGCTTATGATTATTCTAAACCAGGACATGAGGAAGATTTTGTTCCTCAAACGGTTCCAATGAAAGAAGGAGAACAAGAATTACATCACGCTTAATTATAAAAACTTTCTTTAGATGCCTCTCTTTTGAGAGGCATTTTTTTTATTTTTATCTTTTCTTTTGTTATTGATTTTAAGAATTTTAGTATTTATGAAGAACTTTTATCTATTTGTTTTTTTTATTTCGTTTTTTGGTTTTTCACAAAATTTGCCTGAAATAAAAGTATTGGATTCATTGTATAGAGAAGATCAATTCTATCTAGGGATTACTTATAATATACTTAATAATAAACCACAAGGGGTTTCTCAAAATTCAACTTCAGGAAGTATTTTTTTGGGTTTTTTACGAGATATGCCTATTAATAAATTGCGTACCTTGGCGATTGCTCCAGGTATTGGTTTTTCTTATTCTAATTTTAAACAAAATTTACTTATTAAAGATAATGGGGAAAGTATTGATTATTCAATTATTTCTAAAGATGAAATGTATGATAAAAATCGTTTTTCATTTGTAACACTAGATGCTCCATTAGAGTTTCGTTGGCGTAATTCTACTCCTCAAAGTCATCGTTTTTGGAGAATTTATGGGGGAATAAAGGCAAGTTATGTCTTATACAATCAATCTCAGTTTATTAATTCTAAATATGAATATAAAGTAACAAATAATCCAGATTTTAATCGTTTTCTTTATTCTGTTTTTCTGACAGCGGGATATAATAGTGGGAATTTTTATGTATCTTATGGATTAAACGATTTTTTTAGAAAATCCTTTTTTAACGAAAATTCAGGGAAATTTCGCTCTTTGAATTTAGGATTGATGTTTTATATTTTATAACTGTTTGATCTTAAAAGAAGAAAGGCTTAAATTTTTAAGTTGGATGAATATTAAACGGATGATTTCTATTTTAGTTTTTTTGTCTTAAAAAAGTTTATAATTTAAGAGATTCAAGTCGTGTTGTTTTTAAACTCAGATTATGTGTTAGCTTTTGTGATGAAGATGGAAAGAGCAAAGAAGATAAAAATGACGGATTTTTTTCTGAAGCTATAGTTTTGCTAGATTGAGGACAAAGAAAGGATTACTTTTTTAGATTCAAGGTCACATTTTATCTGTGATGAGTTTCTAATGTGTAATTAGCAGAAAGATTCTCTAGATAAAAAAAAGATCAATTGAGGAAAGGCTCCAATAATAGAACCGAGTACTAATTCTATTGGAGTATGAGCTTTCATTACCAATCTTGAAATAGCTACACAACTTATGAGTGTTGTAAGTATAATTATTAAGAGGATATGTGAACTTACTTTTGTATAATTAAGCCCTATCCATAAACTTGTACTTACTATGCTGAGCATGTGTAGGCTGATTTTTTTGTTTAGGGTAGCAAAATATAACGAAATAAGGATACTGATACTACTGGCTAAAAAATAATCTAACAATTCGGGGTTTTTCTCAGGGTTAATTAACGAGAATATAATAATACTATATAAGACCAATTGAAGGGTAAGCGGTATTTTGCGTTCTTTGACATTATTTATCATGCTGTTTTCTATTTTTTTTATTCGTATTAAAAGATAGAAAATGATTAGAGGGATAAATATTGTGATGATAAATGCTTTATATATGTAATTATTAGAATTATTAAATTCAGAGCTAAAGGAGGTATGAAAAAGTATTGTATAAAAGGAAATGAATAAAGGATGAAATATATAAGAAAAAAGAGAAAATATTTGTTTCATTTTATAGAATAAGAAAAAGGATTAATCAACTTTTTAAATCACGTTTCTAAGATACTCTTAATTATTGCTTTTGCGAATTATACTCCATAAAAAAGAGGTTTTATGGGCTCAGATTAATTTTTTGGGGATTAAGCAAAAAGTTTCTCCATTCTAAAGAGGAAGAATTTAGTATCCATCACACCTCTTTGATTAGCTCTGAAGAGTTTTATTTTTGAGTTAAAGGATTCAGCATTTGCGTTTGTATGTCTTTTTATGAAGAAGTTTACAATTGTTTCCAAATGATAA
>NZ_PCMX01000039.1 GCF_002530675.1 Flavobacterium columnare NBRC 100251 = ATCC 23463
TTGTATTTTTCTCTGTACTGGTCCCATAAACCATACGGTATGCCTTTTTGTGCTATTTCTGCTTTGATACTATCGGGAACGGTTATTTTATATAAATCATCTAGAAATTTTTGTTGACTTTCTGTTTTATCTACAAAACCTAAAAAATCATTCTTATCCACAAAGGTTTCTTTGGCTTGCAAACGACAAATTTCGACACGATTATTACTTCCTGATAACCAAACCACTATACATCCACCTGGAGCTGCTCCTACGGTTAGAACATCATACGTTTCATGGACGATATCTCCCTTATGTGTCATACGATCATATCCTTTTTTAAATTCTGCTAAAATTTTATCAGCGGGTAGTGCTGCCTCTACTTTATAAAACTTTTTTTCGGCATAAGCTACATAAGTAAGATTTAAATAATACGGAATAGAACTACCTCCCATACCGCCTTGTTTTCCTTCTCCTTCCCAACCGCCTTCATTGGTTCCTGATCGAGGCATTCCGCAAATAAGTTTTTTGTTTTGATCTAACAAATACCCTATATGTACTTCCGTAGGATATTCTTTGGGTGAAGTAACCCCTACTCCGTAAGAAAAATTCTCTTGTGTTTTTTTATCGTGTGTTTTATTTGTGTGTTTGCATCCTCCTAATGGTAGGATAAACAAAAGGATGAGGAGTTTTTTTAGTTTAGTATCCATTTCTTTTACTCTTTGAACTTATTATCGTACCTTTTTACTTCACAAAACTTAAAAACATGTATTTCTTATCCTCCCCAAACACCTACTACTTTGTATTTTGTAAGGGGGATTTCTTCTGTTGTACATTTTACTGAAATTTTCATATCGTCGTACATAAAGGTTGGTTTTATAATTATATCTATGGGGGTTTCAGGATATTTTTTCTTTAATTTATCAAATACTTGTAGCATTTCTCGATCATTGAAAATGATTTCGGTAAAATATTTTTTAAAATAAAGATTTGCATTATACGGAATAGAAGTTTTTCTATATTGTGCTACTTCTTGGGGATTATAGGGAACAAAATTAGACTCGCCATTATAATTAATTACGTAATAACCTGTAAGAAAATCTTTTTCATCATAGGATTTAAGTACAAAACGGTACTTGTATTTTTCTCTGTACTGGTCCCACAAACCATACGGTATGCCTTTTTGTGTTATTTCTGCTTTGATACTATCGGGAACGGTTATTTTATATAAATCATCTAGAAATTTTTGTTGACTTTCTGTTTTATCTACAAAACCTAAAAAATCATTCTTATCCACAAAGGTTTCTTTGGCTTGCAAACGACAAATTTCAGTACGATGATGATTACCCGATAACCAAACCACTATACATCCGCCTGGGGCTGCTCCTACAGTTAGAACATCATACGTACTAGGTTCCATTTTATAACGTTCTTCCCCATCTATAATTTCTTTTTGGTTGCTTTCTATTAAAAAACCCTTTTTAAATTCTGCTAAAATTTTATCAGCGGGTAGTGCTGCCTCTACTTTATAAAACTTTTTTTCGGCATAAGCTACATAAGTAAGATTTAAATAATACGGAATAGAACTCCCCCCCATACCGCCTTGTTTTCCTTTATAAGTCCAACCGCCTCCATTGGTTCCTGATCGAGGCATTCCGCAAATAAGTTTTTTGTTTTGATCTAACAAATACCCTATATGTACTTCCGTAGGATATTCTTTGGGTGAAGTAACCCCTACTCCGTAAGAAAAATTCTCTTGTATCATTTTATCGTGTGTTTTATTTGTGTGTTTGCATCCTCCTAATGGTAGGATAAACAAAAGGATGAGGAGCTTTTTTAGTTTAGTATACATTTCTTTTTCTTTTACCATTTACTATATTCGGGTAATCTTTTTCTACCAAAAGATCTATGCCTGAACTACCATAAGTAGCGTTCCAGTGCAAATAGTGGTTGCGTAGGAATCTAATATCTTTATTTATTTCTTCTTCTTTTTGTTTTTCGCGTTCTTCACGCTCTTTATTCACACTTGCCTTAGAGGCATCTGTTTTATATATTGTAGCGGGTTCTTTGTATTCTATAAACCCAAAAGGCATCCCCCCATTAAACGTATAATCTTCTAGCTTTTTTTTGATCCGTTCTAAAAAGGCTATATTTCCAACTATATGATTTCCTAAAGTATGTGCTTTGGGATCATTGTAGGTGTTTTCGTAAAATCTTTTAAAAATTAATAACTTATCTAGCTGAATAGGTACCTTTTTTATACCACAAATTTTTGCCATAATATGCAGAGGGATATAGCTGTACTGATTACTAAGCCATTTTCTGTTGCCCTCTAAATAGCATTTACGTGCATTCGCATTTAAGTCCCATCCATTTTGAAATTTCACAAACAGTTGATCTTCTTTAAACCAACCCTGTCTGATGAGTTCCTCTCTTACTTTTTTTAAAGAAGGAAGATCCCATTCTACCGCAATTCTTTTAGGATTATCTGGTTTACCATCTTCATAAGCGCCTCCTACATCGCAATGTACTCCAGGGTAGATGAGCTCTATTCCTCCTTTTTTGCCACTTTCAGGATGGGTTTTAGCAACGGAAGAAATATCTGCTAAACTAAAATTAGCACGATGCTCATCTGCTGCTACCATGTGTACAACATAATCTGCTTTGTTTACACTATCCAATCCTAGGTCTTTTATATCATTATCCTGAAATAGCCCATGATGCGAAACGGTGTCATAAATACCTACAAAACGAACGTTAACTTGTGTTTGTGCATCTAAAATCCCGTTTTCTTGAAGCAACTGCCCTAGGAGTCCAAAATGAGGCATGGTTTTGTATTTATAAGAAACAGGCAATTGATTCTTTTGCAAGTCTAATACAATCGAGTCACGCTCCTTTTTTTTGTACACAATAGGATTGTAGGGAGGATGTGTAACTATGTGTACAAAATGCCGTGCGGCAGCGGCACCACGACTAAAACCAAATACGTCAAAAGTTATAGTACCAATATATTCCTTTTGTTTGGATATATTTTTTAATTCTTTTACAACGTCTAAAATGGCTTTTTTTACATTATCCATAATACCTGAACTGCCCATACCAAAAGCGGGACCTTCTATGAGGTCGTTGTCTTTATAATCCTCTGGCCGCAAGGTTTGCCCTTGGTTTTTAGGAGCTGTATTGGTACCTATACCGCTTATATAAATTGGATATATTTTTTCTATTTCATTAGGTTCATAATTTTTATACAATATAGCGGGATTGGAGAGGTCGTTTTCATAACTACTTTGCATTTCATCAGGATCGCCGTGGTCTTGATAAATATCTACAGCTCGAGATTGGCTTACACCTAAACCACTGGTATTGATTACTTTTTTTCCTTCTGCATACTGTCTTAGTTCGGTATCATACATATTGTTTAGGGTACCATCTAAAAAAACACCAAAGGTAAAATGTACGGCTTTCTTTCTTTGTTTTGCTTTGTTTTCTACTTGGCCTATTTTCGCAGGATTATTGCCTGCATAGGGTTGTATCATTTGTGTGAGTTCATTATTTACCTTTATTTGTATTTGGTCTTTTATCTGGTTTAACTTATTGTAATAGTGTATTTGTGCGTAAAACAAGTGTACTTCATCATTTACATAATCACTGTTATTGAGTTTTTTTTGGTAAAGACTCATATTGGCAAGGTCTAGGTAAGCGTAGCCGTTCTTTGTGACGCCTTTAGTGTAGTATTTTCCCATATTCCGAGAGCTATCTCCATGACCGTCTAGGTATTCATCTTCAAAAATCGTTATTTTAAGGATGTCCCCTTGGGGAATATTTTTGGTTTTTATTACTAAGGTGACTTTGTCTAGATAAGCCACTTCTCTATGATCTATTTTTTCTCCATTTACATCTCTCCAATAAAGGTCGAGTATTTCGGGTTTTCCTGCTAGGGGTTGTATTTCAATTGCTATATCTTCTATTTTATTGGTTTCAGGATTTCTTACTTTGGCAATTAGTGTAAAGGTATTTCCAACTGTATTAATTCCAAACTTAAAAATCCCAGTTCCATTTTCGGTAAGCAATTTAGCATTGTTATATACTTGCCAAAGAATTACAAATGTTGTTCCTCCGTCATTATCAACTACTGTATAGCTGTAATTTTTGTTTGTATATGGTCTTATATCACCTATTATTTTCATCTTTTTGTTCTTATAGGGTTACAAACGTATCATCATTTTCTATAGCGTCTGTTTCTTCTTCTAAAAAATCTATAAAAGGACATAGCTCTGCTATTATTTCGGGTTTTGCATTTTTTATATTTTGTTGAGATACTTCAGCTGTTTGTCCGTGATTTGTAATGGTTATACAATCTTTTCCTCCTATAGGACAGGTGGCTTTGTTGTCTTCTAACAAAGCGTGTCCTTTGTTAATATCTAATGTAATTTTTTTGTAATAACCACTCCATTCTGTTATTGTGGCCTGACAAGGGTTGTTATTCATCTTTGAGCAAGATCCAAAGGTATTTTTTTCAAAGGTTTTACCAATATCTTTATGGGTTGCCATTCGTTTTTGAGTTCCTTTATGATCGTTAATATAATGTTTATCTTGGGTCAGTACTTTTAATTTATCGGGTGCTGTTCCAAAATTACATTTGCATACGGCTCCTTGGCAAACAAGATGTTTTTCGCTCATAAGATTGTATATTTAGTTGTTTAAATTTGTTCATAACATTCAAAGCTAATTTTTCGGATGGTATTATTGAGTTCTAAATCCACTGTTCCAAAAATGGAGAAGACACTGTTATCTTGTGCATTAAGCGTGTAAACAAATGCAAAATCTCCTTTTACTTTTTCCCCTATAAGTTCTGGATCATGAATGGTTTTTCCGTTTTCTATTTCAGTTGCAAACCTATTGTCTATACAATGCCCTTTTGCGTGAATTATAAATTTGTTTGTTTCTGAAAGAGTTTCTTCTATTTGAAGGGTGATTTCATACAAGACTTTTGGTTTTTTAGGAAAAATGGGTAGGGACAAATTGAAAGTATATGTTTTTTGATCATTAAACGTCTCGTATAATGAAACAAAGTACAGAACAAAAAACCAACTATCTAAGATCCCTCGTTGTGTTTGTCCTCGGTATTGTAATTGATGATTTATTTTGTTAAATAAATTTTCTGCGACGCTGCCTTTGTAATAGTTTTCTAATTGTATTTTTTTTGTTTTCCACCTTTTTTGTATTTCAGGAAAATTAGCAATGATTTTTAGTTTAGCATTGTTGTATAGTTCGAGTTCTAATGGATAAAAAACGTTTCCTATTTCATCTGCTATTTGTTCTATTATAAGATCTGGTCTTTGGTAATTAATATAAAGGGGGTATCTCTTTATAACTATGTTGTTTAGGGTGTTTTTCTGAAGTTTAATTTGATAATGAAGAAAACTTATTTCTTCATCATTTGTTGTTATACGCTGTATGATTCCATATTTTTTGTTAAATGATGGGGGTACATACAGCGTATTGATTGCTTTATAAAAAGGTTTGCTTCTTTGTTTTTTAGCATAAAAATCAATAGTTGTTCCTGGAATAGGAATACAAATATTTTCTACATGGGGTTGTATATCAGATTCTATTAAATCCTCTACTGGGCAATATATATTATGGAACCATCTAAGTTCTTCGGGTAATAAATTGAATGTATTAGCTAATTCTTTTAATCGAATACTGTTGGGTTTAATTTTATAAATCTGATATTTTTCTTTCATTTTATTAGCTTATGGTTTCCATTTGATCGGCTTCTTTTTTATTATTTTTGCCAATTCTTTTATCGTCCTTTTCTCTATCGTATTGATATTCTAGATCATCATTATCATTGTCTTTACTATTTTCATCTAATACAATTTCATCCGTTCTCATACAAACAATAACGGCATTTTCGGTAATTGTATTCATATAAAGTGTTTGAGTAGGATCTATATATTTAGCAGATTCATACCATTTTGTTTGAAAAAAGAATACCCAGCTGTACAATCCGTTTTGGTCTTGAATTGCAATAGGTTCGTCTTCATGTTTCGCATTATAGTCTAAGACAAAGTTGTAAAACAAGCGTCCAAAATCTAATCTTGTAGGTCCTTTTGCTCTGTATTGTCTGTATTTTTCATCTCCATTATCTTTTTTAATTAAAAAAGTAATTACCACTAAATCCCTCATTTCAGAATCACTTACACCTGCTATTTCTATGTAATTAGCAGGAAACTGCCATGTTTTATATACTTTAGCGGGTATAATCATTCCTATATTAAATGTATCGTAAATTAGTTGAGGGATAAAAAATAGAATAAAATGAGTAGACATTAGGTACAATAAATCGGGCCCGTTTAAGAATGTATGAGTTATGGCAAAGCTAAAAAAGGAATAAACAACGGTTATGAGTATAAAGAAGTAGACAAACCAAACTTCGCTTTTTTCAAATTTATTGAAATAGTTTTTATACAAATAGACTTGTAAGATTCCCAATAACAATGAGGATACTTGATAAAATACAAAGCAATTCATAGCATTATTACTTAATAAATTATTGAATCCTAGGAAAGTAATTATAACGTATAGTAAAGCAACTGATAATTCATAAATTATAAATTTATTTTTATATTTTTCTTTAAAACCTGGTGTTTTTTGAATAAAAATCATGGTTAATATTGTACAAACGGCTATTGCAATTATAATAGCCGACAGCAGTTTTAGTTCGATAAGATTGATAAAGTATTTTCTCATTTGTTAAATAATTGTGTTGTATCCTAGAATTGTGTTTTTATTGGTAAATTCAAAATTTTGTTGGTCGTTAGGAATAAGTATATTCGTTTGAAGATCTGTTTCCATAGGAAAAAAATAGTCATAATAGAGATCTAAGAAGTTTTTTATTTTACCGTCCAAAATATAATCTAAAAAGGAGGAGTTCTTAAGGGGGCCTATCTGTACTTCTAAGTGTAAGGAATAATCATCATATTCCATACCTGATATAAAATCTATTCCTAGTTGAGCTTCCCCTAATGATATCGCTAGTTTTTCATCTGAATACTGTTGTGATCCTTTATTTATTATAGAAACTTTTTCATCAAGAAAAAACGATAATAATTCAGTAGCTAAACTTATGTTTCCAACTATTTGATAAGTATAGGGTAAAAAATGTATTAATTTGGAAGCTAAACGATGCGGTATTTCTTTGCTAATCCCCCAAAATTCATAGAATAATTCGGAAACCGATGGGTTGTTTAATTCCGTAAGAAAATGGGTTTCAAAATCTTCCAGAGATACACCATGTGCAAAAAACTCATTTTCGAAGGGTTGAAAAAAAACGCGTGCAGCCTTTTCTTCTCTTTTTTGAGTTTGGTATTCACTAATCATCTTGTTGACCCCTTTATCAGGATATTCATTTTTAGATTGATGAAATACGCCTTCTGGAAGCAAGTCATAAAGACTATCTCTTGATAAAGTAAAATTTAAATATTCTTTTTTATCTAAATTAAAGTCTTTTATATCAACCTCTAGTATATCTCTTCTGTAGGTCCTAGAAAATTGACTTTCCTTTTGAACAATGAATTCATTATCTGTGATAATTTTATTATTTAATAAATCATTCACTATTACTTCGGCTCGTATATCTGATTTAATATTTCTAATTAAACGCAAGATTTCATTTAAATGGGTCATACAGCTTACTTTTTTGATTTAGCTAATCTTCCAGCAGACACAAATCTTAACTGAAAATATTTGTCATTAAAATTATAAATATCAAGCCCTTCAGCCGTACAAGCTATAATTCTATCGTTTTTCAAATAAATCCCTACGTCTGAAATAGGATGGTCTTTATCATATCTAAAAAATATTAAATCGCCTTCTTGGAGGTATGTTCTCCCTGTAAAAAGTTGTATTAACTTAGATCTAAACATGCCCGCAGGATCTTTAGGCAGCACTTCATTATAAACTTCACTATAAAGAGTTTGTGCAAAAAAGGAACAATCTGCCCCTTCTTTTAGATCCAGAACTCCTTTTTTGTAAGGGGTTCCTACCCATTTATCTACATAAGAATACAGTTCATAATTTTTAATTTCCTTAGGCATTACTCCTAAAATTATGGAATATTTTTCCTTTAGTTTTAAATCTTCGTCTTTTAAATTATCCTCATTATCATCGATAACGACTTCATTTCTTAGCTTACTTAATTCACTTTTTTTTTGTTTTATAACTTCTTGAAAAGAATATTGATAAGGAACATATTTTAAGTACTGCCTTGAAGAACACGAACACAAAAGAGACGCAATCAATAGGGTTTTAATATTTTTGATAATTTTCATCAGATCTTTTTCACAAAAATAAAAATTTTTAAATAAAAAAACTATATTTGTAACAGGTTGTTCAAACAAATATTTATTCCTAATCAGAGTGAAACGATTTTTTAACAAATTTAATTATTTAACCAAAATAGATGTAAGAATCTTTTTAGGTTTTGGACTTTTAATCCTTTTAGGCTTTGGAATATTCCTTTTTAAATATTCTCGTCATATAGATTGTAACAATGGTAACTTTTTAATTACAGCTGACGAATTCAAACCTAATGAGGTGGTTGAGTTTTTTGACAACACCAAAGGTGCTTCAAGTTGGGAGTGGGATTTTGGAGATAGTACAGTTGTCGATAACCGACAAAGAACATTTCATAAATACAAAAAAGAAGGAGATTATGTCGTTAAACTAATCGTGAACGGAAGTTGTTACTATGAAAAATTAATACGAATAACAAACGTTGGACAACAAACAGGGTATCTCCCCTTAATAAAAGCTCCAAATGTAGCTTTCTTGGGAGAAGTTGTTCGCTTTAGTGCTGAAAAAAACGGAGGAGAATCTTGGGAATGGAGTTTTGGGGAAACTACATCGTTAGATGCCGTAGGACAAAATGTGTCCTACAAATTCAAAACAACTGGAGAAAAGAAAATAACCTTAATCGTTAATGGAGACTTAGAGCACATTGCCACTAAAATAATCTATGTTGCTCCAAAAGTTATTGTTGCTAAACAGAAAATAGATATGGAAACCTATGAATATGAAAAGCCCCATTCTACCTTTTCTCTTCCTCGAGGAATGGCTAAAAAAGACCCTCTAGAAGATATGTTAGGATACATTCCTGTATCTCCAAAACATGATACTCATAAAGAATCAACCGAAAAAACAAAAACAACCGAAATATCTAACGAACAATTTCAACTATTACTAAAACAAGTAGCAGCTCAAGTAAAAACCAAAGACGATTTTAAAGAGTATTTGTGTGGCAATTTTGAAATCCCTGTTGTTGTAAATGATGATAACGTAATGTCTTTTTCAGAATTATGTAAATCTATTTCTGGAAAACAGATTAAAATAACATTCCTACAATTAAATAGAAATGAAAATAATAACTGCATTCAGAACATTAATATCAAATACAAAACCAAAAAATGGATGATTTGGGTAAAAGAATAGAATAATTTATTTTTAATACTAGACAAACTAAAAATGAATCAAGAAATTACATACAATACAGAGGTTAATAAAGCTATAGATATTGCACAAAAAATAGGTAGAGACAATTTAAATTCACATTTTAACGGAGCTCACTTACTGAAAGCAATCCTTAACAGAGATTTATCATTATTAAAACAATTAGAATCTCAAGGAATTGATGTTTACTACATTGAGGAATGGGCAGAAGTTAAGATTGAAGAATCTCCAAAGTCTACAAACAAATATTTTTGCGAACCCGATGAAATCATAGACGAAATCTTTGCAGAGGCAGATTCTATAAGAGACGAATTAAAAGAAGACGAAATAACATTATTACACGTAATGTCTGCTATCTGTACTCCTGGAGTTGCTTTTAGTTTCGAAAAAATGAAATCGTTCCCTATAACAAGAAACGACTTGCTAAAAGATACTTTTAAAAGTACAGCAAAAAACACTCCATCTATCAATAAAAATGGGTTTTTACAAAAATACTGTATAGATAAAAATCAACAAATAAAAACAAAAAACAAAAAAGAACTACTAATAGGTAGAGATTTAGAAATAAACAGTATTACCGAGATACTTTGTAGATACAGCAAACAAAATGTAATTATCTTAGGGGATTCTGGCATTGGAAAGACCTCCTTAATAGAAGGTTTTGTTCAAAAAGTTTTACTCAATCAAATACCTGACTTGCTATCTCAAATAGAAATTTTCGAACTTGATATGGGAGCCTTAGTTGCAGGAGCATCCTATAAAGGAGAAATAGAAGACCGAATAAAAAATATTGCTCAAGAACTTAAGCATATTCCTAAATCTATTTTGATAATAGAAGAATTCCACTCGCTTTTTGGAGGCAATGGTTCCGATACAAACATAGTAAATTTACTAAAAAGTGAATTGTCCAAAGGTCTTACGATCCTAGCTACCTCAACAATAGAAGAGTACACCAAAAAAATCGAAAAAGAACAAGCCTTATCGGGAATGTTCGAACTCATTAAATTGGAGGAAAAAGAGGACGAAACCCATTTTAGAATGTTGAAACAAACATTGCAAGATTATCAAAAACATCATGGAATAACAATAGATGATGCTACTATAAAGGAAGCAATCCGATTTTCAAAACGATATATGAAAGAAAAAAGTCTACCAGCTTCTGCAATAGACTTAATAGATCATACCATGTCCGTACTAAAAACGACGGGAGATACTTTTATAAACGAAAGAGAACATTTACTTAATGAAATTAAAAATATTGAAGAAAATATTGGAGAAATAGACGAAGATGAATTAATGTTAAAATCAGAATGGTTTTTAAATGATTTGTTCAACAAAACAAGCTTTCTTTATACCACTTCAAATCATGACATTAACATTAAAAATTTGCACTTTGAAGGAATTTCAGAAATCTTAAATTTCTGTCGAAAATATATCGAAACACTTGAAAAAATAGCTAATGAAAAAAGAACGCATATTACAGAACTTGATTTAGCCTTAATCATCTCGCAAAAAACAAATATTCCAATAGGAAAATTAAAAAATGAAGAAAAACAAAAACTAAATGACATGGAAAAAATTCTTGCCCAAAGAGTTGTTGGACAAGATCATGCAATTAGTATTGTTTCAGAAGCTATATTAGAATCCCGTTCGGGCTTAAGCAAAGCGGGACAACCTATTGGTTCATTCTTTTTCTTGGGACCAACAGGAACAGGAAAAACAGAATTAGCAAAATCATTAGCCGAGTTTCTTTTTCAAGATGAAAATGCCATCATTCGTTTTGATATGTCAGAATTTAAAGAAGAACATTCCGCAGCATTACTTTATGGTGCCCCTCCAGGGTATGTTGGTTATGAAGAAGGAGGATTATTGGTAAATAAAATCAGGCAAAAACCTTATTCCATCGTCTTATTTGATGAAATAGAAAAAGCCCATAGTTCCGTTTTTGATGTCTTTCTTCAACTAATGGATGAAGGAAAGTTACACGATAGATTAGGAAAAGAAGGTGATTTTTCCAACGCTATTATCCTATTTACGTCTAACATTGGATCAGATTTTATTGTAGAATCCTTTGAAAAAGATGAAATACCTACCAATGCAAAACTACTTGAAATCATGAGCAGGTATTTCAGACCCGAATTCTTAGGTCGATTAACAGAATCGATTCCTTTTAGACCTATAAGTAAAGGGAACGCATTAAAAATATTTGAAATCCATTTAAAAAAGGAATTAATAGATTTAGCAAAAAGCATCCATATTAATTTAGTCGTAAGTCAAGAAGTTAAAGAATTTCTTGCTGAACAAGGGTACGATGCAAAATACGGAGCACGTCCGCTAAAAGGAATCATAAGAGGAAAACTCAGAAGACCTTTAGCCAAAAAAATAGTTGCAATGGAATACAATGAAGGCGACACCGTAAAAGTTTCTCTAAAAAATGGAGAATTATGTTGGGAAAAAATCAAATTAAATATAGAGTTAAACTAATAAATTAAGTATTATGTTATCAAATCATGGAATTGGTGGTAATGAAGTACCATTAGACGCAAACGAAGCAATAAGCGAAATCCCTCAAAACAGAACAATTATTGCTCAAAAACTAACTGCAGAAAGTCCTGTAAAACCAGAACTAGTAGAAGGATTAACAACCATTGAAAAAGTTTTCGATCATTTTAAACCTGAAATAAAGGTTGATTTTGAAAATTTAGATGGTTCTACTAAAATGGAAAATTTAAACTTTAAAAACCTTGGCGATTTTGGTGTAAAAGGAATTACTCAACAAAGTAACTTTTTGACAGGTCTAGAAACAGAAAAAGATCAGTATCAAAAAATTATTAAACAACTTAAGAGTAATAAAATTCTAAAAGGTGCATTAGAAGATCCTGATGCAAAAAAAGCATTGTTAGATTCATTACAATCTCTTATTAAAGAACTAGAAGAAAACAAATAAACAAACTACTAATGGCACAAAATAAAGAAAGTCAACACGTTGACAGTACAGTTTTAGAACAAAAGAAGGGACAGGCTAATTTAGAAGGTAGCCTAGAAAAGTTAGCAAAATTCGGTGGTTTTGATCTATTAGAAACAACTATTGAAGGAGCACAAAATTTAAATCCTGATAGAAAAGCAAGAAGAAAAATTTTTCTTTCTGAAAAGGATAAAGAAAAAGAAAGAGAATCTTTAAAGAAAACACTTAAGCTTTGGGCTGATGTTCTTTCGGACGCAACAAGTATAACTGACATGGTTTCTAATTGCGAAGATAAAAGAAAAGAAGCAGAGGATTTATTGAAGAAAAATTTATCAAGAGCCGTAGAAGTCACGAAAGAATTAGAAACTAATTATCGTACAATAGCGCTATTTTATAAGAATACAGAAACGGACAAGGTAAAAAATGTTACCATTATTAATTCTGATTTAGAACAATTAAAAGATTTAGATAATACTCGATTTATAGACACAATTCATGCAGAATTAGTGAATAACTATGATCGTTTAGATCTAAAAAACAACTATGGTATTTTAGTAATCCCAGGGTATTTAGGTTCTAATAAAGTCGTTGAAAAATGGGCTAAAATTGCGCATGAAAACAAAGTTATGTTAGTCACAGACTTTGAACATTTAGACGAACCAGATGACGTTATGGAAATGTTTGACCAAGCTTATCTAACAGGAGGCGAAGTGTATCGTTCAAATGTATTAATGACTTGTAACTGGCTTGTTGGTAGAGGGCGATTTGAAGAAATTCAAGAAACAGAAGACCTATACGTTGCTCCTTCAGCTGCCTTAGCTGGAAAAGTATACAAAACATTAATGTCTCAGGTAACAGCTGGTAAAAAGTACGGAGGAATTAACGAAGTAGATGGCGTAAAATTTGACCTAAAAAAGAGTGAAATTGCTAATTTAGAAAGCCTTGGATTAATTCCTATGGTAAACGAATACGGAAAAGTTATGGCGTTTTCTGCTAAGACTCTTTTCAACGGTGATAATTTAGGTTTACAAACCTATTCTGTTGTTAGGGTTTTTGATTATGTTACAAAAGTATTAATGGATTTCTTAAACAGAAGAGCTTTTGAAAACTTTACAGCTGTAACTCGTAAAGAAATCATGGGACAAATCGTTCGCTTCTTAGATTCAATAAGTGGTCCTGGAAAACTAATTGAAAATTTTGAAGTAAAAAGATTTGAACAAGATCCTATACAAAAAGATAGAATTCATTTAGATATTCACATGAAACCGTATTTCCCTGCTAAAAACTTCCTCATTAAAATGGATGGACACAAAGGAGATGATGGAAATGAATGGGATACTGAGTACGAACAAAAATAAGAATTAACAAACAACCGTTTCTAAAAGAAACGGTTGTTTTATAAGTTAATAAAAAACACTTCTTAACATCTATTTAGCTCATATACAGCAACATAAATAGCCAAAAGTCTTCTTATTAGCTTCTATTTGTATTTTTTGAATTAACTCAACAAAGTTTTTAATTTAAAAAAATCAAAAACACAAAAATAATGATAGAAAAACTAAATTATTTCCCTGTCAATTGGATTGACGGAATGAAAATAAACAAAAACCATTTTAATTCAATTCAAAACTTCATTAATGATTCCATAAAAGATGCTGTGGGTTTGCATACCTCTTTAATATCTTATGGACTATTGCCTTCTAATAATCCTATCAAACTAAACCTAATGGTTGATAGCCATAAATCATTAAGAGTACAAGTTCAAGAATGCCATGCCATAACACCTAATGGTTCTAGAATTGAAATAGATGATAGAAGCGAAACAGTTAATACAAATTCCACCTACCTAGAAGCCTCCTACGAAATCAAAGGCGATGAGAGCTTAAAATTATGGGTTTGTATCTCTGTCAATTACTTTAAAAGAATACCTTTTGGTGACTCTGATCCCGAAGAAAACCCTCCAAGATATCCTTTTACAAAACCTGAATATTTATTAAGTCTTATTCCTGAAAATGAATTGGTAAATGAAACTGGTTTAGGAGGAAACTTTTTAATAATAGGAAAAGTACTCGTAAACTCATACGAATCAAAAATAGATAATGCTTATATTCCACCATCAGTATATGTAGGAAGTCACAAACGACTACAAGAATTGTATGACGAAATCAATCGTTTTTATGGACAAATAGAAATATTTTCTATACAAATTGCTCAAAAGATTAATTCTAAAAAACAAGCAAATGAATTAGCTCTAATGATGCTATTAGTAACCGATAAAATATTAGACTATTTAGGTGTAGAAATCAACAAAATCAGATGGTTAGGAATACACAAAGCACCTTCTGAAATGCTTCTTTCTGTTATTGGGTTAGCAAGAACACTTAAAAACTTATTTGATTCAAAGTCTGGAGCAGGAAAAGAGGAATTACTAAATTATTTTGCAGATTGGTGTAATGTTAATCAAGGGACTTTCGAAAACATTTTCTTAGAATTGATAAATAACAATTACAATCACAATCAAATTGATATAAGCGTCTCAAAAATTCACAAATTTATGGATGTATTCGAAAATCTCTTATCTTCTCTAAGTCGATTAGATTACATAGGTAAAAAACGAGATGGAAGTATTTTCGTATCTGAAATTACAGACGAAAGAGACAGCCTTTTATATGGAAAAAGAAGTAAAAGTTTTTTAGCAGATTAAACCATGGAAATACTTAATAAAAAAGAACGTTCTAAAGCGTTTGTATCTTTTGTATTGTTTTTTGTAATAAGTGTAACTGTCTTTATGTCAGCGCTCTTATTTAATACTTATTTCCCTTTTAGAGAAAACGAATTATTAAAAACAGAAAACTTTAAATTGAAAAAAGAAATTGAAATTCAAAACAAATTTTCTTTTCAACTTGAAAAAGTCAAAACTACTGTAGACTCTATTAATGCACCAGGTCAGAATGATTTCTTCAATGAAAAATTAGCTCTTTCATTGTTAGCAGAAATGTATAATCAACTGCCTAAGGATACATTAAAGAACAAAATAATGTATAACAATACAATTATTGCTTTCAAAGATCTAATTGACGCAAAAAAACAAGTAAAACAATTAGCAACCAACCACAAACTGATGGATAGTTTGAGCACTATAAATAAAACGCTAAAAGATGAATACGATAAAATGAAACGCGATTTAGAAGTTTGTAGACAAATCTATCAACAAGCAGAATAACACTTAAAAACATAATCATGAATAGTATAAAGAAGTTATTTCTATGTTTTTACATGATAAGCTTTTATTGTGTTGCTCAAAAAAATGTAAAAAACACAGTAATAGATAGTTGTCAAATTACTCAAACCAGACAAAAACTAGATGGTCGTTTTTTTGCTAGTCCTAATCCTATACTCTTTATAGTAAATAACAGTAATGGCATATTTACTACATTACAATTAGGAAAACGCAAACGCAAAATATTTATGTACTTTAAAATACATGACAATAGTGTATGTATTGAAGAAAAAAAGATTTTCGATTTCAATTTCAAAAATGGGGATGTGATACACTTAGGAAATCATTTCCCCATAAATTGTGATGGTATTTTTATTCATCAACTAAACAGAAGGACTTTTAAGAAATTAATAAGCCTAGAGTTAAGTAGCATAAAAATCTTTACTGTTCATAAAAATTATGAAATTTTAATAAACAAATCTCAAAATGCAGAGATTATAAAAAATTTAATTTGTTTAAAAACCTATAAAATAAAGAAATAATGAGTCCAATACCAGAACTTAATTTATCTTTAGGAATGACTGACAATCCAGGTTCCCCTTTTTATGGTGGAAAAGGAGAAATGGGACAAGTTTCAAAAACAGATTCAGGACTTCGAACACATAAAATTTCTTTAACAATATCCGATTTAGAAATTGGAAAAATCACCTTAACAATCAACAAACAAAACGTAGAAATACCTACTTATAAAATGATTGTTAGCGATGATAAAACAAATGAAACCACGGTTTATCAAGTAACAAGAGACATCTTTAGCTTTGTGAAAAAAAACACAAAAAAAGGGTTCTTATCATTTTTTGGTTTTAAAAACTTTGACAAAAGTTCATTTCTCTATGAAAACATTCCTTACGAACCTATAGATGAAATAGAAACACTTCATATTTCAAAATATCGAAACATTTCACACGATAGTTTAATTTATCAATTCAACAATCCTGAAAAAGTATATCTCTTTTCAGGGAATATTAATGAAATTACAATTCCAGAAAACAACCCCTATTTTATTATTATAGATAATAATGATGGCAAAAGTTTCATTGGTGATATCCTTTATAGAGAAAAATTCCTCAAATTAACTCCTAGAGTTGAATTAAAAATAATTAAAAGAAACAAATTGCCAAAAAAAATGGAAGTAAACGAAAATGGAAGTATTCAAAAATTAATTTATCTATAACAATGATTAGAGGTTCTTATTTTAAAATACCTATTGACTTTGACGCAATAATAAAAAAACAAGATGCTATAAATATTAGCATTGATACGTCAATAGCCCAACACATTTTTCTAATAGCAACTACTTCTTTTGGAGAGTGCAAATTTAATGATGACTACGGAACCGAAATATGGGAAATGGACTTTGATATTTTAAAAAGTGACAATATATTAAAAGAAACCATTACAAATACTTTAAAGAAAGCCATCGCAACTTACGAAAAAAGGCTTTCCTTAGAAGATGTTACCGTAGTCATATCTGACAAAAACATTGGAAATATTAGTCGAAAAAGAATCAAAAAATGTGTTTCTTTTAGTGTTAAAGGACAAGTTTTTGAAACCAATAGACCTTTTTTATTCCAAAGCTCGTTTTTTGTCGGCCCCTTATCCTATTAATCCCTCTTTTCATCATCTAAAATAAATTCCTATGAATCAAGAACGCATAAAAGATCGTATTTTAAGAAAAGCATCTAGACTATGGGGCTTTAATGAATTACAAACAGAATCATCATTTGACCCTATCATTGGATTATTACTAACTGCTTGTGCTTCAGAATTAGAAAAATTAAATACTGATTTAGAAGATTCTAGGTCAAGAATAATTGAAAGAGTATTAGACCTCATGTTTCCAGAAGAAGTATCAGGGGTAACTCCGTCCAGTGCTGTTGTTCAGTTATTTCCTACAGAAAACAACGTAAAAATATCAAAATACAATCAGTTTAAAGGAACTAAAAAAATTACCAATATTTATAATCCTACTGAAGTTTTACATAAAGATGTCTTTTTTGGCCCTACAATAGAAACCACACTAACTACAGCTAAAGTAGAATATTTAGCGTATGGAAACTCTTTAAAAAAAATTGATAATTTCTTTTTTAACGATATTATTAGTACCTCCAATAATTTTATTCCTAAAGGAGAATTATGGATAGGACTAAAGTGTTCTGATACCGAAAACATCATAAATCCAACGTTTTATATCAACATTAATAACAGTTATCAAAAAGATTTATTCTTCTACTATTTACGACAAGCTAAAATATACTTTGGAAATCAAGAATTCACTTTTAATGAAGGGTATAATGCTGCGGAAGAAAACTTTAATTTTGAAAATATTGTTAGTAAAAATTACTCCAATCTAGATCAAATAAACAATAGGGTTAATAGTTTTTATTTGCCCAACTTTTTTACCCTAAGCGGCACTATTAATCATGCTGAAAAAACAGATTCAGACACCTTGTTTCAACACTATTTTCTAGATCATAAATTAGAAGACGATAAGTCTATTATATGGCTACGAGTTGAATTAACCGAAACAATAGGAAATGATGTTCTAGAAAATGTATCTGTAAATCTGAACTGTTTACCCGTAGTAAACAAAAGGATTTCAAGAGCATCTCATAGAGTTACAGGAGCTCTAAACATAGTTCCTATAGATTCCGATGAATTTTTCTTAGACCTAGATTATGTTTCAAATGACGAAGGCTATCGTTACGATTTAAGAAATTACAATGATAATAAATCCGGAACCGTTACACTCAGACACGGAGGCGTTTCTCGTTTTGACCAAAGAAGAGCATCTGATCTCTTACAACAACTCCTAGAACTTATTAAAGATGAAACCGCTTCTTTTATGAGCATAGGAAACGATGCAACCAGAGAAACTCTAAAACAAATTAACCAAAATGTTGCCGCTTTGTATCAACTATCCAAAGAAAAAGATTTTGAAAAACCCAATAATCCCTACCTAACCGTTAATGCTACATCTAAAGACGAAGCTGGTTTCTTTTGTAATATAGCCTTTTGGACAACTTTAGGAGATGAGGCAAATGATATCAAAATTGGTACCGTTTTATCCTTAGAAGAAGCAGGAACTATGCTCTTAGAAAAAAACATCATGTTAGTAACTCCAACCGTTGGTGGAAGAAAAGGACTGTCTACTAAAGATAAAATACTCGAATACAGAAACTCCTTACTAACCCGAGGAAGAATTGTAACAATAGCTGACATTAAAGCCTATGGACTAAACCACTTTAAAAATACAATTACAAAAATTGAAGTAAAAAAAGGAACTAAAAAAGAAAGCTCTACAAAAGAAGGTTTTGCCAGAACAATAGATATCTATCTATATAAAAACACAGAAATAACCGAAATAATGAAAGAATCTGAATGGCACTATTTATGCGATAGCTTTTTAATTAATCTTAAAAAAGCATCCTCAAATGTATACCCTTATACCCTAAACACCATCTAAATTAATTCATGAGTTTTACTTGGCGCACATATAAAGTCAAAAAAGACGACACTTTAC
The DNA here is from genome assembly GCF_002530675.1 of Flavobacterium columnare NBRC 100251 = ATCC 23463. GTDB lineage: Bacteria > Bacteroidota > Bacteroidia > Flavobacteriales > Flavobacteriaceae > Flavobacterium > Flavobacterium columnare. The sequence continues at coordinate 19,261 of NZ_PCMX01000039.1, forward strand.
AATCAGTGGCAAAGGAATTGGGTATTAGCATAGAAACTCTAAAATGGCATCATAATAACTATTGTCCTCATGAAGACCTATTAAAAAATGACATTACACATCAAAAAGAGCTTATAATACCCGATGATCCTAAAGACACAAAAACAGGCACAAACACCAATGCCCTAAAAAAACAAAAAAATATAGTTTTTTCCTCTAACAACGGATTGTTTTATAATCCTACCAAAACCTCATGTAGATATGGTGTAATGATTACAATAATAAATGAGGAAGAACAAAATGAAATAAAATATGAAGCCTCTGTAAAATGGATTCAAAAATTTGAAGACTGTCATATTTTTGAAATAAATCATATCTCAAAACCTTTTATCAATCAAGAAGAGATACACAATATAGCCGACACTCTTGCCTACGAAACATCCAAAGTCCTCTATCCTATGCACCTCATGATAGACGAAAAAGGAAATTGGGAACAAGTGGCAAAATACACTGCTTATCCTAAACGTTGGGAGATCGTAAAAAACGAGATTCTTCAAAACTTTGAAGGAGAAACCGTAGAAAAATATTTTCAAGAAATTGAAAAAGTTCTCGAAAATCCAGAAAAAATTAATACCTATATGTTAGAGGATTACTTCCTACGAACACTCTTCTTAGGTTATTGTTTTGAATATGAAAAAAATTTCAAAACAGAAAGGTACATTACATTTCCTATTACAAACCATCATACAGAGCCTTCTTATAAAATACAAGCTGAAATAGATCCTTATCTAAATGAGTATAACTTTATAAATATTACCTTTCAAGGAATACTACATGATTCACGTACAAAAGCTGATTTTATAAACGAAAATCACTACCCTTCTGAAGAAAATCAAGAAAATGAAAAAGCTACAGGTGAATTTTTTCTCAAAGCTCTTTTAGATCCTAATAGTTCCGTACCTGATTCTATTTATTTAGAATGCAGTATTTCATTAGATAAAACAAAAAAAATATCCGTTCTTATATCCGATATTTCAAATAAAGAAATACCTTATGTTCACAAAAGTTCTAACTTATTAGTAGACGAAAAAACAACAAACAACAAGAAAAAAGGATTTTGGGGAAATCTTTTTAAATAAAACAAACTAAACAACAAAACTATGTCAGAAAAACATGCTGTCGTGCAAGGTGCCGTATGCCAATGCCAGTTTGGGCAAAAAACAGATAAAATAAAAGTCCTTTCGCATAAAAAAGAATATGCTAACGACCCCGAGGGGACCCAAAAACTCATTGTAACAACTCTAGAAGTGGGCAGCACCACTTTAGAAAACAATACTTTTGGAAACTGCCCTAAAATGGGCAATCCTCCCCCTCCTTGCAAACCTGTTATTACAGAATGGAAAGATTTTTATAAAAAAGTAACCCTTAGCAATGGAGGAAACCTTATTTTAGAAAATAGCAAAGCCGTATGTGCCATAGCGGGAACCCCTTGTATTAAAATTATAGACCATGGACAACGCACCAATGCCTGCCCACAAAATTTTAAAAACGCCAATATAGATATTCTCAGACAGATTAATCCCTTGGTAAATCACTTAAAAATGTATAAAAAAAGTGCCCAACACCTAGAAATAGAAACAACACACCAAACTCCTAAAAACAATACCTAAACCATGGCAGGAGGAATAAAAAAAATACATTACGCTAAAGGGCCCATTTTTAAAGAAAAATCAATTCCAAACGAAATGGTAGTTATTGCCCCTGATGATTTTATCTTATTTTCTATAGAATGGTTAGAAACAACCTTAGAAAAAGAAAAACAAAGAAATGTCGTTTGGATATGGCAAGAAGACAATAGAAAAACCATTCTAAAAAAAACCGTCCTTAATAGTGCTATGCTCTACGGTATCAAAATACCCAAGAAGCTGTGCGGATTTACTTATTTTCTTGAAGCCAGTTTATCAGGTAATAGGAACTATTCTAAAAAAAATTACACAGGTCTTTACATCAGAGGATACTGCCCCCCTCGTATAACTGCCAGTAAATGGGCTGTAAGTAGCGATGGTACTCCAGCAGGCAAACAAAAACAATTTGCTTATGGCGAACGAGTGTACCTAAATTTAGATACAGAAGGTATAAACGGTTACAAAAATCTTACGATAGAACTATATGCTCATAAAACACTTGCCCCTGACCCCTTGACAAGAACCATTGTAGGTGTTGATGTAACAGATGGCGAAATAAACCTTGAAATAAACAATACTCTTATATGGTATGGCAAACATTTGTTTCCCAAAGAAGTCATGGAATTTTATGTAAAAGTAAAATTGCCAAATGGCAAGTACATAGAAGATTATAACGGCGATATTATACATGCCCGATACCTACGTATAAAACCCCAACAGGTTTTTCAAATGCCTGAACCCCCTAAAAACAGCACCGCTCTAAAAGTAGGAAATAATAAAACCAGTCTAAAAAACTACCACCCTTGCAAACTAAACAAAGTACAACTTACAGAAACAGGAGAACCCTTTTATATTTTTGAAGAAGGCAAAACCCTATTAAAAAAAGAACATGCTACCTTAAAAAGAGTATCCCAAATTGTATACTTTGATTATGATCAGTATCATTTGCGAGACGATGCTAGAAAAACACTAGACATACTCCTAGATTTCTTGCTTTACAACCCTTTTTTAAACATGATGCTAGAGGGGCACGCAGACGATAGAGGAAACCTAGACTACAACCAATCCCTATCCGAAAAAAGAGCCAATAACGTAAAAAACTATTTGGTACAAAAAGGATTAAAAGATGAACGGATAAAAACACGCGGATTTGGCGAAGCACGCAACGCTATAAAAGCCACTAACGAAACCCAACACTCTAAAAACCGCCGTACCGTTATAGAATTTAATTACAACGAATACGATAGCAATGCCATAGTTTATCAAACCCTAGCAGGAAGCGTATTAAAACCCAAAAACATAACGCTAACCCTAATAGACCATGACACGGTAAAATGTCTGCGTAAGCACGACCCTCATCAAAAAGAAATACAAATACAGAATAATAAAGAAAAAATTCTAATAAAAGACAGTCAAGCCGATATAAAAGTAAAAAGCTCTGTCCCTCCCCATTTTGCCTCTTCCTATTTATTTTATCTAATAGAATATTTAGCCCCTGGTGTTTCTCTAAATCATTCATACTATATTAACTTTCATACCTGCGCCTATTTTGCAGATAAGACTTACCCTAGTTTGCAAATGCTCGTGTATCCTGACCTAGTTTGGATAGCGAACTTGCAATATAATTTTAAGGAAAAAGGCGATTACTTTTTTCACGATAAAAAGTTAGAGTTAGAGCAGGGAATAAAGGCAGTTTTAGACGAATTTAGGAATTCATTAGTAGGTAAAATAATAAGTTATTTACCCACAGGATTCGCACAAGATTTATTGTTTGATTATATA
>NZ_PCMX01000004.1 GCF_002530675.1 Flavobacterium columnare NBRC 100251 = ATCC 23463
ACTTTTGGGACTTTTAAGATTATAATTTTTCTACTCAATAGCAAGTTTACTTTTCGAATTATTACTATCTAAAATATATGTACCTTTGGTTAACATATCAGTATCAATAGTTATTGAATTATCTTTGCTTTTTTTATTGAAAACCTTTTTCCCTGTTAAATCAAAAATTTGAACCTCATTATCTTCTAATTTTTCAAAATTTATAGTTAATTGTTCACCTTTTTTTATTGGATTTTTAAAACTAAATTTAACATTTTTATTTACAGATCTTACCTTAGTATTTACTAAATCTCCATGAGCAATAAATTCTGATATATGAACACCTTGGTTTACGGAATTAAAACTCATATCTACCTTGAAATATCTAGCTTGAACTGGTTTATCAAAGGTAAATGTATTTCCAGCTTTTGTAGCATTAGAAGTATCAGATTTGTCAGCTACCTGAGTCCAACTTACTCCATCAATAGATGAAAAAACAGTATATTTATAATATCTAGTATCTTTAAAATAGTTAACTACAGTTATATCATTAACATTATAGTTAGCACCTAAATCCACTTTCCACCACTGTGGATAAGCTGTATTCCCCCAATAAGTATCAATATTTCCATCATTCGCTTTCGGACCATCTGTTGATGGTATATCTGAACCACTAACTGTTGTTGTTTTGTTTAATGCAATATTATTAGTGGCGGCATATGGATTCCCACCTAAATCTGAGCTAAGATTTACTAATTGTGCATGAATATCTGCTACATCTCTTATACTTTCTGTTAAGAACCATTTCTCATAATTTGTTCCAAAGTGTCTATTAGGTCTATATCCTTTGGCTACAATTCCAGATATCATCGCTCCAAATGTAGACACTTTCTTTATAATTTCAGCATTTGAAAGTAAAGGGATGTCTAAATTTGATAATTGATAGTCTGTGTGTAATTTCGAATTAAAACCAGTTATACCATCCATAGCTTCTAGTGCTAAAACTGACGTAATATAATGATCCGCATGATCACCAGGATTAATTGTCATATCTACATCTGTAGAATAAACATTTGATGTGGTACTCTTTTCTGTATTAAAAATAGCTTTTATTGTCTCTTTTAATTCTGACCAAGTATAAGTTGCTGTACCCGTAACATTTGTGATAGTCGATATACTTCCTTTTTTTAATTTTTCAATACTTTGATAATTATTTGCAGAATAACCATTCATATTCAAACTACAACAATCTCCGTTTGGTAAATCCAGAAAATACATAGTAATATTATTTCCATAAGTCCATTTGCGTACTTTTTTACCAGCCATTAACACTTCTGTAGTCGTTTCATTGAAATTTAAAGGCAAGTTTCCATTCGTATAACAATATTCTAAGGCTTTTTTGTAACCGTTATCACGAGCTTCATAAAAAGGTGTTTTAATACCTACCCCAGCATCAGGGGTATAAACACCATCATGTGCTCCTTGATCTGAAGCACTCGTTACAATTGCAACTGTCTTAACACCTGAGCTTACTTTATCAAATAGTGGTACACCACAAAAATAAACCGCATCATCTTGATGGGCATGTACAAAAAAGGTTGTTTCTTGTGCCTTTATTGATAAGCTTGTAAAAAAAGCAGCACATAATAAGTAAATTTTTTTCATAGATATTTATTTTTTTCAAATATAAAACAAAAATCCTTTTTAAATTTTATTCTAAAAGTCCAAAAAAAAGAGCAAAAAGGACTTTTAAAGTAATATTATTAAATTATTACATTTATAAATTACAATTTATAAAAGTTAATATTTTTTTACCTTTGTAGTATAAAACAAAACTTATGTCAATATTCTATAAACTATCTATAAAAGAAGTAAAAAGAGAAACTCCTAATGCTATTTCAATAGCTTTTAATGTTCCTTTAGAATTTAAAGATTTTTATCAATTTAAAGCAGGACAATACGTTACAATTAAATTAACTTTAGACGGTCATGAAATAAGAAGGGCATATTCTTTATGTACCGCTCCTTCTTCTGGAGAATTTTGTGTAACAATTAAAGCTATAAAAAACGGAACCTTTTCAAAATTTGCAAATGAACAATTAAAAGAAGGACACATACTAGATGTTGGTTTGCCTGAAGGACGTTTTTGTTTTGAACCACAAGTGGATCGTCAACGAAACTACATGGGGTTTGCGGCTGGTAGTGGTATCACTCCTGTAATGTCTATTTTGCAAACCGTTTTATTAGAAGAACCTAAAAGTTCTTTCGTGTTAGTTTATGGAAATAAGACATCTAATGAAACCATTTTTCACAATCAATTAGCTGAATTGCAAAAACAATTTCTTGGCAGGTTAACGGTACACTATGTGTACAGTCAAGAAGAAATAGAAGGACAATTAGCAGGTAGAATTAATAAATCAGTCGTTCATACAATTCATGAAAAACATATTGGTCAAGAGTTTGATAAATATTTTTTATGTGGTCCAGAGGAAATGATCAATGATGTTAATAGTACTCTAAAAGAAAAAGGTATAGCAGAAAAAAATATAAAATTTGAATTATTTTCAACTTCACCAACAATTGAAAATAATTCATCTTCTTCTGACACTTTTGAACACACAAAGATTACAGTAACACTAGATGGTGATGAAGAATCTTTTGAAATGTCTACAAAACAAACATTGTTAGAAGCTATCTTAAAACAAGGTATGGACGCTCCTTATTCATGTCAAGGTGGTGTTTGTAGTAGTTGTATCGCGCGAGTTACCTCAGGAAGCGCTATTATGAAGAAAAATTCTATCCTAAGTGATAAAGAGATTTCAGATGGTTTAATTTTAACTTGCCAAGCGCACCCAACATCTGCTGAAATCAGTATTGATTTTGATGATGTATAAAAAATAATTTTGAAAAAGGATTTGGGTTGTTTATAAATCTAAATCCTTTTTAATTTTATTAATTATTATTTCTGGTTCTATAGTACGCATTACGTCTTCATACCCCTCTACTTCTTTATTGCCATAAACGGAAGTTGGCAACATTGGATATTTTTCTCTATCAGCTGTGAGACAATTTTCTAAAGGTTGATTAAAAGGACTAAAGCCTGAATAAGGATGAGTTGCTCCCCAAAGTGTTATAACATTAACTCCCAACATAGAGGCGATATGTCCATTCCCTGAATCCATAGAAAGCATCAAATCTAAATTAGAAATTAAATTTAATTCTTCTTGAAGCTTAATTTTACCTGCAACTACCTGAACGTTGGGATAATCTCTCTTAAGTTGATATAATTTTTCTATTTCTTTTTTTCCTCCTCCAAATAGGAATATTTTAATCGTTTCTTTTGCTAAGCCGTCTACAACTTTTTGCATCAAATCTAATGGATATATTTTAGACTCATACTGAGCAAATGGTGCTATTCCTATCCATTTATTCATTTTATTTCCTGTTATACCAAGAATTTGATCCGATAATAAGGCTTTATCTGGAAACTGAGGATTTAATAGATCAAAAGAAAATCCTAAACGAACAAGCGTATCTTTATGTCTTTCAAACATGGATTTTACAGGAGCAAAAACTTTATTTTTAGGTCGAGTTAATGCCTTGTTATCCTTACGTTCTTTATCTGTAAATGCTACTTTTTTTCCATTGACTGCAAATAAACCTCTAATAACTTTTGAACGAAGTACATTATGAAAATCAGCAACAGCATCAATATTTAATTTTTTCAAATCATTGTATAATCGGACAAGTCCAATCATTCCTTTATGTTTTTTATTCAGATCTACTGGAAAAAAACTAACATTTTCTAAACCGTTGAAAAAAGGCTGAAAGAAGGGACGTGAAACTACTGTAATTTTCAACTCGGGATGTTTTAAGGATAAAGCCCTTAAAACAGGAACTGTCATAGCAACATCTCCCATAGCTGATAAACGAATAATCAATAGATGCTTCATAATATTTTTTTAAAACCCAAAAACATTGATAATGTAAAGAACTTATCTTATCAATGTTTTTCTGAAATTAAATTAGAATCATTATTTATTTTGATACAAAACAGGGTTTAATTCTTCATCGTTGTACATCTTCATTTGTTTATAAACCTTCATGTACTTATCTCCTTTTTCAATATCTTCGATCAATTGACTTATTGAAATAAACATATCTTTCTTTTGCTCTAAAAGAATACTTAATTTTTCTTGACATTTTGCCCTATGCTCTTTTGTAGCTGTTAATCGAGTAGCCTCTTCATTCATGTGATAAATCTTAAGAGCTAAAATAGATAATCTATCAATAGCCCAAGCTGGACTTTCTGTATTAATACGGGCATCTGCTTTTACCTGAACAGTCTCATATTTTTTAAGAAAATAACTATCTATGTATTCTACCATATCTGTACGCACTTGATTTGAAGCATCAATTTTACGTTTTAAATCTAAAGCTGCTATGGGATCAATTTGAGGATCACGAATAATATCCTCATAATGCCATTGAACGGTGTCCACCCAATTTTTTGCATACAACAAATGTTCTATAGAACCTTTCTCATAAGGATTTGTAATTTCTTGATAAACATCGTCTTTTATATGATACTCTTGAATACTTCTTTCGAATATAGGAAAAGCAAATTCTGCGAACATAGGTACGTTATTAAAATGTTCCACAAAATTATGTATTTTTACGAAATTAATTCATCTTATATGAACCTTAATTTTTTATTTAATAGTGGAAAAAATCCTAAATGGAAATACTACCTAGGCAATATTCTTTTAAATATCGTGCCAAAATTTATATTTAGGAGTCAATATCCAAAATTAATTATAGATTTTAATACAAGACCAGACAAAGATTATATACTTGAAAGGGTAAATTATTACAACAAATTAAATAAAAACAACAGCTTACCTCCAAACGCTAAGCGACTAAAAGATAACAAAATAGAAAAAGCTGGATCTGTATACTATTACGATACAGAATTTATAACAAGATATTTCAATCCTAGTCTTAAGTTTTTTAGTTGTTATGGAGATATAACTCACATCCCTAATGAACCTTCTATATTAAAAAGTAGACCTATTTTGGGAAATAATCAAAATAGTATATTATTAAATCTTGATAAGGTAAGACATTTTATTTTTTTAAAAGATGGTAAGACATTTGATAAAAAAATCAATAAAATAATATTTAGAGGCAAAATAATAGGTAAGCAACAAAGAATAGATTTTATGAATAAATTCTTTAGCAATCCTTTGTTTGATCTTGGAGATGTTTCAAAAAACGTGACAAAAAAAGAATGGAAAGTTCCTAAAAAAACATTATGGGAACATCTAGACTACAAATTTATTATGGCATTAGAAGGCAATGATGTGGCTAGTAATTTAAAATGGGTTATGTCATCTAATTCAATTGCTGTAATGCCCAAACCTACATACGAAACATGGTTTATGGAAGGAAAATTAATTCCTGATTTTCACTATATAGAAGTTAATGCTGATTTTTCTAATTTGGAAGAAAAAATAAATTATTATATAGAAAATCCTTCGGAAGCAAATCAAATTATTAAAAATGCAAACACATACTGCAAGCAATTCTATGATTCAAAAAGAGAAAAAATAATAGGCTTACTTGTCATGAAAAAATATTTTGAAAAAACCAATCAAATTTAATCTATGAAAATACATCATATCTCTGAACAAAATAGCGTTTTAAATCATTTCTTAGCCGAAATAAGAGATACAAACATACAAAAGGATCGTATGCGTTTTAGAAGAAACATAGAACGCATTGGTGAAATCATGTCCTACGAAATAAGTAAAACATTCCATTATGAAAACATTGAGGTAAAAACACCCCTTGGAATAAAACATACTACAAAATTAGTGAACTCTATTGTTTTATGTTCTATCCTTCGTGCAGGACTTGCCCTACATCAAGGTTTTATGAACTACTTTGATGAGGCTGAAAACGGCTTTATATCAGCTTATAGACACCATTATAATCATGATGACCACTTTGAAATATTAGTAGAATACCAAGCGACTCCTTCTTTTGAAGGCAAAAGCCTTATTCTTATAGATCCCATGTTAGCAACAGGACAATCTATAGTTGCGGTGCTGAACAAATTATATTCAGAACACCAACCTAAAGAAATTCATATAGCAGTAGTCATTGCAGCTCCAGAAGGTATAGAGTACTTAGAAAAAAACTTACCTAAAAACACGCATTTATGGATTGCCTCTATAGATGAAAAATTAAACGAAAAAAACTATATAGTTCCAGGCCTTGGCGATGCTGGCGATTTAGCATACGGTGAAAAACTATAATATTTGTAACAAATAAGTCACCAAACTAGCTAATGCTAACAAAAGGACTATTCCCTCTTTTAACCAAATTTTCTTGATTTTTTCTAGATAATTGGTCAACATGATAGCTACGGGTACAAAAGTATATATCAAGTAGCTATTATGTTTTTCAGGCATTACAAAATAAATTGCTAACCCTATTATAAAAGCAAATATAACTTTACGGTAAGAAGATATTAGATGAGACATCTTACTCTGTAAAATGAACAACATACTTACAAAGGCAATTAAAGAAGCTACTACATAAATTGCTACCGCTATATTTTGAAAAACATTGGTTAAATCTTTTACGGTAAAATCAACATAAATCTGTTGAGGGTATAATGTTAAAAATTCAGGATAAAAGGCTAAAGAAAACATCAATCCAATAACTAAAACAGTAAAAAAAGCTATAAAAGGAATAAGCCAATTACGATAATCTCTTGACACATGGAGTATAATAGAGGAAAAAACGAGTAACAAAAACAATATACACCAAAAATTAATTAATGAAGCCAAAAAAACCCACAAGGAAGCGTCAAAAATCTTCTCTTTAGGTGTAATCATAGAATGCATAGAAATTAACCTTCGTAAAGCCAATAGTATAAAAGCATTGGAGAGAATTAATTTAAGATCCGATAATGTATCTGGAAATAAAATTAAAAAAATAAAAAACAATAAAAAGGTATAACTGTTATCTTTACTTAATCCGTTTTTCTTTGTAATGAAATTAGTAATTAACAAAGACCCCACCAATAATACTAATAATACCAATTTTTGTCCAATCTGTATTGCTGTTAGATCTGACGTACTGATATTGAATTGGTAAAACAAAAAACTAACTACCAATAAAATTATAACTATTACATAATTTATTGGTCGAGATTTACTAAAAACACTTGTAATCATAAGTATATTTTATATTTTTGCTGTGTAAATATAATACATTCGTCATGATGAAATCAATTTTTGAAGCAATTCAATGGTTATTTGAAGCTATTTTACTTGCTCCACACGACTTAATGCGCTCCGCGGAGTTAGAAAACTGGTGGGTTGCAAACCTTATTAACTGGGTATTATGGGCTATTATTTGTTATTATATTTGGTATTGGATTAAACAATTAAAAATATTCAAAGATAGTAACGAAGACCAACAAGATACGACCGCTCATTCGTTCTTAAAATAATAAAAAATGCCACGATCTGATTGTGGCATTTTTTATTATATTCAGCTATACAAAACTGTCGATTTTTGTATTTATTATAGTGTATTTAGATCCTTTCCTATATCTTTTCGAAAATACATTTTTTCAAAAGAAATCTTGGCAATACTATCGTATGACTTGGTCAAAGCTTCGGTAAAAGTTGTCCCGTAAGAAGAAATTGCCAGTACGCGTCCTCCAGTTGTTACTACAGTTTTTTGTTCTTTTTTAGTTCCTGCGTGAAAAACAATAGAATCCGTTACATTTTCGATTCCGGATATTACTTTTCCTTTTTCATACTCTTCTGGATACCCTCCTGAAGCTAGAATTACGGTAGTTGCTGCTCTTTCATCTGTTTCTAAAATAACTGAATCCAACTCTTCTTTTGCTATTCCTTGAAATAATTCTACTAAATCTGATTTAATACGAAGCATTACTACTTCTGTTTCTGGATCTCCCATACGTACGTTATACTCTATAACCATAGGCTCTCCTTTTATATTGATTAATCCAATGAAAATAAATCCTTTGTAATCAATCCCTTCTCTTTGCAAACCTTCAACCGTTGGTTTCACAATACGGGTTTCTACCTTTTCCATAAAAACGGCATCAGCAAATGGCACTGGCGAAACGGCTCCCATACCTCCAGTATTTAGACCTTTATCTCCTTCGCCTATGCGTTTGTAGTCCTTAGCTGTGGGTAAAATTTTATATGATTTTCCATCGGTTAAAACGAAACAGCTTAACTCGATACCGTCTAAAAATTCTTCAACCACTACTTTTGAAGAAGCGTCTCCAAATTTAGCATCAACTAACATATTTCGTAATTCTTGTTGTGCCTCTACCAAATCATTCAGTATTAAAACTCCTTTGCCTGCTGCTAAACCATCGGCTTTCAATACATAAGGCGCTTCTAAAGTGGTTAAGAATTTACATCCTTGTTCAACCGTATCTTTAGTAAAACTTTCGTAACGAGCCGTTGGGATATTATTTTTTACTAAAAATTGTTTTGCAAATTCTTTACTCCCTTCTAATTGAGCCCCTATTTTTGAGGGGCCTATAACAGGAATATTTTGTAATTCTAAATCGTTTTTAAAATAATCATAAATACCATTTACTAATGGGTCTTCTGGACCTACTACGATCATTTCAACTTTGTTTTCAATTACAAAATTCTTTACCTCATTAAAATCCAATGGATTAACAGAAATATTGGTTGCTATTTGCGCCGTTCCAGCATTTCCTGGTGCCACAAATAATTTTGTACATTTTGAACTTTGGAGCATTTTCCAAGCCAAAGCGTGCTCTCTTCCGCCTGAACCTAAAAGTAAAATTATCATCGTGTTGTGTTGTTGTTTTAAGTTGTAAAAATAGTCCGTTTAAAATTATTATGAAAACACTTGTTTTCTTATTTTTGGAAAAAAAGAAATATGTTTCGTTTTTTCGATTGGAGTTTAAAATTGAATGGTTTTCCTATAAAAGAAGCACAAGCGGAATTTGACGCTATCCTTGCTCTTTCTAAAAAATCACCTGTTGAATTTATCGAAAAAAGAAAAAAAGAAATTCTAGAATATCACTTACGTAATAATAGTTATTACAAAAACTTCATAGGCAATACACATATTGAGCATTGGGAAGATATTCCTCTAATGACCAAAAAAGATCTACAAAAACCGCTAAAAGAAAGACTCTCTAAAGGTTTTACTGAGAAAAATGTTTTCAAAAATAAAACTTCTGGTTCTAGTGGAGATCCTTTTGTTTTTGCAAAGGACAAATACGCTCATGCTCTTACTTGGGCATCTATAATTTACCGATTTAGCTGGCATGGGATTAATTTTAATACAAGTTATCAAGCGCGATTTTATGGCATTCCTTTAGATTTTTCAGGATATGTTAAGGAGCGAATCAAAGATTTTTTAAGCAATCGGTATCGATTCCCAATTTTTGATTTATCAGATGCTGTATTAGAAAATATTTTACAAAAATTTAAAAAAAAGAAATTTGATTATATCAATGGTTATACGAGTTCAATAGTTCTTTTTGGTAAATTTTTACAACGAAAAAATATAATTTTAAAAGAGGTATGTCCTACTTTAACTGTTTGTATTGTAACTTCAGAAATGCTATTTGATGAGGATAAAAATTTAATAGAAAAACAATTTGGTATTCCTGTAATTAATGAATATGGTGCTTCGGAATTAGATTTAATTGCTTTTCAGGACACAAATAACACTTGGCAACTTAATAATGAGACATTATTTGTAGAAATAGTAAATGAAAAGGGGCAAACATTACCTTTTGGTCAAGAAGGACGTATCGTCATTACCTCTCTCTATAACAAAGCACATCCTTTTATACGGTATGATATAGGAGATATAGGGATTATTGATGAAAAAAGTTCTCCTACAAGACCTTTACTAAAAAAATTAGTAGGACGAACTAATGATATAGCTATTCTACCAAGTGGTAAAAAATCACCTGGTCTTACTTTTTATTATGTCACAAAAAGCATCATAGAAGATGACGGAAATGTAAAAGAATTTATTATTAAACAAACCAAACTCAATACGTTTGAAATTGATTACGTAAGTGAAAAAGAATTAAGTTTAGAACAAATTCAGAAAATAAATCAGGCGATCAATTTATATTTAGAACCTGATTTAAATTTTATTTATAATCGAAAAAGTGTATTGTTAAGAAATAAGAGAGGGAAATTAAAACAATTTCAAAGTCAACTTTAATTTCTATATTTTAAAAAACCTCTAATAGTCCATTGAATCATATAATAAGCAGATTCTAAAAAAGATAATCTTTCAACCTCTCTATAAAATTGCCATTGATATTTTACCAGTGCTTTTTTATTTCGAGATAGAGAATTTTGTCTGATTCTATAAATTGCTTGTGGTTCTTGAATACCATAAGCATAGGGTATTTCTTTTAAATATTTCAACCACAATCCCATATCTTGTCTTTTCAAAATATTAGGCATTTGTTTTACGCCTAATACTTTTACATTTAAGAAAGCAGTCAAACAACTGATTGAATTTGTTTTTAATATATCTGTATAAGTAACTTTTTGTGGAACTATAAAATCAGAATAAACAAATTCTAAATTTTCATTTGCTCTCTTGTATGACGAAAAAACAAAATTAATCCCAGTTTCTTGTATTGTTTTAACACTTGTTTCAATAAAAGAAGAAAACCAAATATCATCTGCATCCAAAAAGGTCATATAATCTCCTTTTACCAATTTGATTACTTCATTCCTTGCTTTTGATGCACCTGAATTTTTAGCTAATCTGGTTAAACTAATACGATTATCTTTATCCATAAAATTAAGAATGGTTTCGACTGTTTTATCCGAAGAACCATCATCTACAATCAACATTTCCCAATTTGTGTAAGTTTGAGATTGAACCGATCGTATGGTTTCTGCTATATATCGTTCAGAATTATACGTTGGCGTTATAATAGAAACTAATTTATCCATTTAGTACGCTTTTTCATCTCCTAAAATGAATTTTTTAAGAGTCACTAAAATAATTTTTATATCTAGTAAAAGGGTCCAGTTTTCAATATAAAACAAATCAAATTTTAATCGGTCTTCTACGTCTTGATCCGTAAGAATTTCCCCTCGACATCCTTTAATTTGAGCAAGGCCTGTAACTCCTGGTTTGATATAATGGCGCTCCATAAATTTATCAAAACGCTTAGCATAATCCTCATTAACACTCAACATTTGAGGGCGAGGACCAACCACTGACATATCTCCTAATAAGACATTAATAAACTGAGGCATTTCATCTATACTTGATTTTCTTAAAAATTTACCGAGTGGGGTAACACGCTCATCTCCCTTAGATGCTAATTGTATATTTGCCAATTTATTAATTTTCATTGAACGAAATTTAAAACAATAAAAACTCTCATTATTAATTCCGTGTCTTTCTTGTTTAAAAAAAACAGGTCCTTTAGAATCTAATTTAATTAAAAGTGCAATCAAAGGAATAAGCCAAGAAAGCACGAAAAGGATAACTAAAAATGAAAAAAGGATATCAAACAAACGCTTTATCCAATGATTAAACCATAATTCCAAAGGTGTTTTTCTAATTGAAATCAAAGGAATATATCCATAATAATCTAAAGACATATTATGAGAAAGTGCGGAATTATCGGGTATTAATTTTATGGTCTTAAAGTGGTTGTGCGCATAGGCAATGACATCATCTGAATACTCTTTTGAAATACTATTCAAATCGCAATAAATTTCATCTATTGACTGTTCTTTAATTATTTTTTTTAGTTCTAAAAAAGAAGTGTTCTCAGAAATCATTGAGTATAATCTATACCCCAAGTCTTTATTTTCTTTAAAAAAATCAGCTAATTCTATTGCTTTTTCTTTTTTACCTATAATAATTACTCTTCTGTAATTACCTCCTAAAAGCTGACGATATTTCCTTAAAGAATAATATATCCCGAATTTAAAAAAAGTAACAAAAAGGGTTAAACAAAAAAGGTATTTAAAAACTAATTGATGAGTAACTCCTTTTTCTAAAATAAAAATAAGTGTAATAAATACGAAAGAAAATATTGATAAATGTCTAATAATCTTAAAAAATATTTTAACAGGAGCTGTAAAACGAAATACTTCGTAAAACTCTGTAAAATTAGATGTAATCGTCCAAACAACAAGTAAAGAGATGATTTCTTTTAGATTAAATGTAAGAACAGGAAATAACAACAGCAGCCAAACAATCAAAAGAAAGTCGACTAAATAAGAAATAGGTCTAATATATTTTGAGTATCTACCTACTGCCATTTATTAACGGATATACTCTTTAAAATCTTTATGTTCTTCTTTTAATAATTCTTCTTTAGGAAGTGATTTAAAATATTCATACGTCAATTTCATACCTTGACTACGAGATACCTTAGCTTCCCATCCTAAAATTTCTTTTGCTTTCGTTGTATCGGGCTGACGTTGTAAAGGATCATTTTCTGGAAGCGGTTGGTATACAATTTTCTGATCTGTTCCTGTCAGCTTAATAATTTCTTCTGCAAAATCTTTAATTGTAATTTCATCAGAATTACCAATATTTACAGGATAAGGATAGTCTGACAGCAATAAACGGTAAATTCCTTCTATTTGATCATCTACGTAGCAAAAAGAACGTGTTTGACTACCATCTCCAAAAATAGTTAAATCCTCACCTCTCAACGCTTGACCAATAAAAGCGGGAATTACACGACCATCGTTTAAACGCATTCTAGGTCCATAGGTATTAAAAATTCGTACAATCCGGGTTTCTAATCCATGAAAACGATGATATGCCATGGTAATAGATTCTTGAAAACGTTTCGCTTCATCATACACCCCTCGAGGTCCTATGGTGTTTACATTCCCAAAATAATCTTCCGTTTGAGGATGAACCAACGGATCGCCATATACCTCGGAAGTGGAAGCAATCAAGATACGTGCCTTTTTTACTCGAGCTAATCCTAATAAATTATGAGTTCCTAAAGAACCTACTTTTAAGGTTTGAATAGGAATTTTTAAATAATCAATTGGCGATGCTGGAGAGGCAAAATGAAGAATGTAATCTAATTCTCCTGGAACATGTACAAACTTTGAAACGTCGTGATGGTAAAAGTCAAAATTTTCAAGTTTAAATAAATGCTGGATGTTTTTTAAATCTCCTGTAATCAGATTATCCATACCAATAACATAGTAACCTTCTTTGATAAAACGATCACATAAATGAGATCCTAAAAATCCTGCAGCTCCGGTTATAAGAATTCTTTTCATTGTAATTTTGTTTGCGATAATGCTTCTTTCCAATCTTTAATACTAATTTTAAAATTAGTATTAATTTTTGTTTTATCCAACACACTATATTTAGGCCTTTTAGCGGGCGTTGGGTAAGCTTCTGTTGGTATTGGATTTACTTTTATAGATATTGAATTTTGTTTAAAAATTTCTACTGCAAAATCAAACCAAGAACAGACCCCTTCATTACTAAAATTATAGATACCAAATGAATTATGGGTGGTCGATTGTTGTTCTAAAATTTTTAGAATTGCATCCGCTAAATCCACAGCATTCGTTGGTGTTCCTATTTGATCTGCCACTACATTTAGTTCCTCACGACCTTGAGCCAATCGAAGCATTGTTTTCATAAAATTATTTCCGAACTGAGAATATACCCAAGAAGTTCTAATAATAAAATACTTAGTACAATTAACTATTACCTCTTTTTCTCCTTCTAACTTGGTTTGTCCGTACACTCCTAAGGGATTGGTCTGATCTGTTTCAAAATAAGGTTCTTTATTTGAACCATTAAAAACAAAGTCAGTTGACACGTGAACTAATGTTGCATTTACTTTTTCACAAGCAATTGCTAGGTTTTTAGGACCAATGACATTAACTAAATATGCTTTTTCTTGATCTGATTCTGCTTTATCTACAGCTGTATAAGCAGCTGTGTTTATACAGAAATCTATTTTATTATTATCAAAAAAAGTATCTACTTGATCTTGATTTGTAATATCTAAATCTTGTGAGCTAGCAAAAATAAATTGCATCTCAGCGTACTGAGATGCAATAAATTGTAATGACTGGCCTAGTTGTCCTGAAGCTCCTGTTACTAAAACTACCATACTTTTCGAGCATTTTCTAGAGTTGGTAATATTTTATCTTTTCCAGATATAATCAACTCTGATTCAGGTATACCCCAATCAATTGCTACAGTTGGATCGTTATAAATGAGTCCTCCTTCACTTTCTTTGTTATAAAAATTATCACATTTATAAAAAAAGGAGGCCTTATTACTCAATACAATAAACCCGTGAGCAAATCCTCTTGGAATATAAAACTGTTTTTTATTTTCAGCCGTTAATAAGATACTATAAGATTGACCATACGTATCGGAATCGGGACGTAAATCTACAGCTACATCTAATACTTCACCTTCTAGTACTCGTACTAATTTAGCTTGAGCATATTCGCCACATTGGTAATGTAAACCTCTCAAAACTCCTTTTGAAGAATATGATTGATTGTCTTGTACAAATTTTACTTCTTTCCCTATTCCTTCATTAAAAGTGTTTTGATTAAAACTTTCCATGAAATAACCTCGTTCATCATGAATAACTTTAGGTTCTAATACAAAACAACCTCTTAGTTTGGTCTCTATAAAATTCATTATTAGAATATCTTTATTGTTTTATTTTCGTTAATTTTTAATATAAGAATTCCTTCTTTACCAGCTACGTCTATAACTAATTCATTTGCATTCATATTGGATTTAGAAAATATTAATTTACCATTAATAGTATATAATTCCACATTTCGCATATCTTTTGATTCGATCTTTAATTTTCCTTCTGATCTAACAATATTAGTATTCTCTTCTGAAGAGAAACCATTATTTAATCTTGCTGTTATAGGACCAGGACTTGAATAAGCATATTCAAATGTTTTACCACTTTCATTTGTTTTTATGATTTGAATATTATTATCAAACAAAGATCTTGAATTTTTAGTAATAGACAATTTTATATTTTGGAAAGTTGCGTTTTCACCGTATGGATTTGAAACATAAAATTTACCAGCATTATTATTTATTATTATCATACATGGATTATCTACTTTAACAACTAATCCACCTGACAAATTTAAGGTATATGGTTTAAAAAAAGCAATATAATATTGAGAAGTAGCAGAATCATATACGGCATGACAAGATTCATTTTGAGATTCAATTTTTAAATTGTTTTTTGCTTTTGCTGCTTCACTTACAATATTAGAATCAGTTACATTCGGCATTAATAAATACGCATAGTTTATTTTACTAGGATTAACACCATGATTTATATACATTTTAAAAAGATCATTTTCAGTAGAAACGGTATATCTATTACTATCAAAAGGTACGTAACCAATACCAGAAGATAAGACAAATGTATTGGCATTATTTGTCATGTTAGCATTAGCATTTAGCTGAAAACGAGTACCATTTTGAAAATATGACAATTTAGAAGCGTCTAAATTTGTTTGGTTAAGCGTTGTATACACATCCGAAGTTCCATTCGTTTGAGATATTTCTGAACCTAATGCAAGTACTAGATTTCCTATAAAAAACCATGATTTATTAGCGGTTATGCCTTGTTTATCATAGATCATAGCTGATGCTCCATTTTTCCCATCAGATACTCCTCCTGCAAAATCATTGTTGTTTTTACCCTCTTTTCCCCAATTAGGTACAGGTAATGTTATTGTGTTTTGTTCAACAGTTGTTCCTGGAAATTGTCTTGGATTAAATTTAGAAAAATATGTTCCATTGTATTCATTTCCTGTATGAATTGTGTAATTCACTCCTGCCCCTGCATAATAGTTATAATTCCCTGAATTATTACCTGCTTCAGCACCTACTGTTCTAGTTGAAGTCATTCGAACTGTAGATAAGAAATTTGATCTTTTATGTGCCATATAATCTCCTCTCCAAAACATTTTATTTCCTTCTAAATCCTTTTTTTGTCCTGACATTCTATCATGGGCATCTTGTAATGCGGATTTATTAGCTGTATTTAAGGCAACCATTTTAGTTACAATATTTTTTAGATCATCCATGTACTCGAAAGTATTATTATATCTTCCTGTTGGGTTAGGATCGTAATTTCCTGCATGAAAAAGGTATTGAACATGATCAATTACCATTTTTTCTAAATTAACTAACGTTTGAACATTGTATTGTGTTCCTTTTGTAAATACGAAGTAATCAAGTACTGACTTTAAATATTCTTTTCCATATCCAAAAGTGTATATCTGTCTACCGTTACCACTGTGGCTATAAAATCCATAATCTTTTTCAATACCTTCTCCTCCTTCTTGAATAGATGTTAATCTCTTCATCAAATCACTAAATTGTGTTAGTAAATTTGCATCTTTTTCTGCTACTGCTGCAACAAATGCCCCTATGGTTTTATCTGCACCATTAGCTCCTTCCATGTGGTCTTGTTGTAAATAAGCCCATTCTTGATAATCAATAATTTTTCTATAAAGAGTTGGATTTTTGGTTTTGATTTCTTCAATTACAAAAACAAGTCCTTTATTCATCTCTTTAGGATATGCAATATGTCTATACCACCAGTTTGAAGGTGTATGATTTGTGGTAATCCAAAATTCTATAGATTTAACATAATCGTTATAAACGGATTGATCTTGATAATATGTATTACTTGAATTTGAATACGCTTGGGCTAAACGAGATATTCTACTAAGATGACTTCTTAAATCTTTGTCTTTTTTTGTATAATCAATATCACTAAAAGAACCATCCGTCTTTAAAAGTATCCTAAAAGCATCAATATTCTTTTTAGTTGGATTTTGAGTGTATTCGCTTTTAATATTGTCTAGCATTTTATCAAAATCATTGTTCTGTGCATTAATTCCTAATGCAAACAGAAAAAATAGAAAAATTGTTTGTCTCATAATTTTTGTGAATTACAAAAACAGCCCTATATAAGTGCTTGTTTTTAATTTATTATTATTTGATTTATTTGTGTACTACAATATGTACAATAAGGAATACATATTGTAGTACTTTTATTTTTTTAAAGTTTTTTAACGGAAATCATTCATTTAAAATAAGAGATCATTTTAAATTTTTATGAATGATTTTTGATTCCATTAATCATTGTTTAGTATACAGTTTAAGTAAAAGCAAAGGTGTATTTTAACTGAATATTTGCTCTAAGATTTTTATTGTAATTAAATAGGTGGGTTTTACACCTGTGGTTCCTAATCCTCCTGAAGCCAGTGTGCTTCCTGTTTCTAACGGATTATCTGATGCGTAGTACGCATAACGTACTTTTACATCAGGATGATTGATGCTTTTACGTATTTTGGAAGCTGATTGAATAGCTTTTTGATAATACGCTCCTTCCATTTCTAAACCTATGGCTGCCCAAGTAGATTCATGGAAAAATTTAAGCAAATCTCTATTTTGTAAAGAAGTTCCTAAAACGGTTATCATAGGACCTTCGTAAACTGGGATATCGTTTCCTTCAAATAGTTCTTTTGTTAGTTCATTTTCAAAAGGATAATTATCTGCTGTACCTTCATTAACGTGCGAGTTAGGAATCATAATATCACCTTTACCTCCTTCAAGAATCCCCGCTTTACCCATAATAGAAACAGATTCTACGTTCAGAAATATTTTTCCTTTTTCTGTTTTATAAGGTTTTAATAATTCATCAATTGTTTCAAAGGCTTGTTCTCCAAAAGCATAATCCATTACAATTAGAACAGGAGCTTGAGCCGTGCTATTTGTTAGAGGGAAAGCTGTTTTTTTCCAATCAAACTTAGCTGTATCAAAAATCTGAACATCAATATTAGTTCCTGAGGTATCGGGTATTGAAATCATACCATTTTGCAAAGCAAAGTCTTCTACTTTTTTACGCAGTTCTTTATTACCAGATGCCGATAAGTCTTCATAAATTTGGTATTCTCCTTTTCCTTTGTATTTAGAAGCTAAAACATAAGGTGCAAATACCGAATTCATTACGCTGTGCATATTAGCACTAATAATATGAATAGGTCTTTCTAATAATGTATTATCTGCTAAGGTTTTTTTGATATTAGTTGCCCATATATCTCCATAAATATGGTGTCCTAAACGTTCTCTTAAAATTGGACTGAAAGTAATTGTACGTTTGTTATTATCAACTACTTCTTCTATTGCTAATTTTCCTAACCAATAAATTACATGTAAGAAACGATCTGGTTGTGATGCGTTTCCAAAAGAATCATAAATGCTATTTACTTCAGCAAAAGTTCTTCCTAACACATTAGCTGCGTGCGAAATAGCTTTTTCACGTTCTATTAATGTTAATTTTTTTGTTTGTAATGCCGCTTGTTCTAATTTTTGCCAATCCCTTGAAACTCTTCCTTCATCATCAATTAATACACGATCTTTAATTTTGTGTGATTCGATAAAAATAAAAGTCAAGTGTGTTAAAATATCATAGATATCCGAACGTCCTCTTGTAATTTCTACATTCATTTGTTCATCGTCTATTCGATAGCAATTTCTACGACGTTTAGGAGGAACAATTGGTTGAAAATGCGAATTAGAATACCCTTCATCGGAAGTTAGGTTGATATAACGACATTCTTCAATTCCTACTGGCAAACGTTCAATTACATACAACAAGCCGTTTAATTCTACTTTTTCTTCTGCAATGGAACCATAAATTTCTGGACGAAGTTCTAATAAAGCTTCGCGTAAAGTATCCCCTGAAACGCCCATTGGTTTGTAAAAACCTCTGTTAAACAAATGTCTCATGGTAATGTACAGTCGTTCGATAGCCGCCGACGACTCTTGCGCTCTAGAGCGCGAAATGTTCTTGATTTCTATCATCATTTATATTTTTATAACCTGCGAATGTACGATTTTATTCGGCAATTTATAATAAAAACAGATAAGAATCAAAGTACTTCCCAATATTGTATTTATTTTAACACTTCGGATCTAAATAAAAAAAGCCCTTGAAGAGCATAATTACTTCAAGGGCTTATGATATTATTCAAATGGTTTAAACTACCAAATTTTTATTCTATTTTCAGGTTTAACAAAGAGTTTGTCTCCTTCTTTAATATTAAAAGCTTGGTAAAAAGCGTCTACGTTTGTAAGTGGTATATAAGCGCGATACATTCCTGGAGAGTGAGGATCTGTTTTTACTTGATTTTTAATTGCTTCATCTCTCATTTTAGAACGCCATATAGTTGCCCATGAAATAAAGAAACGTTGTTCTGGCGTAAAACCATCAATTGTAGCAGGTCTACCTTTTTTACTTAAGAATAATTGCAATCCATCATAAGCAGCATTAACCCCTCCTAGATCGCCAATGTTTTCACCTAGAGTAAATTTTCCATCAACAAAAATACCTGGTAGTGGTTGTAAAGCGCTGTATTGCGATGCTAAGGCATTTCCTAAGCCTGTAAATTGTTTTAAATCTTCATCTGTCCACCAGTTTTTTAAATTTCCATCAGCGTCATAACGAGAACCTGAATCGTCAAAACCATGTGAAATTTCATGTCCTATTACGGCTCCAATTCCACCGTAATTTACTGCTTCATCTGCTTTATAGTCATAAAATGGCGGTTGTAAGATAGCCGCTGGAAATACAATTTCATTATAGGTAGGGTTAAAATACGCATTAACTGTTTGCGGAGACATACCCCATTCTGTTTTATCAACAGGTTTATTTAATTTTTCTATATCCTCTTGATAGGCCCATTTTGCAACATTTTTCATGTTTTCAAAATAATTTCCACCAGCTTCCTTGGCTACAATTTCTAGTTTAGAATAATCTTTCCACTTATCAGGGTATCCAATTTTAATGGTTGACTTACGTAATTTATCAATCGCTCCTTTACGTGTTTCTGGAGTCATCCAAGGAAGTTTATTTATACGATTTTCAAAAGCTAGAAATACATTTTCAATCATTGCTTTTGCTTTTGCTTTTGCTTCTGCTGGGAATTTTTTTTCAACATATAATTTTCCCAATGCCTCACCTACAGTGGCATTTACAACTTGTAAAGCTCTTTCTTCACGGGGTCTTTGTTTTAAAGCACCTTGTAAGGTTTTGCTGTAAAAATCCCAGTTTGCTTTTTCTATTTCAGTAGTTAATTCGTTTGATGATTCATCTAATAAAATCCAACGTAAATAGGCCTTCCAATCTTCTATTTTATTAGCTTTAAAAATAGTTTCTAAAGCTTCCATGTATTTAGGTTGTGAAACAATAACTTGTTCTATTTTACCAAGTCCTATTCCTTGTAAATAAGCATCCCAATTTACTGATGGTGTTAATTTTTGTAAATCAGCAACGCTCATTGGGTTGTATGTATTCCTTCTATCACGACGTTGTACTCTATCTAGTCTAGGTCTAGCCATTTCTATTTCTAGAGCTAAAATTTTCTCTGCGTTTTGTTTTGCTAATTCTGGTTTTTCACCTAAAAATTGCAACATACGTGTTACGTGTAAAACATATTTTTCGCGTTTTTCTTTAGAATCTTTATCATCTGAAATATAATAATCACGATCTGGCAAACCTAAACTACCTAAACTAATGTAAACTACGTTTTTATTAGAATCCTTAGCATCAGGACCAATACCTGCACTATAAAATCCTATACCTCCTTCTGGTGTTAGTTCGGTAATTAATTTATTGAGATCTTGTACATTTCTAATAGCATTAATTTTTGCTAAGTAAGGCTGTAAAGGTTTGATTCCTCTTTTGTTTCTTGTAATGGTATCCATATAGGTTTTATAGACATTTACTGCCTTTCCTTGATCTGATTTTGCCTCTAGATTTTTAGATACCGCTTCCTTAAGGATTGCTAAAACGTCTTTATCTGTGTTAAAACGTAACTCATCAAAACTTCCCCAACGTGTTTTATCTGCGGGAATTTCTGTTTTATCATACCAAGCTCCGTTTACATAACGAAAGAAATCATCTCCTGGTTTTACATTCTTATCCATGTAATTCAGGTTAATCCCTGGTTTTTCTTGCGCGATAGCACTTACCGAAGTCAACGATAATAGTGTCATAACGCTCCATACAGTTCTTCTCATATTTCTGGTTTCTTCTATATTATTTAATAATGATTAGTATACTTTGTAGAAAAAAGTTACAAAGTATACTCAAAAATATCACTTGATTGTGTTCTAAAAAACTAATTTAAGAACAAATTAGTATTTGCTCCTTAATTAGGATTTATACCTTTGTATAAAGTTAAGTTATGATTGATAGAATAAAAAAGTACCGTATTTTTTTAATTACATTAGGTGTAATTTCTGTATTATGTATTTCCCTTTTTTATATGGTTTTAAAACCTAAGAAAACATTGCCTATTTATACCCCCTCAATGGTTAATCCTGAACTAGTAGATACAACAGTACAACACATTGCTAATAAGCATTTAATTCCCCCTTTTTCTTTTACCAATCAAGATGGAAAAACGGTAACTCAAAAAGATTATGAAGGCAAAATTTATGTAGCAGATTTCTTCTTTACGAGTTGTCAAACTATCTGTCCTTTAATGACTAATAATATGTCTTGGTTACAAGATAAAATTAAAAACAACCCAAAAGTTATGTTACTTTCTCATTCTGTAACACCTGATATAGATAGTGTTCCTGTTTTAAAAAAATACGCATTGGAAAAAGGTGCAATTAGCGGCAAATGGAATTTGGTAACAGGTAATAAAAAAGATATTTATTATATCGCTAGAAAATCCTATTTAGCAGTTAAAACAGGTAAACCAGAAGAGCTTTATGATATGGTACACACAGAAAACTTTGTTTTAATAGATCAAAAAAAACGAGTACGAGGTTTTTATGATGGCACCAAAAGAGAAGAAGTAGAAAAATTATTAATAGATATAGAATTTTTATGTACTGAAGAAAAAAAATAGTAATTTAAACAGCCCCCAAATTATAAACTATGACCAAAACATTACATGGAGTAATAAGCTTACTCCTACTTTTTAGCTTTTTAACAAAAGCACAAAGTAATCAACGTGTAGAAAATGATTTATTTTGTGAAAACCCTGCTACTGTTAAAATATTAGATTTATCTAATAAACAAATGACCAAAATCCCACCCGAAATTGGCAATTTCGTGAATGTAGAAAAATTATATTTAAAAAACAATACCATTGTTTCTCTACCAATTGAAATAGCCAATTTAACTAAATTAAAAGAGCTTTATCTAACCAATAACCTTATTCAACGTTTTCCTATTGAAATATGCAAATTAACTTGTTTGGAAAAGCTAGAATTGAATAAAAATAAAATGGAATATATTTCACCATCCGTTGCTAAGCTAAGCAAGCTAAAAAAATTAGATATTAGTTGTAATAAAATTTCTGATTTACCTGCAGAAATGGCAGGTATGATTAATCTTACAGAATTAAATTTTTCTAATAATACTGTTAAAACTTTTTTCCCAGGCATTGAAAATTTGAGAAATTTAAAAATCCTAAACGCAGAAAAAAATAAAATAGAAGTATGTCCCGTGGAAATAGGTCTGCTTATGAACCTCACAACACTCAATCTAAATCAAAACAAAATAACTGTATTACCTGAAGAAATAGGCAACCTATCTAAATTAAGTTATTTGAATTTAGAAAAAAATATGATAAAAAAAATACCCACTTCAATGGGTAAATGTCTTATGATATCCTATTTAGATTTAGATGAAAATCAATTACGTACGCTGCCTGAAGAATTAAATCAATTATCCTTATTAAAGGAACTTTATTTAGGCACTAATCCGTGGTTTTCTTTTCCTGAATCATTAAAACCTTTACTAGAAAAAATGCTTTATGGACAATCCGATGAAGTAAAAAAAATAGTAACTCAAAAAAAACCTACAGCCGACTAAATATCGTCTATTTTTATAGAAATTAGTATATTTACCCTTCAAAAACATATATAATGGACTTTTTATACCAAGATCCGTATCCTATTTTAAAGGATGATACGCAATATAAAAAACTGACTTCTGATTACGTAAAAGTAGAACAATTAGGAGATCGTGAAATCCTTAGTATAGATCCTAAAGGTCTAGAATTATTAGCTGAAGAAGCAATGAAAGATGTTTCCTTTATGTTACGTTCTTCTCATTTAGAAAAACTTCGTAGAATAATTGACGATCCTGAAGCAACAGACAATGATCGTTTTGTTGCTTACAATTTATTACAAAACGCTGTTGTTGCAGTGGAGGGTGAATTACCTTCTTGCCAAGATACAGGAACTGCTATTATAATGGCTAAAAAAGGGGAAAATATCTTTACAGGTGCTGATGATGCTAAATGGTTATCAAAAGGTATTTTTAACACTTACCAAAATAAAAATTTACGTTATTCACAAATTGTGCCCATATCAATGTTTGAGGAAAAAAACTCAGGTTCTAACCTGCCCGCTCAAATCGATATTTATGCCAAAAAAGGAAACTCGTATGAGTTTTTATTTTTAGCTAAAGGTGGTGGTTCCGCAAACAAAACCTTCCTATACCAAAAAACAAAATCGCTCTTAAATGAAAAATCAATGGATGAGTTCATTCGAGAAAAAATAATGGATTTAGGAACAGCTGCTTGTCCTCCCTATCATCTAGCCATTGTAATTGGAGGAACTTCGGCAGAAGCTAATTTAGCAGCTGTTAAAAAGGCATCAGCAGGTTATTATGACAACTTACCTACTTCGGGTAATATGTCAGGTCAAGCTTTTCGCGACTTAGAATGGGAAGCAAAGATTCTTAAAATTTGTCAGGAAAGCGCTATTGGTGCACAATTTGGGGGGAAATATCTAGCACATGATGTGCGCGTAATTCGTTTGCCTCGTCACGCAGCTTCTTGTCCTGTTGGTATGGGCGTTTCTTGTTCGGCTGATCGAAACATTAAAGGAAAAATAACAAAAGAAGGGATTTTCTTAGAACAATTAGAAACCAATCCAAAACGCTTCTTGCCCGAAACAGCTCCTCATTTAGAAGACCCTATAACAATAGATTTAAATCGCCCAATGAAAGAAGTTTTGGCCGAATTATCTAAATACCCTATAAAAACTCGTCTAAAATTAAATGGTACTCTAATTGTAGCGCGCGATATTGCACATGCTAAGATCAAAGAATTATTAGATGCAGGCAAACCAATGCCTGAATATTTCAAAAACCATCCGATATATTATGCAGGCCCTGCTAAAACTCCACAAGGAATGCCTTCTGGTAGTTTTGGTCCTACTACTGCAGGTCGTATGGATGTATATGTAGATGAATTTCAAGCAGCAGGCGGTAGTATGATTATGTTAGCTAAAGGTAATCGTAGCAAAGATGTAATGAATGCTTGTCATAAATATGGAGGCTTTTATTTAGGTTCAATAGGTGGTCCTGCTGCTATTTTAGCCAAAGAAAATATCCTTTCTGTAGAAATAGTTGATTTTGAAGAATTAGGAATGGAAGCTGTTAGAAAAATTGAAATAAAAAATTTCCCAGCTTTTATTATTACAGATGATAAAGGAAATGATTTTTTTACAAATTTGTAAGAAATAAGCTTTATTAGCGTTTTTATCATTTATATTTAGCGGACTAATTTTTGCCTAAATTTGTCCGCTAAACCTTTAATAAATGAAAAAAGCAACCTACTTGTTTTTACTATTATCTGCTCTAGGTTTTTCTCAAAATTATGAGGAACATAAAACAGAACAAATAGCTGCATCTGAAATGAAAGCAGCAACAAAAAAAATGAATCTAAAGATAAATCCTAATACTCAAAATTATGATTTAATCTATGGAAAATTGGAGTTTAATATTAATCCTAGTATTTATAATATTACCGGTAAAGTTACTTTAACATTTAAAGCGTTAGAGAACCTTAATACTGTTACTTTAGAACTTTCTAAACCTTTGGTTGTATCCTCTGTAAAAAAAGGAAATACTGATTTGCCATTTATTCATAACATAAATGGTGAACTCATAATTACACTTCCCTCAATTATTACTATTGGAAATGACGAAACAATTGAAATAAATTATTCGGGCCTTCCTTCTTCTCAAAACAATGCTTTTACAGCGTCTACACACAATGGCGTCCCTATTATATATACGCTTTCGGAACCTTACGGATCAGCTGATTGGTGGCCATGCAAACAGGATTTAAATGATAAATTAGAACGTATTGATGTATACATAACAGCACCATTACAATATACTAGTGTTTCAAACGGCATTCAAATATCTAGAACCATTAACGGTCCAAATGCTACCACTCATTTCCATCATAATTACCCTATTGCTGCTTATTTAGTTGCCCTTGCGGTAACCAATTATTCTATTAAAAATACAGGAACAGCAGGAGGTAATAACATTCCTCCTACCCCTACTTTTCCAATAATAGATTACATATATCCTGAATTTGATAATATAAATACAACTCATTCATTAGCAAACACAATACCTATTATAAATTTCCTGGAAACAAAGTTAGGAGCCTATCCCTTTCATACTGAAAAATATGGTCACGCACAATTTAGTTGGGCAGGAGGAATGGAACATACGACTGTTTCATTCATGGGGAATTTTGACAGAAATTTAATCGCTCACGAAATGGCACATCAATGGTTTGGTGACAAAGTAACCTGTGGCTCTTGGAAAGATATATGGTTAAATGAAGGACTAACCGAATATATGTCAGGTTGTGTAGTAGAAAATTTAGATGGTACCGCAAATTTCGATGCCTGGAAATCTTCAAAAATTAATAGCATCACTTCCAATACAAAAGGTAATTTATATTTATACGACTACCAATTAAGTGATGTAAACAGAATATTTAGCTACCAAATCACCTATAACAAAGGTTCTATGGTTTCTCATATGCTGCGTTATATAATGGGAGACACGAATTTCTTTCAAGCATTACGTAATTATTTAAATGATCCTATATTAGCTTATAAATATGCACTCACCCCTCAATTCCAAGCTCATTTAGAAGCAATTCACGGTAGTAGTTTACAAGAATTTTTTGATGATTGGGTATATAAGGAAGGGTATCCTATTTACACCATAGAAGCTTATAATTCAGGAACAAATCAAGCTACAATAAAAATTAATCAAATACAATCTATCACTAATATTTCTCAAATTGGGTATGTTTCTTATTTTGAAATGCCTGTACCCATAAGATTAATACTAAATAATGGTACGCATTTAGATTTAAAATTAAACAATATTTTCAATGGTCAGTTCTATACCGTAGATTTGCCAATAGGAACTTCTGTAACCAACATAATTTTTGATCCAAATAATGATATTATTTCCAAAGGGAGCACTGCTACTTTATCAAATGAAAATTTTGAATTATCCACAAGCATAAATTTATTTCCAAATCCAAGTTATGATCAAGTACAAATTGAAATACCCAATACAATTCAATTGCAAAAAATTAGATTTTTAAATCATTTAGGACAAGAAGTACTTAAAACACAAGAAAAAGAAATTAATATTCATCATCTAAACAACGGAGTTTACCAAGTGTTAATAGAAACAACAGAAGGTAGAGCTCATAAAAAATTCTTAAAAAAATAATACTCAATTAGATATTTTTAAAAAAGTAAGACTTTCGTCTTACTTTTGCTTTTATAGAAACACTAAAAAGTAAAAATGGATACACTTATTCAAATCGCACAAATTCTATTTATTCTTTCCGTTCTCGTTATTTTACATGAGTTTGGACATTATCTACCTGCTAAATTATTTAAAATACGAGTTGAAAAATTCTATCTATTTATGGATCCTTGGTTCTCCTTATTAAAAAAGAAAATAGGTGATACTG
The DNA here is from genome assembly GCF_002530675.1 of Flavobacterium columnare NBRC 100251 = ATCC 23463. GTDB lineage: Bacteria > Bacteroidota > Bacteroidia > Flavobacteriales > Flavobacteriaceae > Flavobacterium > Flavobacterium columnare. Next base: position 26,910 of record NZ_PCMX01000004.1, read on the forward strand.
AATGGGGAATTGGATGGTTGCCAATTGGAGGCTATGTAAAACTTGCTGGAATGATGGACGAAAGTATGGATAAAGAACAAATGGCTCAACCCGCTCAACCTTGGGAATTTCGTTCAAAACCCGCTTGGCAACGCTTAATTGTTATGCTTGGAGGAGTAACTGTTAATGTCGTATTAGCTTGGTTCATTTATATCATGCTCTTTACCAATTATGGTCAAAAATATATTGCAACAAATAAAATACAACAAAGTGGATTGGCATTTAGCGAAGTTGGTAAACAAATTGGTTTCAAAAATGGTGATAAAATCATAGCTATTGATGGAGAACCAGTAAATGAAAACCTTAGAAAAGCAGGTATTGATGTATTATTTGCAAATAAAGTAACAGTAGAAAGAGCTAATACCAAATTAGATTTACCTATAAATGATACACATAGAAGAGAAATCATTTCTTCAGAAGGTAAAAACTTTATTTCTCCTAGATTAGAATCCGTTGTCGTAGATTCTATCATTCCTGGATTACCAGCAGAAAAAGCCAAATTGCAAAAAGCAGACCAAATTGTATCTATTAATAACCATACAATTAAATATTTTGATGAGTTAAAAGATGCTTTACAAAGTTATAAAAATCAAAAAATACAGTTAGGTATACTACGTAGTGGCAATATCCTTACTTTAGAAGCTCAAGTTAGTCTGGAAGGAAATTTAGGTTTTACTAATAAAATGCCATCAGAAGAAGAAATGAAAGCAAAATACTTAGTAACAAATCAGCTTAATTTTTTACAGGCTATTCCAGAAGCAATCAAAGAATCATATAGCCAGATTAAATATAAAATAAAAGAATTCAAGTTATTATTATCTCCTAAAACAGGTGCTTACAAAAAAGTAAAAAGTCCAATTGGCATTACTAAAATGCTGCCAACTGTATGGGATTGGGAATTTATATGGAATTTTACCGCTATGTTTTCAATTGGGTTAGCTTTTATGAACTTGCTTCCTATACCAGGTCTAGATGGGGGACATGCCCTTTTTACCTTAGCAGAAATGATTACTGGAAAAAAACTAAATGATAAAGCCGCAGAAGTTGTTCAAACCATCGGAATGGTTATATTATTGAGTTTGATGGCATTAACATTTGGAAAGGATATCTTTGAAATAATTGCTCAAAAATTTTTCTAATTTTTTTTCAAAAAGTGCTTGTATAATCAAAAATCTGTCTTATATTTGCACTCGCTAAACGGTAATAATCTTCCTCCTTAGCTCAGTTGGTTAGAGCATCTGACTGTTAATCAGAGGGTCCTTGGTTCGAGCCCAAGAGGGGGAGCAAGTTTTAGCGAAAAATACATAACCCATGAGGTGATTCCTCCTTAGCTCAGTTGGTTAGAGCATCTGACTGTTAATCAGAGGGTCCTTGGTTCGAGCCCAAGAGGGGGAGCAAAAGTCGGTACAAAAGTATCGACTTTTTCATTTATACCTATCACAAATTAAAACAAAATCGGATCAAGAACAAAAGTTGGGGATTATGCAAAAAGATTGGATAATCTGAATAAGAAGAAATCTATCTTTCTTACCCCTCTAAAGTGACTTCTAAAGGCTTTTATTTTAGCATTAAAAGATTCAGCAGCTGCATTAGTACTTCTATTATCAAAGTAGTTTAGTATTGATTGATAATTGAGTGTTATTGTATTTAGAACAATATTGAAGTTTTTAAATCCTGATTCTTCTACTGTTCTATACCAATGGGCTAATTTTAACATTGCAACATTTTTATCGTTATTGGTGTTGTAGATATTTCTTAATTGTTGAGATAAATGGTATGCTGTTTTTATCTCTGGATATAGTTCAAATAGAATTTCAGCTCTTTCTTGTTGATTAGCTATCCACTTAGAGCCTTTATTTATAAAACAACAAAATTATGAATAAAACAAAACAATAACAATCAGCAATTTACATTTTCCAGGTTTAGTTTTTTTAAAAAAATATCTTTTTTTGCTTGCAGATCTAAAAAACAGTCGTATATTTGCACTCACAAAACAGAAACACTGTTACTGTTACAAAAGGTTTGGTAGTTCAGTTGGTTAGAATACATGCCTGTCACGCATGGGGTCGCGGGTTCGAGTCCCGTCCAGACCGCAAAAGCCCTTCTTTAGAAGGGCTTTTCTTTTTTTAAATACTTTACACTACTCATTTAGTGGATCAAGTCAAAAACTTGTGGGATTAAGCAAATTAATTCCCGTTGATTACCCCCCTTGCCGCCTGAATCCTTCTTATCAGAATAATTATTTGAATACAAAATTTATGATTCTTTAGAATAAAAACAACTAACATGAGTAAAACTTTTTTATTATTACTACTTACACCCTATTTATATTTAGCTCAAGCAAGAGAAAATACCGAAATCAATACTTTGCTAAACAATTGGCATAAAGCTGCCTCAGAAGCAAAATTTGACCTCTATTTCAAGGATCTGTCAGACCAATCCGTTTTTATTGGTACTGATGCCACAGAAAATTGGAATAAAAAAGCTTTTATGAATTTTGCTAAACCTTATTTTGACAAAGGAAAAGCATGGAGTTTTTCAACCTTAAAAAGAACCATTTATTTGTCTTCCGATAAAAAAACAGCTTGGTTTGACGAACTACTAGAAACTCAAATGAAAATTTGCAGAGGTAGCGGTGTCCTTATTAAAGAGGGTAAAAATTGGAAAATCAAACACTATGTATTATCTATGACAATACCAAATGATAATACTTCTGAAGTAATCAAAATTAAAGCGCCTATAGAAGACGCTTTAATTGAAAAGTTAAAAAAATAATTACCAAAAACTATTTGTAAATATTTTCTTTTAATTGTTTGATCATTTCAACTGTCATTGATTCTAAATCGAAATCATTTTGCCAATTCCAATCTTTTCTTGCGCAAGAATCATCAATACTCGCAGGCCAGCTATCTGCTATTTGTTGACGAAAATCAGGAGCATAATCAATCGTAAAATCAGGATAGTGCTTTTTTATTTCCTCTGCTATTTCTGCTGGGGTAAAACTCATAGCGGCTAAATTATAAGACGATCTGATTTTTATATCTTCAGCAGGTGCTTCCATAATACCTATAGTAGCTTTTATAGCATCATCCATATACATCATAGGTAACCCTGAATTTTCAGATAAAAACGAGGTAAATTTACCTTCTGTAATTGCCTTATGATAAATATCTACTGCATAGTCAGTAGTTCCTCCTCCTGGAGGTGTACTCCACGAAATGAGTCCTGGATAACGCAAACTACGTACATCAACTCCGTATTGTTTGTGGTAATACTCACACCATCTTTCTCCTGTTTGCTTACTAATTCCGTAAACTGTTGAAGGCTCCATAATGGTGTATTGAGGAGTGTTTTCTCTTGGAGTTGTAGGACCAAAGACTGCTATACTGGATGGCCAGTATATTTTTTTAATTTTTCCAGCCTTAGCTAAATTTAAAACATGAAAAAGAGAATTCATATTCAAATCCCAAGCAAAAGCAGGATTTTTTTCAGCAGTAGCTGAAAGTAATGCAGCCATCAGATAAACATCTGTAATTTTGTATTTTTCAACTAAAAATTCTATTTGGTTGTAATCCAGTGCATTTACAACTTCAAAAATTCCATTATTTACTACATCGATATCTAATTTTCTAATGTCAGAAGCAATTACATTTTCTACGCCATACACTTGACGTAATTTTTGTGTCAGTTCGGTGCCTATTTGTCCACAAGCTCCAATAATCAAGATTTTCGTGTCCATTTATAAATAGTTAGTCGGCAAATATAAGCATTTATTAGGTATGCCTTTTCAAGATCTGTGATACATTTAGTTTCCATTAGACAAAAATTGTACTTTTGTAATCTATAAATTTAAAAAATGAAATCTTTTTTTCTCTATAATTTAGGATTGATCTTATTGCTTCTTTCTTGTAAAAATGAAGAACAAGACAACTCTATTGAAATTCAAAAATCAATTAAACAAAAAGAATTGGTTTTTAATTCTTTAGATAAAGCATGGTTTTTTTCTGAAAGAAAATTAACCCCAGAATCAGAATTTATCGCTTTAAACTGGAATGAATGGCGTTTGTTTATCAACGAATTAAAACAAAAGCCTAAAAGTTCTATTAGTGCTTTTAAACTAAAAACTAAAAATTTAGTACAAAAAGTAGATCTTTTGCCTAATACAATTCCTATAAAACTTCAAAAGCCTCAAATTAATGTAAGGCTCTCGGCCATCATTACAAAAGTTAAGGCTCTAAATATGTTCTTAAATATTGATCGAATTCCTGAAAAACGGGTAATAAAACTGGTTTCAGACCTGAATTTAGAAGTAAATGCTTTTAATGATCAAATCGAAGAAATTGTACGTCGTAATCACATCCAAATGGAAGAAGGTGAAGAAGATATGATTAAACACGTTGGTGGAAAAAAATTAGAGCCGTTAGTTAAACCTGACATTCAAAATCCACAAGTAGAAGAAGTTCCATCATTTGAAGAAATAAAGTAATTATTTTGAGTACCGATTATATAAAACAGCTATTTTCCAATCAATCTAAGATCAATCAAATATCCGCTTTACTAAGTGGCGACAACAAGATTCATCTTAAAGGTTTGTTAGGCTCATCCCTATCATTTATTATAGAAGCCTTATTTGAAAAAGCAGATAAAACTTTTTTATTATTAGCTAATGAAAAAGAAGAAGCTGCTTATTTATTAAACGATTTAGAACAATTAATTGGCGCAAAAGATGTGCTATTTTATCCCAGCTCATACAGAAGACCTTATCAAATTGAAGAAACTGATAATGCAAATGTATTGCTTCGATCAGAAGTGTTAAACCGAATTAATTCTAGGAAAAAACCTTGTGTCATCGTTTCCTACCCTGAAGCTATTTTTGAGAAAGTGGTTACCAAAAAAGAGTTGGATAAAAACACTTTAAAAATTGCAACAGGCGATAAGGTTTCAATTGATTTTATTAACGAAGTACTCTTTGAATACGATTTTAAACGCGTTGATTTCATTACAGAACCTGGTGAATTTTCGGTTCGTGGAGGTATTTTAGATGTATTTTCTTTTTCCAATGATAATCCGTATCGAATTGAATTTTTTGGCAACGAAGTAGACAGCATAAGAACCTTTGATGTAAGTACGCAATTATCTATTGAAACTAAAACTAAAATTACAATAATTCCTAATTTTGAAAATAAATTATTAGAAGAAAAACGCGAAAGCTTTTTAGAATACATTAATCCTAAAACTTCTATTTTTATACAAAATACGGATTTATTATTAAACAATTTGGATAAACTTTTTGCAAAAGCAGAAGAAAGTTTTGAAAAATTATCTAAAGATCTTAAACACGCTACTCCTAATGAATTGTTTGTAAATCAAGAAACATTTATCAAACAAGCATTACACTTTTCAGTAGTAGAAATATCCACTAAAGCTACTTTTAAAATTCAAAATACTTTTGAATTTTATATAAAACCACAACCTTCTTTTAATAAACAATTTGATTTATTGATGGAGGATTTAAAAAATAATCGCCAAAATAATTTAAAAAATTATCTATTTTGTGCTAATGAACAACAAGCGAAACGTTTCCACGATATTTTTGAGTCGATGGATGAAGAACAACATGAGCATTTTGTAAAAGATTATGAAACCATTGTACTCCCTTTATACCAAGGGTTTATTGATGAAGAAAATCAAATAGCCTGTTATACTGACCATCAAATTTTTGAGCGTTACCATAAATTTTCTATTAAGAATGGCTATGCTAAAAAACAAAATATTACATTAAAAGAATTAAATTCTTTAACGGTAGGTGACTATGTAACACACATAGATCATGGTATCGGAAAATTTGGTGGTTTACAAAAAATTCAGGTTGAAGGCAAAACACAAGAAGCTATTAAGCTAATTTATGCTGATAATGATATTGTATATGTAAGCATTCATTCATTACATAAAATATCTAAATACAATGGCAAAGATGGTACTCCACCCAAAATATATAAATTAGGTTCAGGTGCTTGGAAAGCTTTAAAACAAAAAACAAAAGCCCGTGTTAAACACATTGCATTTAACTTAATTCAACTATATGCTAAACGCCGTTTAGATAAAGGATATGCTTTTGCGCCTGATAGTTATTTACAACACGAACTAGAAAGTTCTTTCATTTATGAAGATACACCCGACCAACTAAAAGCAACTCAAGATGTAAAAGCGGATATGGAAAACGAACGTCCAATGGATCGTTTAGTTTGTGGCGATGTGGGATTTGGTAAAACTGAAGTTGCTATTCGTGCCGCTTTTAAAGCAGTAGATAATAGTAAACAAGTAGCTATTTTAGTTCCAACTACAATCTTGGCATATCAACACTTTAGAACATTTAAATCTCGTTTGAAAGACTTACCTGTAAATATTAGTTATCTAAATCGTTTTAGAACAGCTAAACAAAAATCTGAAATTCTAAAAGATTTAGAATCTGGTAAACTGGATATTATAATTGGAACTCATCAATTAGTAAACAAAAATGTTAAGTTTAAAGATTTAGGTTTGCTCATCATTGATGAGGAACAAAAGTTTGGTGTAAACGTAAAAGATAGGTTAAAAACGATTGCTACCAATGTAGATACATTAACACTAACAGCAACACCTATTCCTAGAACATTACAGTTTTCATTAATGGCGGCAAGGGATTTATCAGTAATTAACACCCCACCTCCCAATCGATATCCTATTGAAACACAGGTAATAGGATTTAATGAAGAAATCATTCGAGATGCTATTTCGTACGAAATTGAAAGAGGAGGTCAAATATACTTTATCAACAATCGTCTCGAAAATATCAAGGAAATTGCTGGAATGATCCAACGTTTAGTACCTAATGCCAAGGTTGGTATTGGTCATGGACAAATGGAAGGAAAACAATTAGAAGAAATTATGCTTTCATTTATGGAAGGCGAATTTGATGTTTTAGTTGCTACCACCATAATTGAAAGTGGTCTAGATGTACCAAATGCGAACACAATTTTCATCAACAATGCCAATAACTTTGGGTTATCTGATCTACATCAAATGCGTGGGCGTGTAGGACGAAGTAACAAAAAAGCCTTCTGTTATTTTATAACACCTCCTTATTCCGTAATGACTGAAGAAGCTCGTAAACGCATTCAGGCATTGACACAGTTTAGCGAATTAGGCAGTGGTTTTAATATTGCAATGAAAGACTTAGAAATTCGAGGTGCTGGCGATTTATTAGGTGGTGAACAAAGCGGTTTCATCAATGAAATTGGTTTTGAAACCTATCAAAAAATCATGCAAGAAGCCATAGAGGAATTAAAAGAAAACGAATTTAAAGATTTATATCCCGAAGAAAGCAATATTGAAACGAAAGAATATGTAAAAGATCTTCAAATTGATACTGATTTTGAGTTACTTTTTCCAGATGAATACATAAACAGCGTAACTGAGCGTTTAAGCTTGTATAATGAATTGGCTATTATTAAAACCGAAGAAAAACTACAAGAATACCAAAAACAACTGGAAGACCGTTTTGGCAAATTACCTAAATCCGGTTTAGCCTTATTAGATAGCTTACGTTTAAAATGGAAAGCAACGCATTTAGGAATTGAAAAATTAGTATTAAAACAAGGTAAACTGGTTTGTTATTTTGTAGGTGACCAACAAAGTGATTACTACCAATCTTCTCGTTTTCACAAGGTATTACAATTTGTACAGCAAAACGCAAATCTTTGCAAGATGAAAGAGAAAGAAACTAAAAATGGACTTCGTTTGCTATTGACTTTTGAACATGTAAAATCAATTAAAAAAGCATTGGAATTAATTGAAATGATTTAAAAACCACACTATCCCACAAAGTGTTTAAGTTAAAAAAAACTCATCAAGAAAATTAATTTTCTTGATGAGTTTGGATAAAATCACTTACTTAGTTGAAAAAAATTCTATTTTGTTAACTTTAAGTCCTTAATTATTTTAAAAGCTTTATCCACCACATTATCATCTACTAATACCGTGAATTCGTTAGAGGTAGAAATTACTTCATATATCACAATACCTTCCCAAGCAAGACGCTGGAAAATAAAATAATAAATACCTGGAGTAACCGTATTTTCCTTAGGAAGTTTAACAGTTATAGAAGAAAGATTTTCTAATTTTTGAGTTAACCTTTCATCCTTGAAATACTTATCTATAAGCTCACTTACAGAATCACTAACAACTATGTTCGTTTCATTAACACCTCTCGAGGAAGTAAAAAACACATCTTGACGTTTATTTAGCTCAGTTATCAATTCGGCTTGTTTCTGAAAAATGGTATCAGAAACTAAATACGTATAATCATTCAAAGAAGATCGAACTGTTATTTCACCGATTTCCCTTAAAACCTTCGTGATTTTATGGTTTACCTGAAAGCTTAAATCTTCCGACAGTCTCTTGAGAGCCATAATAATAGCGCCTTGTTTTACATCTTTTCCTAATTCAGCTTCGAGCTCTTCAGTGATTAATCTTGCTAACGAAGTAAGATTGATGATACCTTGCGATAACGCATTTAATAAAAATGGCTTGGACTTGATGTAGTTTTCTACTACAGAAGAAATTGTTTTCATCTCTGGGGAATTTAAATTTTAATTTTCACTCATTGTTAGTTCGTTTTTTAGAATGTGTAATATAAAATAAATAACCTCACGGCTTGCAAATATATTTATAATTGACTAAATAAATATATTTTTTTGTTAAATATAATTTATTGTTTTATTTATTTGTATTTTATTAAAAATAATAAAACGCATCAACTAAGTGTTCTATTGTGTGAATTTCATTTTTTTTTATTATTGCTATAATATCAAAACGAATTTCAAGGTCCAAATCTGTTTCTTGAACGTACTCATCTATAGCTTTTACTAATAATTTTATTTTCTTTTTATCAACAAAATCTTCAGGGTTACCGTAGTCAACGGAAGTTCTTGTTTTTACTTCTACTACAATTAACCAATTATCTTTTCGAGCAATGATATCTATTTCAGCTTTTCTAGCTTGATAATTTTGCTGTAGAATTTCATACCCGTTTTTTAATAAATAGTCTACCGCTATTTGTTCTCCTTGCTTTCCTATTTCGTTATGTTCTGCCATACCTGCTCTTGTTTTTTATTAACGATAATTCTTTTTGAACCATTGCAATCTATATTCAACTCCTTTTTTATCGTTCAAAAACAACCTTAGAACATTCTGTATTTACATCTAACACAATTTGAGCTCCTAAAGTTAAAGCTCTATTATCCCTAATGTGTCCAGCTGGAAACTCAAAAACAATGGGAATATTGTATTTTTTAGTTACATCGTCTACAATTTGAAGTGCATCTTTACCCCAAGGAATTTCATTATCCTTCATTTTAGTCATTCCTCCCACTAAAATTCCCTTAATGCTTTCTAAACATCCATTTCGCTTCAGATTCATCATCATTCTATCAATATGATATAAATATTCGTCTAAATCTTCTATAAACAAAATTTTATCCGTACAGTCAATAGCAGATGATGAACCAAACAAACTATACAAAATAGACAAATTTCCTCCTACTAATTCGCCTTTTGCTGTTCCTAAACGATTCATAAAATGTGGTAAAATAGTGTACTCCAATTGTTCATCGTTAAATAATGCTATTCGCATAGATTCTTTTGCCTCTTTAGTGGCTTTAGCTACCGTTACAGGCATAATACCATGAATGGTTTTGTACCCCATTGTATTCAAATGGCTATGTAAAACGGTTACATCACTAAAACCGACAATCCATTTTGGATTTTGTTTAAACTTCGTAAAATCTAATAAGTCAATCATTCGTACAGTTCCATAACCTCCACGTACACACCAAATCATTTTAATATTAGGATTATCTAGTTGCTCTTGAAAATCTTTTGCACGCTGTTCATCAGTTCCTGCTAACTGATTTAAATCTAAACCAATCGTACTACCTATTTTCACTTCCAATCCCCAACTTTTTAGTAAATCTATTGCTGGTTTTAAATTATCATCTAGGTTTTTACGAGCTGTAGCCACAATAGCTACAGTATCTCCTTTTTTTAAATACGGTGGTGTAATCATTTTTTTTTGTGAGTAAGAATAACTAAAGATTAAACTAAATAAAAGGTAAAATTTCATATTTTTTGAAAAAACACTTACATATCACAAAACTAAATAATAAACCAAAACAAATACGTATGAAAAGATATTTACTTACACTAATATTTCTAATTTGATTAATTTTTTGTTTTAAAGAAACCATAGAATTACAGCTATTTCTAAATTTAAGTTCTTCTAAATAGGTTCGAAAACCATTGAAAACCAAAATGAAATAGAACTTATCTTATGGCTCAATAAATCAACCAATTTCTTCTTTGTATAGAATGAATTAAGGAGGAATTCTTTTATAAATAGTTCTACTCTAAATGAAATAAGTAATAAACACACAGAAATCGCCTGTGCTTTGTAGTATGAGTCAAACTCTGCAAGGTATGTCTCTACAAAAATTTTAGTTTAAAATTTTGGGTAGAAAATAATCTTTTAATTTGGTACTTTTTACACCTTTTCATGTTTAATTTTTAGTTTTTTTTTTTATCTCATGCTTTTTTTATCTCAATACAAAATAGAATAGTATTTTTGCAACCTTAAACTTATACTTGTTTCAGATCGTTTTTAAAAAATTGATTTACTATGATAACGAATCCTAAAAGATATACAATTACAGCAGCTTTACCTTATACTAACGGACCCATTCATATTGGTCATTTAGCTGGGGTATATGTACCATCTGATATCTATGCTCGCTACTTACGCTTACAAGGTAGAGATGTGGCTTTCATTTGTGGAAGTGATGAACACGGTGTAGCTATTTCTATGAAAGCTAAAAAAGAAGGTATTACACCGCAAGAGGTAATTGATAAATACGACGGAATCATTCGTAAATCATTTGAAGACTTTGGCATTTCTTTTGATAATTATTCAAGAACTTCAGCAAAGATACATCATGAAACGGCTTCTGCTTTTTTTAAAAAAATGTATGAAGAGGATCAATTTATTGAGGAAACTACAGATCAATTATTTGATGAGCAAGCACAACAATTTTTGGCAGACCGATTTGTAATGGGAACTTGTCCTAAATGTGCTAATGAAGAAGCTTATGGGGATCAGTGCGAAAAATGTGGAACTTCTTTAAATGCAACGGATTTAATTAATCCTAAATCAACCATAACAGGAACAACACCTATTCTAAAATCAACAAAACACTGGTTTTTACCTTTAGATCAATACGATGCTTTCTTGAAAGAATGGATTATTGAAGGTCATAAAAACGATTGGAAATCAAACGTATACGGCCAAGTAAGTTCATGGTTAAATGACGGGTTAAAACCTCGCGCAGTAACACGCGACCTAGACTGGGGGATTGATGTCCCTGTAAAAGGTGCCGAAGGTAAAAAACTATACGTTTGGTTTGATGCCCCTATTGGCTATATTTCTTCTACTAAAGAATGGGCAAAAAAGGAAGGTAAAGATTGGGAACCTTATTGGAAAGATCAAGATACCAAATTGGTTCACTTTATCGGAAAAGACAATATTGTTTTCCATTGCGTAATTTTTCCTGCCATGCTAAAAGCACATGGAGATTATATTTTACCCGATAATGTACCCGCTAATGAGTTCTTAAATTTAGAAGGAAATAAATTATCTACTTCTAAAAACTGGGCGGTATGGCTGCATGAGTATTTATCTGACTTTCCAGAAAAACAAGATGTATTGCGTTATGCTCTAACAGCTAATGCTCCAGAAACAAAGGATAATGATTTTACTTGGAAAGATTTTCAAGCAAGAAACAATAATGAGTTGGCAGCCATCTTTGGGAATTTTATCAATCGAGTAGTTGTATTAACTAACAAATACTACCACGGAATTGTTCCCACTCCAAATACTTTTACAGAAGTTGATGAACAAACATTAACAGAGTTAAAAGCCTATCCAGCAGTAATCGCTTCTTCTATTGAGCGTTATAGATTCAGAGAAGCATTAGGTGAAATGATGAATGTAGCTCGTTTAGGCAACAAATATTTAGCTGATGAGGAGCCTTGGAAAATGGTCAAAACAGATCCAGAACGTGTAAAAACACAAATGTATGTAGCTCTACAAATAGCAGCTGCTTTACGTGTATTAACGGAACCCTTTTTACCTTTTACAGCTAATAAATTAGCCAAAATATTAAATCTAGAGCAACTAGATTGGAACAAAGTGGCTGAAATATCGGATTTATTACCCGCAGGGCACCTCATCTTAACTGAAAAAACAGATGTTTTATTTGCCCAAATCGAAGATGCTGAAATACAAAAACAAATTGATAAATTAGAAGCAACCAAAACGGCTAATGCTGCTCAAAAAGCTTCAACAAAAAATACTATTATGCCTCAAAAAGAAACTGCAACATTTGATGATTTTTCAAAAATAGATTTACGTGTAGGAACCATTATCGAAGCTGAAAAAATGCCAAAAGCTGATAAGTTGTTGGTTTTAAAAGTAGATACAGGAATTGATGTTCGTACGATTGTTTCAGGAATTGCAGAACATTTTACTCCAGAAGAAGTGGTTGGTAAGCGTGTAACCGTTTTAGTAAATCTAGCGCCACGCGCTTTACGCGGCGTAGAAAGCCAAGGAATGCTTTTGCTAACTCAAAATACCGAAGGCAAATTAGTTTTTGTAAATCCTGAAAATGAAGGCGTTGAAAATGGAGCTACTATAGCTTAATACATATTTTTTTTAAAACATTATAGAGGGTTTCCAAAAAGTATAATTAAACTATTCCGTTTGGTCTTAAATAATAAGAAAAATGACGTTATCAAGACTGTGTCGTTTTTTATTGTCATCAAACATCTTATAGTTATAATCTTTTGGGATACCCTCTTTTAGAAAAACACATTTACCCTTAATTACGCATTAGAAATTTATTACAGATCAAACAACTTTGAATCTAAAAAAAGCACTTCTTTTTTATCCTAAATGAAGCAAAACCCATTCTACCATAAGAAATTCCTAGGCCTTTTTGTCTTCTTTGCCTTTTCATCTTCATCACAAAGTCTAACACATAATCTGGATTTAACGGGTAATGTATAAACATCCAATAGGATTCAATAACACTAAACTACACAAGTAATTTATTACTTTACAATCCTTTCTTCCTTCAAAATACTCCGTCATCTAAAGGAAATAATTAAGTAACCTACCAATAAAACCACATTTTTTCATACCTTTGCCAAGTAAACAAACCTATTTTTATGTTACAAAAAAATATTGAAGACGCGTTAAACAAACAAATTAGAATAGAGGCTGAATCCTCACAGGTATATTTATCTATGGCTTGTTGGGCAGAGATACATGGTTTTGAAGGAATTGCCCGTTTTATGTATTTACAATCTGATGAAGAGCGTATGCACATGCTTAAATTAGTAAAATACGTAAATGAGCGAGGAGGGCATGCCTTAATAACCGATTTAAAAATGCCAAAAACATCTTTCAGTACTTTTCAAGAAATGTTTGAAGAATTATACAAACATGAATTATTTGTATCCGATTCAATCAATGAATTAGTTCACATTACTTTTGAAGGAAAAGATTATGCTACACATAATTTCTTACAATGGTATGTAGCAGAACAAATAGAGGAAGAAGCTCAAGCTAAATCTATTCTAGATAAAATAAATATGATCGGTGATGATAAAGGTGGATTGTATTTATTTGATAGGGATATACTTCAGATAACAAATAAAAATAATGAAGCAAAATAACGCTTGTTTTGAGCAAAAAAGAAAAAAATAAAAGCAAAGATAGTCACGAAAAAGCTTTAGAAAGATTGCACAAAAAAGCTGAAAAGTGTAAATCAAAATGCTGCGAAAAATACAAAAAAAAAGAATCAAAAAGGTGCAAAAGATGCCCTATGTTTGATTTGATTGAAAAAATAAAGACTCCCTCAAAATGAGGGAGTCTTTTTATTTTAAATAACCTATTTTTGAAAAAAATACTTAAACTCATTAAACATGACTTCCAAAATAATCGCTTTTGATGCAGATGATACTTTATGGCACAATGAACCTTACTTTGACGAAGCCCAAGAAAAATTTTGTACCTTATTTCATAGCTATGCCTCACATCAGGAAATTTTACAATTAATACTAAACAATCAAATTAAAAATTTGTCTCTATATGGTTTTGGAATTAAGGGGTTCACTCTTTCTATGATTGAGTCAGCCTTACAATTAACTCAAAATCAAATTTCTGGAAATATTATAAATAAAATCCTACAGATAGGGAAAGATTTATTACTAAAACCTGTAGAATTGCTTCCAGAAGTAGAAGAGGTACTAAAACAATTAAAAGATAAATACAAATTAATTGTAGCCACAAAAGGTGATTTAAAAGACCAACATCGCAAACTACATGATTCAGGATTAGGTCATTATTTTCATCATATTGAAGTAATGACAGATAAAACAGAGATTGACTATACTAAAATGCTAGGCAGATTGGATATACAAGCTCAAAATTTTATGATGATAGGTAATTCTTTAAAATCTGATATACTACCTGTATTAAACATAGGAGGTCATGGTATACATATCCCTTATCACACTACTTGGGCTTATGAACGAATTGACTTTGAAATTAAGCATAAAAACTTTAGCGCTGTTGAATCTATTAAAGACATATTGCTCCTACTTCAATAAAATATTTTGATAGATAAAGACACAACTTATTCCTCCTTAGAATTAGTAAATTTGAAACCTTATAATCTGTAAGCAACTGTCCTTTAGCTATTCCCGTACATTAAAATACACAAATTTATTGTGCCCTCACTCATTGCGTATACAACTAAACAATAGTATTCCTTATATTAAAAAAGAAAAGTTTTTTATGTATCTAAAAAAACAATACATATAGTTTAATCTTCGTCGATACATTCGTGTTATTAATCTTTTTATGATAACCAATCAACTAATAAGATTCCACAACCTTCATCAAATCATTATTTTTGAATGTTTACTACAATAATTTTTATTAAATAAATTTTTGGGAATGAAAAAATTACTAAACATTCTTCTTTTAGAAGATGATAAAATTGAGGTTATGAAATTCAACAGGGTAATTAACTCATTAAATCTAGTCCATAAAGTTATTGAAGCAAATAATGGTGTCGAAGCCCTAGATATTTTAAAAAACAAAGACATTTTACCCGATATAATCGTGTTAGATTTAAATATGCCAAAATTAAATGGGATTGAATTTCTAAAAATCTTGAAAGAAGACGAAAGGTTAAAATATATACCATCTATAATCCTTTCTACCTCTAGTAACCACAAAGATTTATTAGAATGTTACAAAATAGGAATAGCAGGCTATATTATTAAGCCTCTAAAATATGATGAATATGTTGAAAAAGTTCAATCTCTTTTTGAGTATTGGAGTCGTAATGAATTAATTTCACATTGATTTTTATGTATGGAATTGTAAATAAAGCTATTCAGGACTTAATTATATCCAATTTTGGAGAACAAAAATGGAATGAAATCCGAAATAAGAGCGGTATAAATCATGACTATTTTATAAGTGGACAGTCTTATGATGACGATGTAACATACAAATTAGCAAATACAACCGCTCAAGAGTTAAACCTCACAGTTGATGATGTTCTCACGACTTTTGGAGAGTGGTGGATTTTAAAAACAACTCAGGAAAAGTATCAGGGTTTAATGGAGTCAGGAGGTACTTCTTTAAAAGATTTTTTGATTAGTCTTCCTTTATTTCACAATAGAGTTATGCTTATTTATCCCAATTTAACTCCTCCTGAATTTAAAGTCTCTGATATTTCCGAAAAAAGTCTTAACTTACACTACTTCTCCATAAGAGAAGGTTTACAGGCTTTTGTAAAAGGGCTGATTCAAGGTTTAAGTATTTTATTTAAAACCCCTGTTGAAATCAAAATCATCAAAAGCCGTAATAAAGGGGATACTCACGAGATTTTTAATATAAGTTGGTAGAATTATGAATAATATTCAATTCAATTTTAACGTAGATGAGTTTAATTCTATTTTTCCTTTTCATATTTTAATTGATGACCAATTAAAAATCATAAGTTTAGGAAAAACATTAAATAAATTACTGCCTGAAATTGAGTTAAACACATATTTTATAAAATCATTTAATTTTCAAA
>NZ_PCMX01000040.1 GCF_002530675.1 Flavobacterium columnare NBRC 100251 = ATCC 23463
TACCTAACAAAACCCACCCCAAAATCATTTTTTAACCTACTCTATACCTTTATAGATATATCCTTATGTATTTCTTAATTTTTTAAATATTTATAATTATGTCATTCAAAGCAAAATTAGCAGTAGCAGGAAAAGAGTACACAGTATTAAATGTAAACTACGGTTTATTTCAAGAAACAGACGCAACGGGTAGACCTTCTACTGTAACTAGAGGAGGAAAAATTGAATTAACAATTGAAGGTACTGCAGACACTTCATTCTTTGAGTGGATGACCAACTCATTTGAAAGAAAAGACGGAAGTGTAAAATTCTTTAAAAGAGACAGCGAAGCGGTTCTAAAAGAATTAAAATTCTCAGAAGGATACTTAGTAAAATTCAGAGAAAACTTTGATTCTACAGGCGTAAATCCACTAACTGAAACCTTTACCATTTCAGCTAAAAAAATTGAACTAGGTTCAGGAGCTTACGAAAACGAATGGGTATAATCCCTTCAAAAAGGCGTTCCCTAAAAACAACTTTTTAACCCCAGTTCTTTGTTACTTTCTCTAGGGAAATGACATTGGCTAGATCAATCATTGTATTACCTCCTAGGTTTTACACCGGTCAACCCTAGTCTAAAAAGAACTCCGTTAAATGATGGTTGCGATCTTTTGGGATCGCCTTTTTTCTTTTTTTTCTTTCAAATAAACAACCCTATAAAAAAACAAACATGTCCTTTTTAGCTAAATTAGAACTAGACGGAAATACTTACAACATACTCAGTTGCGACTATAATTTTACACAACAAATAGACGCTACAGGAAAACCCGAAGGAATGCCTCAAGGAGGCGAAATTAACATCCGTATAGAAAGCAACGGGAAATCCAACCTATTACAATGGATGCTCGACAACAGTCAAACCAAAAACGGCACCATTATATTCTTTAGAAGAGATGCCATGAGCAAACTACAAGAGTTAAAGTTTGAAAAAGCCTATTGTGTTTCCTTTTCGGAATATTTTGACGCTAAAAGCACTGAACCGCTACAAATTGCCCTACGTCTAATGGCCAAACGTTTTGTTCTAAACGAAGCTGCACACGAAAAGAAATGGAAAGATTAAACAACAACTAAACAACTAAAAAATACGCGATATGGATACTTACAACAGCGATTATGGAAGACTCAACCATCCTGACGACATAGCAAAATACGCCTCATTACGTTCCTTTAAAGACTTTTTAGCCGACAAATCCAGTCCATTAGTCTACTGCACCCTTACCATAGAAGGCAAATCCTTCCTAGAAAAATCCCATTTTAACCTACAGTTCCATCAAAAAACCAACGAACACGACACCTTTACCCTAGATACCCGTGCCGATTCCCTAGACAACGAAGAAGCCTACATCATGGAACATTCTAAAAGCTACCTAGGAAAAACCATACACATCCACCTGCACCGATTTGGAGAAATAAAACAAACCTTTACAGGCATTATAACCCATTTAAACCTTTTAAAAAAAGACGGTTACGGCAGACTATATATTACAGGACACGCTCCTACCATTATGTTAGAACAAGGACTTGAATCCCAAAGTTTTGAAAACAAAACCCTAGAAGAAATCTTTCAAGACATAACCGCCCAATACCCCAAAGACACCCTTCATACCATTGTCCGAAACAACAACACCCAAAATGTGTTGCCTTACACCGTACAATACAACCAAACAGATTACCAATTTTTACAACAACTTGCCATACGCTATGGCGAATACCTGTATTACAACGGACAGAGCCTAGTGTTAGGCAACAAAGTAGGCCCTAAAATCATAAACCTAGACGAAAGTGTAGACCTAGTACACGTATCCTTTGAAATATCAGTAAAACCACAACAATTTACCTACACCACCTACGATGTAGAATCAGGCACCAGCCTACAACGAGATAGCGCCTCAGCTCAATTACAAAACAAAGTCAACCCCTACCAACTAGTAGCCCTAAAAGCCTCAAAAAACGTATTCCATAAAAAACCCAACAAGCTCCACAACCCCACGGGTATCAACAACCGAACCGATAAAGAGCTACAAGATGCCGTACGAAAACAAAAAGAACTCAGAGAAAACCTGATGATCGTAAAAGGCAAAAGCAAAGACCCCCAACTCAAACAAGGCGATCTAACCAAACTGGTTGATATAAACGACCGCCCTATGGAAACCTATCGCATCATAGAAATTCAACATTTTCATGATGGCAATAGCTATTACAACGAGTTCGTAGCCATTCCCGATTTATGGACCCCTCCTTATTTTGACGACAACACCTATCCTAATTGCGAAGAACAAACCGCACGGGTAGTAGACAACAACGATCCTATGAGCATGGGGCGTGTACGCGTACAATTTCCATGGCAAGAAAGAAAAAACCAAAAAACCCCATGGATTCGCCTAATACAACCCCA
>NZ_PCMX01000041.1 GCF_002530675.1 Flavobacterium columnare NBRC 100251 = ATCC 23463
TTAGGTTGAATTGGTCTGAGTAAAGGCTCCTTTATTCTTGCGGGAATTCTTTTCTTACGCTTACATCTTAAATTTAGCCGCATTTCTGTATAAATCCTATAAACTCGTTTATGATTCCATAGATAATCTAAATTTCTCAAACGGTTATACATCATCCAAAAACCCCAAGTACGATGAGATTCAGCCAATTTTAATAACTCTTCGGAAATTTGAAGGTCGCAATTTTTTCGTTTGGACTTATAATAAAACACAGAAGTACTTATACGAAACAGCTTACACGCCTGACGAAAGCTCATTTTAAATCGCTTCCCAACATAGATAACAAGCTCGCGCTTTTCGGCAGGCATTAAAGCTTTTTTTCGATTACATCTTTTAAAACGGTGTTTTGCAAAGTGAGTTCGGCAACAATTTTTTTATACTGGCTCAATTCTTTTTCAAGCTCTTTTAATTGTTTGAGCTGATTGGGTTCAATGCCAGAATATTTACTTTTCCATTGATAAAAAGTGGGCTGACTTATACCAAATTCACGACAAATTTCATTGACCGTTTTGCCCTTGTCTTGTTCTGAGATAATTTTGATGATCTGTGTCTCAGTAAATTTACTTTTTTTCATATTGCTAAAATTAAAAAATTATACTTTTAATCGTAGCTGTTTTTGGGGAAGCTTACACTCTGTTGTTAAACCTTTTCTATAAAGACTAAAAATGAGTTTTCGATGCTCTTCATCCTCATTTCTTAGAACTCCAAGCAATGCTGGATAAAAGGTATCTCTTCGTGTTCTTGGTACCTTTAAAACCATTTCTTTGCCAAAACCATTAGTAGTTCTAGTTCTAAATCCATTTGCATAATCCGTGGGATTTTCTAACTGATGCAATACCCGTTCTGACTTCATAAAGGTCTCTAAGGTCATTTGCATTAATAAATTCGTTCCATTTTCTGAATTTGCAACTTCCAATAATAATTCCGAAATTTGAGCGTGTGTAAAGTCCATAATTGTAAATTTTAATGGTTCATAATTTTAAAATTACAAAAAATTCTTTACACACTTTTTTTGTACAGTATCTTTTTGTTTGTTTTTTTCTACGTTTAACTAATAGATAATTAGCTGATAACACATCAAAAAGCCTACCTCTACCCATTTTTATTTGATGTTCTAGTAGAAATGGTTGTAATAACTCATATCGTTTTCTACCTCCCATATCACGATGGTTTTTTCTTATTTTTAAAACCTCAGAAACAATTAAATCATCTTCAAAAGCGTATTGTTCCTGATGCCAAAAGTGTTGATAATAGGCTTGTCGTGTTACACCAAGTAATCCGCAAAATTTGCCTAAACCAATCTTAGGATAATGGTTCTTCATCTCCTGAATTACTTGGTATTGGACTTTTTTACAATATTGATTTTAAACTCTTTTTCAGCTATTTCTATCATTCTACGATAAGCCTCAGCTAAAAGTTTTACTTCTTGAAGTTCTTTTTCGAGTTCAGTAATCGACTTTTGAGAGTCCCTTTCGTCTTTATTGATTTTAACTGATTTCATATCAGGTAAAGATACAATTCTTGTTTTTAAAACATCAAAACCTCTTTCTCTTAACCAATAGGTAAGTCGACCATTACCAAGATTATGCTTTAACTCAACTTCTTTTAGGGTCAATCGAGCCTGTTAGATAATCATTGCAAACAAATCTTTTAAATTCTTCTGAATATTTTGATTGCCACTTTGTAGAATATTTTACTGAATATCTTTCCATATTTTTACACTTTTTTGTAAAAACATTTTAAGACAAGACAGTGAGCTTCGTTTAAAATACCACTGGTAATAAAAAATCCAATTTTGAAAAATTTCAAAATTGGATTTTTTTATATTTTTTTAATTGTATTCGCCTTACTTCTGAATCTGCCTGATTATTTTTTAAATTCAATGTAGCGAAAACTTCAACTGTGCAAAAAATTTTCGTCATTTTTACCTTTTTTGCCCTTTTCATTTTGATCACAAAATCTAACGCAAACCTGAGGTTAAAAAAATAAGTCTTGCCGATTAATTTGCTACTTCACTAATAAACTTAATTCGCATAAGTCGCAGTTCCTCTGTGTCGTAATCTCCATCAAATTCATTTAAAGCATCCTGAATTTTATCTGATTCTGAATCCATAAAATAATCATGGATCTCTTGCTGTTGATCTTCATCTAAAATTTCATCTATCCAATAATTAATATTTAACTTAGTACCTGAGTAAACAATTTGCTCCATTTCTTTTAATAAGGCATCCATATCTAATCCTTTGGCTTTTGCAATATCATCTAAAGGGAGTTTTCTATCTATATTTTGAATGATATAAAGCTTTAATCCTGAATTAGCTCCAGTAGACTTGACTACTAAATCATCAGGTCGTATAATATCATTTTCGTCAACATATTTGGCTATAAGATCTACAAATGCTTTTCCATATTTTTTAGCTTTTCCTTCTCCTACACCTTGAATATTGCTTAGTTCAGCAATTGTGATAGGGTATTTTAAAGCCATATCTTCTAATGAAAACTCTTGAAAAACGACATAAGGTGGCACTCCTTCTTTTTTACCTACTTTTTTACGCAAATCAACTAACATAGCCATTAGAACCTCATCTGTTGTTCCTGAAGATTTAGCAGCAGTTAGTACAGTATCGTCTTCATTATCATCAAATTCATGATCTTCTGTCATCATAAAAGATGTTGGCGTATTTAAGAACGCATAGCCTTTATCCGTTATTTTTAAAACCCCATAGGTTTCAATATCTTTACGAATGTAACCATCAACCATTACTTGACGGATCAGTGCCATCCAATATTTTTCGTCTTGATCTTTACCTATTCCAAAAAACGGTTGGGCATCTGTCTTATGTGCTTTAATTACGGCATTTAATTTACCTATTAAAGCTAAAATAATTTCTTTTGCTTTATAAATTTCTTTTGTATCTCGTATAGCCTCTAACAATTTAACTACATTATCTTTGGCTTCTGTTTTCTTTTTAGGATTACGCATATTGTCATCCATATCTCCCCCTTCTCCCGTTTCATTATCAAACGTTTCTCCAAAATAATGCAATAAAAATTTACGACGCGACATAGAGGTTTCGGCATAAGAAACAACCTCTTGTAACAAAGCAAAACCTACTTCTTGTTCTGCTATGGGTTTTCCTGCCATAAACTTCTCTAATTTCTCAACATCCTTGTATGAATAGTATGCCAAACAATGCCCTTCTCCCCCATCACGTCCTGCTCTTCCTGTTTCCTGATAATAACTTTCTAAAGATTTAGGTATATCATGATGAATTACAAATCGCACATCGGGTTTATCAATTCCCATACCAAAAGCAATGGTAGCTACTACCACATCTACCTCTTCCATCAGGAACATATCTTGATGTTTGGCTCTAGTTTTAGCATCAAGCCCCGCATGATAAGGCACTGCCGAAATACCATTGACTTTTAGAACTTCCGCTATCTCTTCTACTTTTTTGCGCGAAAGACAATAAATAACCCCTGACTTTCCTTTATGTTGTTTTATAAAACGAATAATATCTGCTTCTACATTTTTAGTTTTTGTTCGTACTTCATAAAATAAATTAGGACGATTGAACGATGCCTTGAATACATTTGCGTCAGACATTTCTAGATTTTTTAGTATGTCTTCTTGAACTTTTGGTGTAGCTGTTGCCGTTAATCCAATAATTGGAATTTCACCCAGAGCTCTAATTATATTTCTTAAATTTCGATATTCAGGTCTAAAATCATGTCCCCATTCTGAAATACAATGGGCTTCATCAATAGCAACAAAAGAGATTTTATGTTCTTTCAAAAAATCAATATATTCTTCTTTTGTTAAAGATTCAGGGGCTACATACAATAATTTCGTAAAGCCAGATGCTATATCTTTCTTAACTTGGTTTATTTCTGTTTTATTTAATGAAGAATTAAGAACATGTGCAATTGCATCTCCAGAGCCTAAACTTCTAAGAGCGTCTACTTGATTTTTCATTAACGCAATCAGAGGCGAAACGACGATAGCCACGCCCTCCTGAATCAGCGCAGGTAACTGATAACATAACGATTTCCCACCTCCTGTGGGCATTATAACAAAAGTATTCTCTCTAGATACAATACTCTTTACTACTTGTTCTTGTAGTCCTTTAAATTGGCTAAATCCAAAATACTTTTTTAATTCTTTGTGTAAATCAATTGGGTCAGAACTCATTCTTCAATTATTTTCTATTGATAAGTTAACGAAATGATGAAAATCAAACAGCTTTTATACTATCCCCAACTAGTAAAAAAAAATGCGTTTGGTGTTTTTTTGAGAAATTTTAAACAAATTTAATAAAATTTCAATCAAATAAAAAATCCTTTCAACTAGGTATTTTTATAAATTTGCACTGAATAAAGATACTATTTTCTTTATCATTATACAAATTTTAAAAAGAGACCCTTGTTTTGACAACCAAAGACACCATCCTTGCCGCTGCTAAAGCCTCCTTACTAGAACAAAGTGAAGCTATAGCAAACTTAGTAAACTATCTAACTGACGATTTTGCTCAAGCAGTAGAAGTTATATATAATACAAAAGGCCGTCTAATCGTTACAGGAATAGGAAAAAGTGCCATTATTGCTCAAAAAATGGTTGCTACTTTTAATTCTACAGGAACCCCGTCTATGTTTTTACATGCCTCCGAAGCGATACATGGTGATTTAGGCATGGTGCAAAGTGGCGATGTCATTATTTGCATATCAAAAAGCGGGAATAGTCCCGAAATAAAAGTATTAGTTCCTTTATTAAAACGTTTTGGCAACCAATTAATAGGAATGACTGCTAATCTTCACTCTTTTTTAGGCAAAGAATCTGATTTAGTATTACATGCTTATGTAAGTAAAGAATCTTGCCCTAATAATTTAGCGCCTACTAATAGTACTACTGCCCAGTTAGTATTAGGCGACGCGTTAGCCATTTGTTTAATGAAAAAAAGAGATTTCAAAAGTGAAGATTTTGCCAAATACCATCCTGGCGGAGCATTGGGAAAAAAGCTCTTACTACGTGTTAGTGATCTATTAGACAAAAATCACAAACCACAAGTTACTCCTGACTCCCCTATAAAAGATGTAATTGTAGAAATATCAGAAAAAAGACTTGGCGTAACCGCTGTAATAGAAGGCAAACAACTAATTGGTATTATAACAGATGGAGATATCAGAAGAATGCTAAACACGACTGAAACCATATCAGGATTAAAAGCAAAAGATATCATGACTCTAACGCCAAAAACAATTGCGTTAGATGCCATGGTAATCGATGCGTTTCATACAATGGAAGATTTTTCGATTACACAATTAGTAGTGGAAGCCGATGGAAACTATGTAGGAATATTACATATACATGACATTTTAAAAGAAGGAATTATATAAATGGCTAAGAAAAATTTATCAGAAATGTCTTTTTTAGACCATCTAGAAGAACTTAGATGGCTACTTATAAGAAGTACTATAACAATTGTTATATTAGCAATCGTAGTATTCTTTTTTGCTGATTTTATATTTGATCAAATAATTTTTGGTCCTACACGAGTAGAGTTTATTACATATCGTTTTTTTTGCGATGCTTCTCACTATCTTGGTTTTGCTGATACAATTTGTATTGAAGAACTCCCTTTTACCATTCAAAACACCAGTATGGAAGGGCAAGTAAATGTTTTTGTATGGATGTGTATTACAGCTGGGTTTATTTTGGGATTTCCTTATATATTATGGGAATTATGGCGTTTTATCAGCCCCGCCCTGTATGATAACGAAAAAAAATACGCCAAAGTTTTTATCATTTCAGCATCAGTTCTTTTTTTTACAGGTGTTCTATTTGGTTATTATGTCATAGTTCCTATGTCTGTAAATTTTTTAGCCTCTTTTTCTATCAGTAGCGTAGTTAAAAACGATATTGATTTAAATTCATATATAGGAATGGTTAAAACATCTGTATTAGCGGGTGGTATTTTTTTTGAAATGCCCATCATTATCTATTTATTAACTAAACTAGGACTTATTAAACCAAGTTTTTTACAAAATACTCGAAAATATGCTATCGTAATTGTATTAATCATAGCCGCCATTGTTACCCCTCCTGATGTGGTAAGTCAGGTAACTGTTGCAGTTCCTATGCTTTTAATTTACGAAATGAGTATTATTATTTCTAGAATTGTCTACAAAAACCAATTAAAAGAACAAAATGGCTGATTTAGTAAAAGATTTTAATGATTATCGTTCTAAAATGAACGAAAAAATATTAGGCGATGATAATAAGGTTATCAAACGAATTTTTAATCTAGACACAAATACTTATACGGAAGGTGCTTTAGATATAAAAACAAAAGAACTAATGGGACTAGTTGCATCAGCTGTATTACGTTGTGATGATTGTATCAAATATCATCTAGAAACTTGTTACAAATTAGGCATCAAAAAAGCTGAAATGATGGAAGCTATGAGCGTTGCTACATTAGTTGGAGGTACTATTGTAATTCCTCACTTAAGAAGAGCTTACGAGTTTTGGGAAGCCCTTGAAAATAATTAATTTATTTTAAAATTAGTCATTTTGAAAAATTGAAATTATATTTTTATACTCATTTCTCTTTTTCTTTGATTAATTTTAAGTTTATTTGTCAGATTGGATTTAAAAAATGATTTTGAATATTTTATTCATTTTCAAATTTTTCAAATTTTCAAATTTAAAACATGGTATTAAGAGCAGATAATTTAGTCAAAACATACAAAAAGAGATCCGTTGTAAAAGGGATATCTGTTGAAGTTAATCAAGGTGAAATAGTTGGACTTTTAGGTCCTAATGGGGCTGGAAAAACAACTTCCTTTTATATGATTGTAGGCTTAGTAAAACCTAATTCGGGAAATATTTACCTAGATGACATGGACATTACGGATTTCCCTATGTACAAAAGAGCTCAAAACGGTATTGGCTATCTTGCTCAAGAAGCTTCTGTTTTTAGAAAGATGAGTATTGAAGATAATATAATGAGCGTCTTACAATTGACTAATCTTACTAAGGATCAACAAGAAGAAAAGATGGAAGCTCTTATTGAGGAGTTCTCATTAAATCATATCCGTACAAACCGAGGGGACTTACTATCGGGTGGTGAGCGTCGTCGTACAGAAATAGCACGATGTTTAGCTACTGATCCTAAATTCATTTTATTAGATGAACCTTTTGCGGGTGTTGACCCTGTGGCTGTAGAAGACATTCAACGTATTGTAGCGAAACTTAAAAATAAAAACATCGGTATTTTAATTACAGATCATAACGTACAAGAAACTCTTGCTATTACAGACAAAACATATCTAATGTTCGAAGGAGGTATTCTAAAAGCTGGAGTTCCTGAAGAATTAGTAGAAGATGAAATGGTACGTCGTGTATATCTAGGACAAAATTTTGAATTGAGAAGAAAAAAATTAGAATTTTAATACAAATACTACGATCAAGAACTTAAAAAAATATTTTTTTTAAGTTCTTGATCTATTTTTCTTCTGGGTTCTTTTCAGTCTCAAAATAAAACCAATATGAAAATATTAATGTAGGTAGAATATTAACATAAAACTAGGTTAATATTTATTACAAAGTTATTTTTTGGTTAATCATAAGTATAATCCAAACATTTAGACTTATACATTCTAAATATTTTTTTTGCTTTTCTTAAAATTCTTAGATTTTATGATCCTCCCTTTATCTGTAACTAAAACATAAGAATAAGCTGGATAATTAGCTAATAACTTGGCTCCTTCTTTTAGTCCCAAAACCATTATAGAAGTACTAAAACCATTGGCAATTTCTGCACTAGGACCAAAAACAGTCGCACTACAAATACCTTGGCTTGGATAACCTGTTTTAGGATTAATAATATGGGAATATTTTTTTCCATTTATTTCTACATATTTTTCATAGCTTCCTGAAGTGGTTACAGCATATCGTCCTAATTTCACGATATCTACAAATTCTTCTTTTCCAAAAGGATTGGTAATTCCTATGCTCCATCGTTTTCCGTTAGCTTGTTTTCCCCAAGTAGTCAAATCACCTGATGCGTTAATAATTCCTCCCAAAACTCCTTTTGTCTCTAAGAGGGTACGTACCCGATCAGCCGCATAGCCTTTTCCTATAGAACCAAAACCAATCTTCATCCCTTTTTCTTTTAAAAAAATAGTAGATTTTACTGTATCTATTACGATGTTTTTATAATTTACTTTTTCTATAGATTTTTTTATAGCAATTTCTGTAGGCATAGCAGTCATAGAACCATCAAATTTCCATATTTTATCCATTGCTACTATACTAATGTCAAAAGCTCCTTCTGTTATTTTAGAAAAATACAATCCTGACTTTGTGAGTTGTATTATTTCATTATCTACTTTTACAGGTTGTACACCTGCATATTGATTAACTTGTGAAATTTGTGTAGTAGGTTTCCATTCTGAAATCAGATTTTCTATGCGATCTATTTCAGTTATGGCTTCATCAATTCTTTTTTCAGCCAAAATGCTATCTTTTTCTACTATGGTAATATCAAATCGGCTTCCCATAAGTGTAACAATTCTATGACGTTGTACCTGTGCATACTGCAAAAAGGGAAAAAGTAGAATCAAGACTAGTATTTTCATTAATAACAATCTATTAAAATTTGTTCTTTTGATTTGTAAAAATCTATTTTTTTAGTATCATTTCTTAAAGCATAATTCTCTAACAAGGTTTCTATGTCTTTTTGCATGGCTAAAGATCCACAAATCATCAACACTCCTTCTTCCTCTAATATCTGAAAAATAAAATCTAAATCGCGATTTACTAAATCTGTAACATAAGATTGATTTCCTTCTCTAGACAAGGCTAATTTAAAATCTTGTAATCTACCTTCTTTTTTAAACACTTTTATCTGAGCTTCTATTTTTTGTACAAAAGAACTTTTTGCTCTAAACCCTGCATATAAATATAGGGATTGCTTTGATGTAGCTTCTGCTATCATTCCTAAAAAGGGAGCAATACCAGTACCATTAGCAATCATCACTACTTTCTTATTTTTAGGTCGATTAAATTTAACATTTTTTACAATAGTTCCTTTTAGCGTTTGTCCTTCTTCTAATTGATAGAGATAATTAGATCCTAATCCTCTGGGATGTAGTTTTATCATGAGTTGTATTGTATCTCCAAGCTTACCGATAGAATATAAACGCTCTTTTTGAGAATGTCCTAGCTCTATAGCTAGCAAATCACCTGAACTTACTTTTATTGTTTTTTGAGGTTCTAATACCAGTATAAAATTAGAGCAATTTCCTTCCACTTGGCTTTTAGAAATCACTTTAAACAGGGTTTTCTTTTTGTTCTTATCTAAATACGTCGTTTCTAAATTACTTAATTGAATGGTAGTAGTCTTATTCCAATTTGATATCCAGTGTAGCCAATCGTTCATAGATTGATCATCTATTGTGTGTAAATCAATTATTTTTTGATTCCAAGATTGTTTTTTTAATAGTGTTTCTACTTGTTTAGCATATCCACAAAAATCAGGATATTGGGAGGAACCAAATCCTACTACGGCTGTTTGTATGGTATGTAATTGTTTGTATTTTTGAATTAATCCTTCAAAACGACTGGCATTAGCAGGTGCATTACCATCACCGTAAGTGGAGGTTAAAAATAAAATGGTATGTGCATTGGGTGCTGTTTGATACTGATTCATAGATCCAACAAAGGATTTGATTCCTTGTTGTAAAAACTGATTATGAATGGCATTAGCAAACTTCATCGTACTCCCGTTTTCTGATCCAACTAATAGGATTAATTCACCCTCCTCTAAAGTATAACTATTGGTCTGCCTATGACGTAACCGTTTATATGAAATCAAAAATCCTGAAACAATAAAAACCAAAATACTGAATACGCTAAGTAATAATACGGACGACCAAAGAATAGATCCTCTTCCTGTATGTAGATCTAAACTGAGGTTTTCTAACCTCACCCATTTTGATATTGGAACTTCACTCAATATCTCTCCATTCCATTGATTGATTAAGATTACTCGATCTTTTAAATTTAGTGTAAAGTGTTCTTCTACTTCGTCTGCAAACGGAAATTCTAACTTTTGAACATCTGATAATAAAACCTTTTTAAAAATGGGAAAATCTTCTATTTTTTTTTGAGAAAGCGGTTTTTGAGAAACAATTTCCTTATGATTTAGTAAAGAATCTTTCTCTAAAATTTTAAAATTATATAGTGTTAAAAAAGCTCCTGTTAGGGCCATAATCAAAATAGGGATAGCCATCCATCTACTTAGTAATACATGAAGATAGGAAGACCAATGATCTTTTTTAATTTTTTTTATAAGACCTACGAAGCCATTTTGGCGTTTTAGCAATAAAGCAATTCCCGTACTGGTTATAACAGCCAGAAGAAAGGCATTGATTCCTAGAATAATTCGCCCTGTTTTATGCAAAAAAAGCGATCGGTGTAAAGAAGTTACCCATTTGATCCATTGTGTGTGTTTTTTAGGAGTTCCTATTATTTTACCCGTATTAGGGTTAATAATAGCTTCTACTTCATTAGCATCTGTATCTAATCCTTTTATTATTACATACTGGCTAGGAGAAACGGTTAGTTCTGTTACTTCGATGAACTCTTTTTTTAGAGGGGTTAGAACTTTTGCAAGTTTGATTTCCTTAAAATTATCAACTTTATAGGATGGAATTTCTTGATTTATGGTATCTATTGCTAAAATTCCTCCCGTTACAGAAGCTAGTACTAAAAATAGAGAAGCTATAAGAGCCAAGGCAAAATGAGCCAATCGCCAAATAGATAAGGTCATTGCCTATTTATAATTTATTTAATTTAACAAAACGAATATATCCTTTTCCTTCTACTTTATTTAATAAAGTTTCTGTGGTTAATGGAAATTCTGCATCTGTAATATGATATTTTTGATTTTCTACAGCTGATTCGAAACGAATTTTATACCCTGTATTTATTTTAGAGTCTTCTATTTCTAAAACGGTTACACTTCTATCGCCTCCTGCTACGGAAGCTCCTGTTTTTGCATCTACTTTATTTTTTTTGCTATAAAATTTATACCATTCTTTGATGTCTTTATACCATTTTTTGTCATCTCCCATTACATATAATGTTTTCTCATATTGCCCTTTTGGATTGATTAATGATACTACAATATAAGCTCCTTCTCCTACATAGTTTGTCATTTGCAACATACATTTGTATTTAGAGGTTTGAGCTGTTATGCTATTAAAAAACAATGAAAAAACAATCAGTCCTAAATATTTTGTGTACTTATTCATCTCTTATTTTAAAAAATCTAAATTTATTTGTTTTTTAGCTAATACTTCATTTTCTTGGGCTAATGAATAGGCTGTTTCATCTAAATCTGTTTTTGCCTTTTTATCAGCTCCTAGAGTAAGTAAATAGTTTATTATATTTTCATCTTTAGCTACCATGGCTGCTTTATGTAAAGCGGTTAATCCTGCTTCATTTTTAGCATTTATATTTATTTCAAAACCTTCTAACTTTTTTAAATATTCTAAATCATTTTTTATTACGGCAAGATGGTAGAGCGTATCTCCTTTTCTTAAAGGTTTTTTTAGATCTATTCCTTTTTCTTTTAACCATTTTAGTTTATCTAGAAAATCATCGTTCCCGTTTTTAGGTGCTCTATAATTTTGCACTAAATGGTAGGCTAAACCTTGTCCGTCTTTATCCAACAAATCAATAGTAACTCCTTTATTTACTAGTGTATTCATTGTTTCTACTAAGCCTGATTTAACGGCTTGCATTAAGGCAGATTCCCCCTTATTATTGGTTCTACTTACGTCAACTCCTTTTTCTAATAAAAAATTCACAAATGCAAAATCACGCGTTCCTGCTACTTTATGTAAAGCGGTATTTCCTTCGTTATCTATTGCGTTTATTAAAACGCCTTTCTGTAAAAAATATTGAGCAATTGGGATCTGATTTTCTTTCTTAGCTATGAGGTGAAGAATGGTTTCTCCATTTGTAGTGGAAACAGTTGGTTTTAATTTTAAATCGTCAATAAGATATTGAAATATTTCTAAGGAATTAGCAGATCGTCGAGTAGCTTCAGCGGCCATTAATAAGGCATTAGGAGTCCATTTACTTCCTTTTTCAATAAGTTTTTTTAAATTAGTTATATTACCGGTTCTGGCAGCATAATCAAAAACTGTTTTTCCTAAGGCATCTTGATCTTTTACGCTTAATCCTTTTGTTTCTAAAAATTGTGTAACGGACAAATCTTTATCATAAGGCACAGCTAACATTAATAGGGTTGCTTTATCTTTATATAACTTTTTAGGGTCTAAACCTGCTTTAAAAAAGATTTCTATTAATTCTTTTTTAGCATTACCACTAGCCAAAGCATAAGCCAAAGGTGTCGTATTATGGGAATCTTCGTGATTGATATTAGCTCCTTTATTTATAAGATCTTGTACTAACTCTATATTTCCTTTAGCAGCAGCCCAATGCAGATAGGTTCTTTCATCATGTGTGAGCTTATTTATTTCATTTCCTTTTTGTTCCAACAAATAGTAAATCACTTCATTTGACACACCATTATTAATAGCTAATGTAACAGGATCAAAAGCGGAAGAGTTTAGCTCTGAAGCATTATTGCCTTTGGCTATTTCAGCTTGAACTATGGTTAGATTCGGATTTTTTTTCCAAAAATTTCCATCTAATAATGTATTTTTTTGTTGGGCAATTGACACTATATTAAATAGCATTGCTATTATTATATGTATTCTTTTCATTTCTAACTTTTATGTATAAGTAATAAAAAAATATAAAGGCAAAAGTATAGTTTTAAAACTATACTATTTGCCTTTCACAAAAACAAAACCTTTTAAAATTGATATTTTAGTGTTGCCATAAATTGTCTTGGCGGTATTGGATTAATACTGTAATTTTCATGTACTGTATAATTTAAAGTATTAGCCACATTAGACAATTTACATAATAAACTTATATTTTTATAAGTGTATCCTAGAGTTGCATCCGCAACTACATAACCACTAACTGGAATCTCACGTTCTTCTATAAATACTGTTCCATTTTTATCTTTTGCATAACGGTTATTCCAACCGCCTATACGATTTCCTATATAGTTAGTTATAGCTCCTATGGAAACATTTTTGAAAAATCCGTTTTGTACTGTATAAAAGAAACTTAAATTAGCTGTTTGATCAGGGGTACGCGCCAAACGATCCCCTTCTAATGAACTGCCTACTAATCCAGATGTTTTCACAAAACGCATATCGTTATAACTATAACCTGCATTAATCTTGAATCCTTCGATAGGTGTTACGGTAATATCTAATTCAATTCCTTTGCTTCTTGTTTTACCTGATAGTTCTTTGATATTCGAATTAGAATTGGCTTTACCATCTAAGGTTGTAGCTGCCATTTGGACTAAATTATTATTTTCAATGCTATAAACAGTTACTCCTGTTGTTAAATTACCTTTAAAAAATTCTGTTTTTACTCCTGCTTCATATTGATTTATAATAGAGGGTTTTATAGGATCATTATAAATATCAACTCCTGTGTTGGTAGTGAATGAATTTGAATAACTTCCAAAAATTGCTATTGATTGCATTGGTTGAAAGACCAAACCAAATTTAGGAGAAAATGCTTTATCTACTTGTATAGCGCCTTCAATTGGTGCATTATCTTTATCTGCTTCATGATTAAGCACAAAAGGAGTTTGTCCTTTAGGACTTGTAGTATTTCCACCATCAATTTTGGCATTATATACAGTACTTTGAACTTCTTGCCATGACCAACGCAAACCAGCAAGTACTTTTAATTTTTCATGAATAGATATTAAATCTTGAGCAAAAAAGCCAAAACGTTTTCCTTGATTCTTTGTTAGTACTGAATTATAATTTTCTTGTGATCCTTTTTCGTTTGAAAATGTAATAGGATCAAAGATATTGATTTTATCATAATCTGTTATAGCAATAAATTTACCATCTTTTTGTTTTGTATAAAACAAATAGGAATAACTATCCGTATAACTAGTTTCTCCATCTACTCCTGTAAATAATTCATGTTTGAAACCAAAAGTTTTAAAACTTCCTTGTAATCCTAATTGTTGTCCTAATAGTGTTTCAACATTTTTGTTCTTACCTAATTTTCTAGTTAAATCACCCGTTATGTTAGAAGGTTGAATTCTGTCTGTTCCTTCAAATTGTCTTGAATAATTTTGGAATGACATATTTGCAATAAACTTCCAAGAATCATTAATCTGATGTTTTAAAAGAGCGGATAATGATCCCTGACGTGTTTGTCCGTTAGACCAATTAGCACCTAAATAACGACTAATAGGTACATCCAGAATAGTCTTCCCAAAAGCACCTGTTCCAAAATCAGGTGTCCAATTATCGTACAAATAATCCATTTGAAGAAGTACATCTGTTTTTTGGGTTGCCTTAAATAGAAAAGAAGGATTAATATAATAACGTTCTCTACTTACTACATCTCTAAAACTTTTTGATTTTTCAAAACTACTCACTACCCGGTAAGCAATTGATTTACTAAGAGGCCCATAAAAATCAATTACAGGTTTGTAAAAATCATAACTTCCTGTTTGAAAAGATAACTCTCCTCCTCTTTCAAACAAAGGGGTCTTGGTTACTAAATTTAAAATTCCTCCTGGTGCTACATTTCCGTATAACAAAGCACTATTTCCTTTTAAAAATTCTACTTTTTCTAATGAAATCACCTCAGGCATTGACCCTCCATTTTGACGAAAACCATTTTTAAAAATATTATTCGTACCCATATCATAACCTCTTGACCAAAAGGATTCTTGTGCTCCACCACGTGCTGAGCCTACATAAACACCATTTGCGTTTTTTACGACATCGCTCAAACGAACCGATTGTTGTTGATAAATCACTTCTCCTCCAATAGATTGTAAACTTTGAGGATTATCAAAAGGTTTTAATCCCGTACGAACAGTAGAAACAAACTTTTTTTGTTTGTGTTGTCTTATTTCTATTTCTTTTAACGAATATCTTTTTTTTCTAGCCGTATCATTTTCAACGGTATTTTCTGTTTCTCCTTGAAACCTATCTTGACCGAAACTTTGTCCAGACAAGAATAATAAGCATCCTAACCAATATAACTTCATTTTATTTAGACTAATTTTAAATTGTTTTTGGACTGCAAATATAAGATTAGAATTTTAAAAATAAAACATTATTTTTAATTATTCTAAATAAAAAATAAAAAGATTTATTCTAAAAAAAGAAATATCTATTTGAGAGATGAGGTTCTTGGACACAGTAAATACCTAACCTTCTAATTTTCAAAACATTATTTTTTCACACATCAAGTACCATCGAAATAGATTCTAAAGTGTTTATTCATAATTTTTACCACGGAGGGATTGTATAGTAGATAAGAATATAGCTAAAATCTGTTAAAAGTTTGCTATATCCGCTTATTTCATTTGTTTTCAGCTTGAACTAAATGATAGAATTACTTATTAAATACCATAAGAACGCTTCTTATATTTTAAGTAGGTTGATACCTTTTTATTCTTTCCCTTAAAATATCCCTTGAATTAACGGATATGTAATTATGAATAGTTAGTGTGTTTTGACATTTTTTAGGCTTTATTTCTTCCTTATTAAAACTAATCTAAAGATTTAATACGAATCTTTTGATAAAACAAAAGCAGCTATCTATAAACCGTTTGTTCTTCAAATAATTATTAATTATTTACAAAAAATAAGTTAAACAAAACCTAAAAAAAACATTTAAAAAAGAAACAACTCACTAAAAACAAGCAACTTATATTTTTAATTAAAGTAGACCGCTTATTTTTAACATATAACAAAGAAAAAAAGTACCTTATCTTTGAATCTCCCAAGTTATCTATGATTTTTTAAATTCTTTATCATAAATAAGGAATCTATACCCAAAATTATAACACTATTAAATCGTCGAAAAAACTTATTTTTTCTAATGTTTATTGATTTTTAAACAATAAACATTAATTTTTAATCCAGAGTTAAACTAAATTAAATAATATCTTATGAAAAAATTATTTATTACGATGCTCTTGGCATCTTTAACAGTATTTTCTTGTCAAAAAGAAAATATAACAGAGGGTAAAACTGTAAATTATGCAGAAAACGCAATCCTTAATAATCCAAAAAACAGGTATGATGATTCTTACGATTCTAAAAGGACTTACACCCTTACAGAAAAAAGAGAAATCCCAGTTCAATTTAATATTTTGTATAAAAAAGGGAAAAGAGGAAGTAAAATAACAGAACAAGACATAAGAAAACAAATTGAGATTTTAAATAAGTCTTTTGAAGGAAAAGACGACAATTTTGCAAATACGCCTCAGGAATTTTCTAAACTTGCTTCTGGAAATACTAAAATTTCTTTTGTACTAAAAGGGATTAGTAGAAAAGAAACTGAATTTGATGCTGTATTAGGTCAACAAGAATGGTTTAAAACAAAAGAGCATGGTTTTCTTGCTGAAAATACCGAGAAAACATTAACGGTATGGATTTTAGACAGTTTATATGATCAAGAGGGTGATGATTTTGCGGGATACGCTTCTCCTTTATCAGGCGATAGAAATTATTGGGGAATTGCATTAAATTCATTATATCTTTATGATCCTGCTCCTCAACATCCAAGTATCATAAAATTCGGATATACTAAGGGAAAAATACTTGTTCATGAAGTAGGACATTATTTTGGATTATATCACCTTTCTGGACCTACTGGCAATTGTGGTGATGATTTAGTATCAGACACTCCGCTTGCTCCAAAAGAGCATTATGGTTTTCAAAAGCATCCTTTAAAAGAAATTTGCCACGGCAAAGAGTACACTCAAATGTTTGTTAACTATATGGATTATGCTGCTGATGAACAAAGAACAATGTTTACAAAAGGACAAGCGAATAAGATGTATTTTACTTTTCAAGAAGGGAAACCTCATCAAAAATTAGGTTTAAAAAAATAGCTCTTTTTACGTTTGTAGATAATTCTTTTTGAAAAGAAAAGAAGTAGGCATTGTAAAGACCAATTTTCTAAAACACAAAATTGGTCTTTACTTTTTATAACAAGAATCGTGTGGCACTATTTAATTAATAATTCTTTCATTGTTACGGAAGTTCCGTTATAAATATTAAGATCTACAGTACCTTTAATCCCTGGTATTTTTCCGTTTTCTGTTAATTGCCATATAGACCATTCAGAGTCTATTTCCTTATAAAATGCGGTGTAATTAGCAATCCAAAAAGGGTAATCTCCAAAATCTTCCTTTAAAAAATCTTCATAATAACTTTCACTACTATAAATAATAGGTTTTACTCCGTAATGAGCTTCCACTTTTTCCAACCATCGTTTTAATCCTACTTTTAACCGTTTTATTGATTGGGCTTTTGGCAGTTTTTCTATATCTAACACGGGAGGAAAATCGCCTTCTACTAAAGTAACTTGTTTTATAAAATTTTCTGCTTGTTCTATTGAATTTTCATTAGGTCTATAATAATGGTACGCTCCTACTATAAAACCTCTTTCTTTTGCGCGTAACCAGTATTTTTTAAATTTCTTATCTACTTTATTGCTTCCTGCGGTTGCTCTGATAAAAACAAATTCTATAGGATACCCTCCTTCTATTTCTTTTACTTTCGCCCAATTTATATTATCTTGGTATTCTGAAAGATCAATACCGAAAGATTTTTCGATATGCGTACCTAGTACCTTATCAATAGGCATAGAACGCGCTTCATTGTAAATAATTTTATCTGTAGTAAATCCTAAATAACGGGCAATACTTCTTTTTTGACTATAAAGAATAACCACAATACTCAATGTCATCACTAGTTTGAAAAACAAGGAACTTGAAAAAAAAGACACTTGGTTTTGTGGTCGTTTTTTCGAATGTGTATGGGTTCCTTTTTTAACTCCCTTAGAATATTTTTTTTGAGCCATTTACCCTTTCTTCAAAAATAAATTATTAATAACAGAAAGTAATATATAGGCAATAATTATCAGAGGTATTCCTAGATATTTAAAAACTAGCAATAAAACAACGCTCAATGTCAGAAAAAGAATTTGCAGGGCATTTTTAGACCAAGTGAATTGTTTTATTTTTAAAGAAAATAATGGTATTTCGGCATTCATTACATAAGCACTTAAAGCAGTAATTAACAAAAGGATGTAAGGATTATGCAAAATATCTACAATTATAGAAATATCTGTAAACTTAATAACTAAAGGCAAACTCATTATAAACAATGAATTAGCTGGAGTTGGAACGCCTATAAATGAATCTGTTTGGCGAGTATCTATATTAAAATTAGCTAATCTAAAGCAAGCTCCTAATGAAATAATAAAACCTAAAAAAGGAAGCAACATAACGGACCCTTCCAATGTATTAAGACTTAATTCCTGATTTCCCCCTATTGCTTTTAATATCATTTGAAACATAACATATCCTGGAGCAACTCCACTAGTTACCATATCTGCCAACGAATCTAATTGCAATCCTAAAGGACTTTGAACTTTAAAAAGACGTGCAAAAAAGCCATCAAAAAAATCGAGAAATATCCCTAAACATACAAAGAAAAAGGCCCACTCAAACTGTAATTGTGAAACAAAGACAATAGCTATACATCCTGAAAGCAAGTTCAATAATGTAATTAAATTTGGAATTTGCGATTTTATTGACATAAAAATGATTTTGTAATTTTTAATTTTAAACCTACAAAGGTAATATAATAACTTTATAAGTTCTAGAGTTTAATATATCAGATTTTTATTTGATCTTTGCCAAAACTGTTCCCTTGAAAAAAATATTAACCTTTAGTTTTTTAGTTGTCTTCAATTTCTTTCAAGCTCAAACGGCTCGTAAATATTCTAACGAATTCATGAATATTGGTGTTGATGCTAGAGCTTTTGGAATGGCTAATACCATGGTGGCTCATACGAGTGATGTAAATTCTGGCTATTGGAATCCAACTGGTTTATTAAAAATTGAAGATAGTGAAGCTGCTTTTATGCACGCTAGTTATTTTGCTAACATTGCTCAATATGATTACTTAGCCTATGCAAAAAAAATAGATTCTCAAAGTGCTTGGGGAGCATCTGTCATACGGTTTGGGGTTGATAATATTTTAAATACTACTCAACTAATTGATGCAAATGGTACGATTGATTATAATAGAATTAGCTTATTTTCTGCTGCGGATTATGGAGTCACGTTTTCGTATGCTCGTGATTTGCCTATTCAGGGTTTAAAATATGGTGTAAATGCAAAAATCATTAGACGGATTATCGGGGATTTTGCAAGTTCTTGGGGGGTTGGTTTTGATGCAGGTATGCAATTCGAAAAAAACAATTGGAAATTAGGTTTCCTAGTGCGTGACATTACGACTACTTATAATATTTGGAATATCAACGAAAAAGAATTTAAAAAAATTCAGAATGCACAAACTCAAATTCCATTACAAAATCAGGAATTACCCACAACATCTGAAATTACATTACCAAAGGCACAATTGGGTTTAGCTAAAAAATATAATTTCCATAATGATATGAGTCTTTTAGTTGCTACCAACTTAAATATGGAATTTCAACGCACTAAAGATATTTTTTCATCAGACCTATTAAGCGTATCACCATCTGTAGGTTTTGAATTAGGCTACAACAATCTTGCTTTTTTAAGAACTGGAGTTGGTAATTTTCAAAACACATTGGGAATAGATGGTAAGAAAAGTATTGGTTTTCAACCTAATTTTGGGCTTGGTTTTCATTACAAAGGTATTTCGGTTGATTACGCATTAACGGATATTGGTAACCAAAGTGTTTCGTTATACTCTAATATTTTTTCTCTAAAAGTAGATTTATCTATTTTTAGTGAATGATAAAATCATTTATATTACATTAAAAGAATAAGGTTTAACTAAGAAATTAAACAATGAAAAAACAAATTATCTTTTTATTAGTTTTAATACAACTCTCTTTTTTTTCTTATTCGCAAATCCCTAGTCTATCTGAAAAAGCGGTATTTAGCATCTTGACAGTAGATGTTGCTCAAGAATCTCATACGCTATATGGTCATACTGCTTTGCGTATTCAAGATCCTATGACTGGGTTTGATGTGGTTTATAATTATGGAATGTTTGATTTTAGAACGCCTAACTTTATATTAAAATTCACTAAAGGTGATTTACAATATTATGCGGCGGTTTATCCTTATGCTGATTTTGAATACGCTTATAGAGAAGAAAACCGTAGTATTTATGAGCAAAGACTAAACCTTTCCTCTTTTGAAAAAAACAAACTATTTAAGGAATTAAACAAATCTGTTTTTTCTGAAAGTAAATATTATACCTATAAATTTATTGATCGGAACTGTACTACTAAAGTAATTGATATCGTCAATTCTTCTTTAAAAGATAAGCCTATTATAAATACACTACATAAAGAAGAAACGTACCGAGAAGTATTGTATAATTATCAAACGAAACAGTATTGGTTAAATTTAGGAATTAATATGATATTTGGTCATCGCCCTGATGAACAAGCAGAAGTTTTGTTTTTACCACTTGATTTTATGAAAGTATTAGAAGCAACTCAACATAACGGAAAACCCTTGGCTGAAAAGCCCCACATATTATACAAGGCAACTGCAAAAAATGAACCTTTTTCCTTATTAAATAGTTGTATTCCACTAATTATCCTATTACTTATTTTTGTTTTATTTAACAAAAAAGAGCTAAACACGATCTTCTTTATTCTCATGGGATGTATTGGACTGTTTTTTTTGATTGTAAATATATATTCTTTTCACCGAGAAGTGGTGTGGAATTATAATATGCTTTTATTTAATCCTTTTTACTTAATATTGGTATACTTTATCTTAAAAAAACAAACTCAAATAGCTTCAAAAGTAGCTTTTGCTTGTCTTATTAGTATGGGGATATATGTAATTTATATGCTAAATAAACCGCACTTATTTATTATAAGTCCTTTACTTATTACAAATTTAGTCCTTACACTAAGGTTTTATAAAAAGAACTTAACAGAAAATAAAAAGTGATAAAACACACGTAAGGTTTTCCTTTTTAACTATTTTACTGCCCACGGTAAAACAAAACGGTACTGATTGTTTTTATCATAATATTCAGATCTATGAAAATACCTCTATGTTTTATATAGTACAAATCATATTGTAATTTTACCAAACTATCTTTTAATGATTCTCCATAGGAGTAGTTAACCTGAGCCCAACCTGTTAATCCTGGCTTTATAACATGTCTTGTTTGATAAAAAGGCATTACATCATTAATCTGATCAACAAAAACAGGACGCTCAGGTCTAGGTCCTATGATTCCCATTTCATTTTTTAATACATTAATGAATTGAGGAACTTCGTCTAAGCGTGATTTACGTAAAAATTTGCCAAAAGAAGTGATTCGAACATCGTTGGGAGTAGCAAAAACAGCTCCATTCTTCTCAGCATTTACTAACATAGACCTCAGCTTATAAATATTAAATACCTTGCCATTTTTACCTACACGCTCTTGTTTGTATAATAACGGTCCTTGATTGCCTAGTAGGTTCCCCAAAAGTATAAAAGGAACAATAAATATCCCTATTAGTAATCCTATAGAAGAAATTAAAATTTCCATAATTCGAACATAAATCAGATATAGCTGATTTTGATTATTACGAGAAAATGGAAAATAACGATAAAAATCTCTTTCTGCTAACTGAACGGGTATTCGTTGGGTAATAGCTTCATATACCTGCGAATACTCTCGTACAGAAAAACCATGTTCTACAAGATATAATAACTTTTCATATACTTCTACAGGCATTCCTACTGATCTTGAGGAAGCTACTACTATTTCTGAAATTTGATTTTTTTTTATATAATTAATTAAATCATTTACTGAAATATTAGCCACTATATGATTCGTGCCTTTAGCGTAAATTTTGGATAAATTTACATACCCTAATATAATGTA
Source organism: Flavobacterium columnare NBRC 100251 = ATCC 23463 (assembly GCF_002530675.1). Lineage (GTDB taxonomy): Bacteria > Bacteroidota > Bacteroidia > Flavobacteriales > Flavobacteriaceae > Flavobacterium > Flavobacterium columnare. Next base: position 22,102 of record NZ_PCMX01000041.1, read on the forward strand.
ATGTGGATCATTTTTCCGAAGTCCATTTATCAACTCACTCGTTTCTGTTTCTTCACAAATTAATAGTGCTTTTTTCACAAAACGATGCGATGCCAAATAATTGGCATACACTAATCGCCATCCCATTAAAGAAGTAGTGATAGCTAGATAAAACAACAGGATTTGCAATCTATTTTCGGGTAAAGAAGGCGTCAAAAAAGGGGTTAATAAATAAACTAAAACGGTAATAGAACTCGTAAGTACTATGCTTTTTAATATACTGGTTTGATTACTTGCTGTAGGCAAATCATACATTTCAAAAACAGTTCCAAAAAAAAGCAGGTATACTGATAGAACTAAGGTCCAATAAAAATTCTGATCCGAAATTCTCAAATAACTGAAGTCAAAATGATTTCCTATAAAGTAGAGGATAAAAACAACAAAAAAAACATCAAAGAATCGAAGTAAAATTTTTCTTTCTGAAATTTCAAAGTGCCAATGCTTTTTATTAATCATATTTATTTTTAGGGTTGGCTTGCAAATTAAACAATTTCAAGGAGAGAAAAAAATGGAGTGACAATTATTATAACATTTAACTATTATGACAATAAATCCTTCCAGAGTAATTTCGTTTGCTGCCAATCAAAGGTTTCAACTATTTTCCTAGCTTGATTAGCTATATCTAAAGCTATATCTGGGTTCATAAGTAAAAAAAGAATAGCTGATACCATTTCACCTGTAGCATTATCTGACACCAATAAAGCATTTTCTTGATCTGAAAGTAAAAAAGGAATTCCGCCAACTCTAGTACTAACGATTGGCAATCCTAAGGCCATTGCCTCAATGACACTAACGGGTGTATTATCAAAATGGGTTGTATTTATAAAAACAGCATAGTTTTGAGAAATTGTAATCCATTGTTCTTTTGATAATTTTCCTGTAAAAACAATATCTACTCCTTTTTCTTGAGCATATTTTTTTGTTTGTTCTAAACTACCTTCTTTATCAGGCCCTATCATACATAATTCTGCTAAGGGGTATTTTTTCTTCAGTTCAACCAAAACATCTACTGCCATTTTGGGGTTATAAATAGAAGCAAAAGCTCTTACCCAAAGCAACTTGGGTTGTAAATCAGTTCTTAATTTGAATTGATATTTTTCTATTTCAATTGCATTAGGAATAAAAAGAATATTTTTAAAACCTGCTTCTGTAAAATATTTTAGCAAATAATTAGACGGAGCAACGTTTTTATAGGCATTTCCAAAAATCAATTGACATGATTTAGGATTTTCCCTTAAACGATTCGGCAAATTACCGCCATGTAAAATAGGAATGTATTTTATATTTAAAATTCTAGCTAATTGACTTATTAAGAAAGCAAACCAAAATGCCGAAGTACTGTAAGTATCTAGTAACAAATAATCTGCTTTTCTATTCTTAAGAACTACAAAGAACATATCCATTAATCTAAGTAACAGATTTTTAAAAGAAGATGCTACTACTAGCCTATATCCTTCTAACTCTAACTGAGAACTTAATGTGTCAATTGTCGTAACATTATACCCTTTGGTTGATAGTTTATTACCTATGTAAACTATTTGTATCTTTTCCTTCAAAATCATAAAATTCCACTTTTAACAAAGATAAAGCGTAAATAAAAGCTGGTGCTGCTAAACGCATGGCAGCATGATTTACCGTAATAAACCAAAATAGAAAAAAGGGTAAAAAAAAGAAATGTTGCTTATTGTTCAAAAAGAAAAAAAGAGGAACAAAAATTAACACTAATAGACCGATCACTCCAACCATACCATGTTCTGCTAAAGATCTAGTAAATTCACTATGTGTCGGAACATTCATTCCTGTCAATTCTTGTCTAAATTCCTTGTTTTTACCTACTCCTACACCAAAAACAGGATTTTCAAAAAACATATTTATTTCAGTTTTTGCAATATCTTCTCTACCGCTAAATCGAGATTCTTTTACTCTACCAATTGCATCTTTATTTGCATAACGCTTTTCTATCAAGCCACCTGTTTCAAATGAACTATAAAACCAAACCATGCCAGCTGTTGATATTAGAAACAAGCTTAACATTATTATTTTTTGTTTTGCCTTATTTTGAGCCCTACTAAAAACATATAGTATAAATATTAAAATCATAATCACCCCACAGTACATTCCTCCTCTAGAAAAAGTCAACAAACATCTATAAGAAAACAAGAACACTAAAAAAAAATTTATAAAAATCTGAATTTTTGATTTAGAGTTCAAAAGAAATTGTACAAAAAAAAGAAACATCCCTAAACCTAAAATGGTTGATACTTGATTAGGTCCAAACCCTCCTGAAGTCGCAAAATTTGAACTTGTATCAGTAACTACATCTCTTACAGATGGATTAAAAAGTATCAAATAGACCATCATCGACAAAAGAGGGTAGCTAACATACAATAATAGTTTTAATAATAATTCATATTTAATTTTATTATTATAACAATATAACGCAGCTATTGCCAAACATATTGGTCCTGATATATTAAATGAAATGGCTTTTCTAATTTCTGTATCAAAATTTAATCTTAAAGAGCCAATAATTAAAGAAGGCACTAATAGTAACAAATAGATTAAATACCAATATGCAGTTTTCGATACTCCTCTATAATACATTCCTAGGACTAAAAATGCAATTATGACATATTTCCCATATTCATTAATATGCATTGAATTAGTCATTCTTAATAAAACTTCTATCCCTACGACATATCCTGAAAATAAAAGTGCCTCATTTCCTTTATTTTTTTTAATATAGATAATAAAAACACCCGAAATAAAAATAAATATGCTATAAATTTCAGCTACAAAGGGAACCGTAAATATTAATGCTCCTAGAACTAAATGAAGAGCATAATATTTTAAATAATTATTGGTAAAATGTTGTTCCATTATCTATCAATCTAATAAAATCTGAAATTATTTTTTCCCCATCAAATTCATTTCGTACTTTTTCTCTTAAAATCATCCCTTTTTCTTTTCTTAATTTTTCGTCATTTATTAGGGTTTTAAGTGCTTCAAAAAATGATTTATTGTCATTAGATTTTACACAGAAACCATTGTTAGGATTAATAATGAATGGAATTTCACCTACATTTGTTGCCACTACTCCTAATCCATGATAACCATATTCTAACAAGGCTACTGGAAGTCCTTCTGAAATAGATGTTAGAATTCCTATTTGTGATTGTTCTAGAACAGAAAAAGTATTAGAAACACTTCCATAAACAAAAACATTATTTTCCAATCCATTGTTTATAATCTTTTCTTTAATCATTTTAGAGTAATCATTATTAGCGTCTTTTCCTATCAAATGAAAAGTCCAGTCTGGGAATTCTTTTTTAATCATTTTAGCAATTTGTATAAGCATAAAATGGTTTTTTTGAGGTCTTAAATTTGCCAAGCAAATAATCCTTTTTCCCTCTTCACCTCTTAATCTTAACTGAATATCATTTTGAGAAGAAAAATCAACAAAATTGGGTAAATATGTAACCTTCTTACACAAAAGATTTTCTAAAGACCAATTTAATAGTAGATTATTAACAACGATTATTCTATCAAAGAAAAAAGAACATAGTATTAAAGGTAAATTTTTTAAAAAAGTATTCTTATGTCTAAAACCATAATGATCATGCCAAATAATCTTAATATTAGGCAAAAACATTTTTACACATAATGCCAAAAAAAACGATGAACTATGCGCTTGGATATACTCAATCTTGTTTTTTTTTAAGTACTTATAGAATTTTAAAAGTGCTTTTATATCTAAAGTCTTTTTTCTTTCTAAAAAAAAGTATTCTACTTTTTTTTTTATCTTATTTTTTAAAAGTCCTTCCTTCCGAGTAGCTACAATACCTGAAAATAGAACTCTATCTGATAAAATATTAGCATAACTTACTGCCATTTTTTCTGCACCTCCTACTTCAAGACTATCTATTAATTGAACTATTCGCATATACTACTAGTAAATTGTTTCAAATCAATATATGTTTTTTTTAGAGGTCCTTTGTAATTAAAAACTTTTTCTCTAGGTTCCTCAAAGGTGTTTCCGTCATAAACATAAAAAAAATTATTTTCTAGTTTGTGTAAATCTAAATGATGCATACCTGCATTAAATTCTTTTATATGTTCTTGTTGTTTCAAATAAAAAGGTTTGATTCGACTTAATTTATATGTATTTCTAACTTTATCGACGGTATAGAGAGAGAGTCCATATCCATAAGCTTCGGAACAATTTTGAATAGGCAATAATAATTTTCCTTTATAGTTTATGATTCTTCCTCCTGGTCTAGACTCAGTACCTTTTAATATTTCCTTTTGTTTTAATTCCCATTTCCCAAACAAGGAATTAGATACATACAGATTTAAATCTAAATTCTTTCCCGCTCCAAAAATCAAGTTAATAGAGTCTGAAAGATAAATTGTAGGATCTTTTAACTGGCAATTTTTAATCAATGTATCACATATTTTCCATTTATATGGAAATTTCACAGCCTCATATAATAAAACATGTCCAGAAGCTTGTGTTTCAGGTAACATATAAAATTTTTTATTCTTTTGAAACACCTGAGGATAGGACATGTGAAATGCTTCTTTAATTGCATCTTTTTCATAACGAAATTTTTTCCCATCCTTTGAAGCTAAAACACCAATTGTTCCATTATCATATTTACTTTGATTTTCAAAAAAAATATAAATAGAATCATTAGATTCAATCCAAAAGGGATCTGCAATAAAATTTGTTGAATCCTTAGAAACAATGTTTTTTAGTATCAAATTTATTTTATTAAAATCCATTTTTTCAGGAAAACGTTTAGATATTCCAAAACCAATAGACCACCCAGAACGTTTAGACACAAAAAAAGGGGTTCTGTAATTTATAACACAAACTAAAAGAAATCCAAGAATCATGAAAAATCCAGAAATCCAAAAAATTTTTTTTTTCATACTATTTTTCTAGTTTATTAATTTCATAATTTCATTTTCAAATTGATCAACTGTAATTTTTTTAGACCACTCAGTTCCTTTAAATGCCATATTCTCCAAAATAATTTCGTTATTTATAATCTTCTTAATAGTTTTTGCATCTTCATCTAAATTTAAAGATAATATAATTCCCCTTTCCCCCTTAGCAATCATAAAAGGAACACAAGATATAGGTGTAACTATGGGAATACATTTAAAAATCATAGCTTCTGCCACCACTTTAGGCCATCCTTCACTTTTAGACGGTAAAATTAAGAAATGGCTTCTTTGGTATGCTTCAATAATAGTTTCTTTTGATTGATTTCCTTTTACAAGAATTTTTTTAGATAAATTATTTTTTTTTATCCATTCAATAATTTCATTACTTAATTCTCCTTCTCCATAAAACTCCATTTTTGCTTTAATTCCTGTTTTTATTAATTTTTCAACTAATTTTAATGCGTATAAAGGTCTTTTCCCTCTTGATAAAGTTCCAACGAACAAAAAATTAGCCTCTAAATTTATTTTTCCTTTTTCAAATACATTTTCTAAAAGTAGTCTTCTTATTTCCTCTTCAGAGTACGTTGCAGTAAAAAAAGGTTTTATATTACTCGTTTGATTGGGCCATTCTCCATATACCAACACTTGCATATTTCTCGTAAGAAAAGTATTCGATAAAATCCATTTTTGCAATTTATAAGACCAAGGCTGTTTGGCATTTGGATCCCAATTTCCAGCATATTTTGCTGTTTTTTTCTTTTTTGGAAAAAAGATTTGTATAATAGCTCCCAATAACCCCATGTTTCCTGGACAACGCAAATGTATATGATCTGCTTTTCGAAAACCTTTATTGATCTGATAAATCAGAATAGGTAAACTGATTATAAAATGAGCGATAGCCTTAAAACTAGTAAGATTAAAATTAGGTACTTCTAGCCATTTTTTTTTTTTATGCTCATAAGATAACCAAATAGGATCAATATCCTCTTTCGATTTTGGAGCTACTAAAATTAATTCATCTGTATTTTTTATCCATAAATTCATTTCACGTATATAGGGAGCATAACCATATATTTCGCCCTTTTTTTCTATGTGTTGTACGTGAGTAATTACTACAAATTTCATTAACTGTTCGTTTATTGAGGTATTTTGACAAATATACTAATCCATCCCCAAATTCTTCCTAAAGATTCCTGAAAGGCTTCTTTCTTTTTGCTTCCTTTAAACATATTGGTAATTCTAATCATAAGTAATATACCTGTTATTACGTGCCATTTACATCTGTCTATAAACTTAGGATTAGGATTTTTTACCCTCCAAACATACCATCCATTTCTTACTACCATTTTACCATATTTAAACTTATTAGGTCTTCCCGAAGGTGCATGATAATGGGCTAATCTTGCAGCAGTATTACAATACAATTCCCCTAATTGAGAAGTTCTAATAGTAAAATCAGCATCTTCATATAAACCATACCCTTCAAAATAAGTTGAAAACTGAATCTTTTCAAATAGTTTCTTTCTAAAAGAAGAAACTCCTCCCATTAGTTGTTCTACTGGATATGTTTTTCCACTTGGAGGCAAAAAACTTATACTTCTTCCATGAGCAAATAGAGGCAAATATCCTGGAGGACAGTTAGTATCTAACTTCATTCTTTTACGAAATTTGAATCGAATGGGTTCTTTTCTTATAAATCCATCCCAATAAAAGTAGTTTGATCCGACGTTTTCTTTTTGACTCTTTTCCCACTTTACCTCATTGGTTATATAACCTCCTACTCCTAATGCGTTTGGAAAAGTAAGGTATGTTTTTAGTATTTCTTCAAAATAATTTGCTTCCAAAATAACATCATCATCTAAAAAACAAACGATTTCTGCTTCTTTATTTACTTTTGTAATACCAAAATTTCTTTGACGTGTCAGACCTCGTTCTTCTTCAGAAACTTGATAATATGTCAGATTTTTATACTGATGTGTAAAAAGTGTATCCTTTGTTTCGGAATCGGGCGAGCCATCTACAATAATTATTTGATGAGGATATGTTTTTTGCGCTTTTATAGACTCTAATAAATTAGTTAAAGAGCTTTTCCTTTTATAGGTGCAGATAATAACACTAAATTTCATTTTCTTTTAATTTTTCAGCCCATTTTTCACTTATTTTCCATTGTTTTTTAAAATTTAAAAAGTATGCAAGGGGATTTTTTATATTTTGAACTTTATAAAATTTTAAAAACAATACTATTTTATATCCCCGCAATTGCTTTAGAGAACTATATTTCCTTTTTACATACATTATAGTGGGCGATGGTTTAGGTTTATATACATCATTCTCCCATGGATGTACAAACTTAGTTCTAAATCCTCCAACCGGTGCCTTTAAATGTAATATTGATGGTTCTGGTAAATAGATTATATCACATCCTTTATTTCGTAACTGCATTCCAAACTCTAAATCTTCTCCAAAACCAAATTCTATTTTTTTATCAAAATATATAAAATTGTACAATCTTCTATTAAAAATACTACATCCTGAACCGAAAATAGTGGTTTGTGATATTTCCGTACATTCATTTTCTTGATTTTTCTGTAAACAATTAAAAACTACTGAGTCTATTTTTAAATTAATAATGAATTCAAATCCTTTTTCTAAAAATTTTGGTTCTATTCTAATATCATCATCTGCTAAAAAACACCATTTACTTTTCACTTCTTCTAATGCTAAGTTACGCGCATTACAAGCTCCTACTTGATGAGTAAAAATATGTTTTATAAAAAAAGGCCAAGATTCACTATTAATATACTCAAGTTCCGAAACACTTCCTTGTACTGAATTTTGCTCTACAATAATAACTGTTTTGGGCAAATGTGTCTGTAAACTTAAATCTTTTAATATATCATATAAATATTTTTTCCTCCCTATAGTGGGAATAATTACATCAATCGTTTCTTCTCTATAATCAATACTTTGTGAAATTCTTTTAAAAATTAATTCATTTCCTGTATTTTTAATCTTTGAATAAAAGAGAGTTTTTACAAGATTGAGAAGAGTTATTTTTTTTTCGTAAACAAGATAATTTGTAAAAAGTAAATAACGCCATACTATTTTATAGTGTTGACTTACAAACTTAAAAATTTCTCCTTGTGTTGCTTGTTTTTTTGAAAAGGAATTAATAGAATTTAGTAGCAACCTAGGTTCTGAATAACAAAACAAGCCTAATGGTTGATACAACTTAGCTACTGAATTAAAAATAAAATCAATTGAATTCTTAGAATACCATAAAGCAATAGGCATTTGTAATATAATACTACTATTGATAGCTCCCACTAAACTACTCATTTGCCAAGTGGGATATTTTATTTTTTTATTAATATTAATAAATGGTGAATCTTCAATATAGCCTATATCTTCTGATAAATAATTCGTATTGGGAGTATATGAAATCATTAATCGATCAAAAGACATAACTTTCAAAATATATTCTTTATTTATAAATTCTTGAGCGTCTTCATGACTCCAGACTATAATTTCTTCAGGATTTTTTTTTGCTACTTTATAAATAACCTCTCCTATCTTCTTTTTTTTAAAAGGATCAATGAATACAGTATCATCATTAATTATTTTTGTAACAAATGAAAAATTATGTACAACTATAATCATAATAAACTCTTGTAAAATTGCATATTTTTTTGTACTATTATTTTAACATCAAATTTAGAGGTTACAAATTTAGAGGCTTCTACTCCCATATTCTTTGCAAAATCTTCCTCTTGTAGTATACTATTTATTCTTTGAGCATATTTTTTATGATTGGCAGGATAAACTAGAAATCCACTTTTCCCATCTTCCATTAATTCTTGCGCCCAACCAATATTACTATTTACTATGGCTTTTTGCATAGCCATTGCTTCTATAGTAACCATCCCTAATGTTTCGGCATACGTTGGAAAAACACATACATTTGCTTTTTGAATATAATCTTTTACTTCATTATAGGGGATTTTTCCTAAATATTCTATTTTATCAAAGATTTCTAATTTTTTGAATTCGTTTTGCAATAACTCCCATGTAGAAACTGAATTGGTTTTTATGTCGTAGGAATCATTTCCTATCAGTACTAATTTTGCATAAGGGTTTTCTTTAAGTACTTTTTTTAAAATATAGGGAAGTTCGAAAACTCCTTTTTTTCTAATTAATGTTCCTATATACAAGATAAGTCCTTTATCAAATTCTATAGAATTTGGATTTTGAAATTGCTCCAAATCTAAACCATGATATATCGTCATTATTTTTTGTTTTGATAAACCAAAAAGTCTGGCGGAAAGTTCTCCTGCAAATTTAGTGGGGGCTATATAAGCTTGTGCCTTTCTAACGGCAAGTGTTTCAAAAAGTTTATTTTTAATTTTTTGTTTCCTTTTTTCTAAATGGCAAAAGTAAGTATCACTTCCATGAAAACGAATGATTAAAGGAACTCTAAAATTCATAAAAGCTGTAATCCCTGTCCAATCGGGGGCTTCTATTAAACTAATTCCGTCTAAATCAATTACTTTATTTACGTATTTTTGGATGTATTTTCTATAAAGATACCATTTAACAAATAAGTATTTTTTATCTTGAATAAGATGAAAATCAATTCCATCTTCATTAAATATTTCATTTTTTTTTTGTCCATAAACAAATACCGTAACTTTCACTCCATTAATAACTAGAGCGTTTGCTAAGTTTTTAATACTGGTTCCCAAACCTCCTGTCTGTTTCATTTTGACATGCGGGTATTCTGGAGTTAAAAAAGCTATATGCATATTATTTTTTAAAAAAATCTTGAATTACTCTTTCTGTTAAGACTCTTGCTCCTTCTTCATTCATGTGACCACAACTAGAAAAAAAAACATCTTTATCAATGAATGTATCATAACGTTTTATCTCTGGATAAATTTCTTTTATTTTTTTAAAATAATTCATTCCCTTTGTATTTGCACATATAGGTGTTGTTATAGCAATACAATTAATGTTGTTTTGTTTACAAATTTTTTTTATTTCTTCATAGTATACATTCGTTTTGGCCTTTCTTAATCTTAGATCATAAGCTAATTCAGTTCCTTTTCCTATCAAAGGAGTAAAACCTCCATTTAACAAATAAGCTGATTTTTTTTCTATTAGGTTTAAAAAAAATTCTCTTAATCCTATTTTCGCTTCGTATTTAATATATCTATAAAAAGGTAGGTAACATAACCAATTGTAACTATCTATTTTATTTTCATAAAATTCTGAAATAACTTTTGTTTTTTTTATAAAAGGCATAAACTTTGCTCTTGTCCCCTCTGAAAATCCTTCCGTGCTAAGATTCAGATCTACTTCAATTAGTACATTTTTAATTTTAAATTGATTTTCTATCATTATCTTTAACAGTAATAGCGTTTCTTGTAACGTAGAACCGCTCATACCGTAATTGTATGTTTTTATCCCCTTATCTACAAATATTTTAGTAATGAAATGATTATTAGCTCTAGATGAGCCTAATATAACAAGATCATATTCTTTTTTTTTAGAATTAACGACATGAAAGATTTTATCTCTATTTATTGAATTTAAATAAACAGAGGTATATAAAACATCTAAAAAAAAAGCACTTAAAAAAAAAAGCACTTAAAAAAATAAGTACAACTATTTTAAATACAAAAATTAAAAATTTCTTCATTCATTTAAAAATAAATAAGTTATCACCAACAGTATTTACTTTTTAAAACTCTTTTTTTCCAAGTACTTACTAATAAAATATTTTTTTACTACTTTGTTAAAAGGGTTTTTATTTTATTCCAAATTTTTTCCGAAGCTAAAGTTGGTTCTTTTCCAACTACAATATCAAACCATTTTTTTCCTTCTGAAACATTTGATAGCTTCTCATCTAAAATGTCTTTTACAATAGCTGTTAAATCTTTTTTGTCGTGTACAAATAAAGCTGCTTCTTTGGAAGGCATGGAACGAAAATGAATGTATTTATAATTTTGACCAATATCGCGAATTCCTTTTTTTAGCTGTGGCTGCTCGTAATCAAAGAACAAGCATGAATTATTATGCGCAACAAAATCAAAAACCATTGAAGAAGCTATGTTGCCTACAAATTCCGTGTGCTCACAAATATTTGCTTGTAGGGCAAAATCTTCTTTTGTTGGCATAATTTCGTTCCATGTTTTTCCTATGGGACGCCATAAAGGATCTATGGAAACGATAACGTCTTTATATTTATCTAATATTTTTTGATATCTATCTGTAAAATCTACAGGGCATTTACGATATATAATCCCCAGATTATATCCTTGTTGGTTCAATTCTTTAACCGATATTGCTAAGTCTTCTAAATAATATTGATCCAATGGTGATGTTACGATATCATCTCCAGAGAAGCAAATGTATTTTTTTTCTAAATCTAAATGATGTGTCTTATAAAAATCTTCTTTTGATTGCAATAAACTCGGATCAAAATGGCTTTCAAATTGTGGTGTTCCGGTAACCAAAACTTGTTCTGGTTTTACATAAGGACAGTATTGAAGCAATTCGTTTTTCATGTAATCGCTCCAAACAAAATAATAGTCTGGTTCTATTAAGGTTGTTGCTTTAGGCAAATTATCCCAAGAAAATATAAAACTAGCTGTAGGTATTCCTAAATCCTGTGCTGCTAAAATAGGTGCTATGGCTTGCGTAGGTCTAGGATTGGTACAAAAAACAAAATCGGGTTTTTGTTCTTGTAGTTGCTTTTTGGAATATTGGTATTTTTCAGTTGTTCGTTCTAATTTTTTTATTTTTTCTCGAATTGTTTTTATGCCTTTTTCATTGGATTTAGTGGCTACTAAAAAATCGACGTATAAACTTTTAAAGGCATTTTTGAATCCTTTATAGGATTGTGGGAAATTATAGGTATTGTATACTGTTTCTTTAAACTTTTTATCAAATAAATTCAACTCGGATCTTTTCCTGGCTCTTGTAAAAACAGTAGTTAATGGATGTAATTTATTATTGGTAATTTTTATTTCTTCATATCCTATTTCTTTTTTGATATCAAAAGGGGTATTGTTCCAATATACAATTTCAAATCCTAAATCTTTTCCTATTTGATTAAAATTTGTAAGTGCAAAATTTCGCAGACCAACCCCATCTGGTAGAAGAATAAATATTTTTTTTTGTGACATAAATGTCTTTTTTAAGCTTTTTTAAATTTTAATTTATCTCTTTGAATTTGTTCTATTGGTAAAATGTCTTGTTCTTTATAAGACAATGCTTTATGAACGGCTTTTAGATCTCTTGCTAATTTTCGCATTCCTTCTGGCTCTAAAGATGCTGCATGATCGGTTCCTTTCCATGTTCTATCTAATGTATAATGACGCTCAATCACATTTGCTCCTAGAGTAAAAGCGGCTATATCTACAGCAATTCCTAAATGATGTCCTGAAAAACCAATATGTTTTACTTTATCCTCGTATTTTTGGATTAACAAATTAATATCTAAAAGACAAACATCTTCAAATGGGACAGGGTATCCTGATGTACAATTATATAATACAAGATCTTTATTTCTATTTTTTTCTACAAAATAATTCACTAAAGAATCTACCTCATCCTTTGTGGTCATTCCTGTTGAAATATGTATTTCTCCTTTGTAGTTATCACACAACCATTGTAGCATTTCAAAATTATTATTACATGCGGATGGTATTTTTATAAACTCTGGTTGTAGAGAAGCTATTTCTTTAGCGGATGTAGTATCCCATACAGAGGTAGAATATACGATTCCTAATTCTTCGCAATATTTTTTTAATTCGGCATGTTGATGTACATCAAATTCTAAAAATTCCCTATGGGCTCCATAAGTATCGCCATAAGAATTTATAGGATTGGGATGTGGTGAATTGTATTGTTCTTCGGTTAGGAGTTCTTTGTTGTTTCGTTTTTGAAATTTTACGGCATCTACATTACAATATACTTTTGCCATTTTTATAAGTTCTTTGGCAATTTCTATTTTTCCTTTATGATTACATCCTATTTCAGCAATTACATAGGGTTTTTTAAATATCATATCTTTTATTGTATTTCATTATCCATTCACAGGTTTCTCTGATAGCTCCTTCAGAAGAATTTTGATTTAAAATGATGTCTGCATTATTTTTAAGCGTTACCGTGGCGTTTTGTGGCGTAAAAGACCACCCAACGGAACAAATACAGGTTAAATCATTTACATCATCTCCTACATAAGCTATATTTCCAAAACTAGTATTTTTATTTAAAACAAAATCTTTTAATAATGAAAATTTATCTTTTACTCCTAAAAAAAGATTTTTAATTTGTAATTTTTTCATTCTTTCTTCTACTAGTTTGGAATTTTCAGAGGTTATTACAACAACCTCAACGCCATTTTGCCTAAGAATTTCTAAACCCATTCCATCACGCATATCAAATTTTTTCATTAATTCGCCTTCTTTTCCGTAGTATACACATCCATCAGTAAAGACTCCATCAACATCTAGCACTAAATAATCTATTCTTTTTTGTTCTTTTAGTTGTTTTTGTCTTTTAGCTAAAAGCATTTCTACTATTTCCCAATCTGTTAAGCTGTCGATTTCTGTTAATGATTCTTCTGGCATTTCAACTACTGCTATCTTACCGCTTATTCTATTATTAGATTGCAGAAATTCTTTTTTTGTAGTGGCATATATTGCGCCATTTTCTATTAAGACTCCTTCAAAATCTTGTCTTCTAGGTCTTTTAAATATATCATAATTCTGGGCTTCACCTTCGTTAGACCAAATGAATCGGTGTGTTTTAACCACACTTAAAGCGGCATCATAATTTTCATTGAGTTTATTTAAAACCTTATTAATATCATTGGATGTTGTAAATGGTGATGTTGCTTGTAATAAGCACAATATATCAAAATCGTAATTAATTTTTTCTGCTAATTCTTTTATGGCACTTTCTGTTGATGCGGTATCGTTTGCATTTTCAGCACTTCTTAAAAGGGGATATACTTTATTTGTCCAAGTGTATTCTTTTTCGATGAATGCTAGTATTTCTTCATCATCTGTAAAAACAAAAATCTTATCTAATTCGGAAAAAATTGCTTCTGTTAACACCCAACAAAAGAGAGGCCGTCCAAGCATTTTTTTTTTGTTTTTTCCTTCGATTCCTTTTGATCCTTTACGTAAAGGTATAATGCCTATTTTTTTCATATTTAAAATTTATTTTTTACACATCTGATTTAAAAAACCACTTAATTCCCTTGTAAAAATAGTGGCTCCCATCTTATTCAAATGCGATTCATCGTAAAAATACAATTTGTTTTGATAAACAGAATTTGTTGTATCGTAAACAAAAAACTTAGAATTATTAAGAGCCAAATCACGTATTCTATTTTCAAAAGCGCTACTATGTGCTGCAAAATTGGGTGAAAAGACAAAAACTACTTGAATATTATTAACCACACATTGTTTTAGGATAGATTGATAAGCTGTATTTTTAATTAATGATTCTCTAGCAATGGAATAGGGGCTAATTTCATATTTATATTTCATTATGAGCTTAGGATTTTTAAAATTAACTGGCATAGAACCACAAGGAAGTATGGAATCAAATTTTGTGGGCTTACGTTCTAAAGTAAAATTAGTTTTATTCAGTCGCGACAAACACATGAACCAAGATGTAAAATTACGATCTCCTCTATTAATTAATTCTTGATTTATGTAGTTATATTTCACTAATGGATACAATCTATCCAAACGATACGTTATAGAAGTTGTTGGAATTAACTCAAATGGCTCATCGACTGAAAAAATGATAGTTTTAGGCTTCTTATTATACTTTAATAATGTTTTTAAAATAAAATTATGGAACTCTACGTCTGAACCTGGAAAAGCAATATTATAAGCCGATTGTCCTGTTTCTTTTTCTATTTGACTTGCAATGATATTCATTGCACCACGTGAAGATCCTAAAACAATAATATCTTTATTAATTTTCCCTTGTAGGAGTAATTCAATTCGGTTATCTACTTGATAGTTAGGCGACAGATGGATAAATACATAAAAAAGCTTGTCAATTATAAAAAAAACAGCTGCAAATAGAAACAACTTACGTAAAAACTTTTTCATGCTAAAATTGAAAATAAATAAATTTTTGTTCTTTGGTTCCTAAAATAAAAATAGCGATTAACAAAACCATATAAAATGACCAACGAAAAGCTTTAGACCAATTGAATCCAAAAGTAGCTAGAGCATAATCATTTTTCCTTCCAATCCACTCTATAGTCATAAAAACAAAAATAAGTACTATCATATTTTTTGGTCTTACCTCTGGAAGGCTCAACAATTGTCTGGTAAATATAGATCTTATGTATTGAAGAGCGTGTGTTAAATTATTAGCCCTAAAAAATATCCAAGCAAAAACGGTTAACATAAAAGTAACTGCCATAGCTAAAAACTCTCTAATGGAAGGGAGAGTACCCTCTTCTGCTACTATGTTAATATTATTTCTATTTTTATTAGACAACAACAAGGGTAAAAAGTAAATGGCATTTAACAATCCCCAAATAATAAAGGTCCAATTAGCACCATGCCAAAATCCACTAACTAAAAATATGGCAAAAGTATTGCGAATTTGCATCCATTTTCCTCCTTTACTTCCCCCTAATGGTATGTACAAATAATCTTTAAACCAAGACGACAAGGAGATATGCCAACGACGCCAAAACTCGGCTATATCTCTTGAAAAATAGGGAAATGAAAAATTCTTTAACAATTCAATACCAAATAATCTTGAAGTTCCTAGAGCAATATCCGAATAGCCTGAAAAATCACCATAAATTTGAAACGTAAAAAATAATGCGCCCATAACTAGTGTACTCCCCGAATAGATCTCAGAATTATTAAAGATTAAATTAGCATACTCAGCACAATTATCTGCGATTACAATCTTTTTAAATAAACCCCATAGAATTTGCCGCAAACCATCTACAGCTTGCGCATAACCAAACTTACGTTCTTTTTTTATTTGAGGTAATAAATGGGTAGCTCGCTCAATTGGTCCAGCAACCAAAAGTGGAAAATAAGATACAAAAACGGAATAGGCAACAAAATTTTTCTCCGCAGAAATTCTTCTTTTATACACATCAATTACATAAGAAAGTCCGTGAAAAGTGTAAAAGGAAATACCAACAGGTAAAATTATATTTAAAGACCAACTGTTAATCTGAATTCCAAAGGCTCGAAACAAATCAGAAAAAGAACTGGAAAAAAAATTAAAATACTTGAATACACCTAGAAAACCAAGATTAATACCAATACTCAACCAAAACCAAAACTTTCTCCTCCTTTTCGAATTACTTCTTTCAATTTGGATTGCAGAATAATAATCCAAAAGAGTAGAAAATACAAGTAAAAAAAGAAAACGCCAATCCCAACGAGAATAAAAATAATAACTGGCCACTAATAACAATAAATTTTGCCACTTTAAACTTTTTGAAGCAAAGAACCAATACAAAATAAATATGAGTAAAAAAAATAAAGAAAAATCTATAGAATTAAACAACATAAACTAATAAGATAAAGATTGGAGTGTTCTAACTTTTTGTAAAAGAGTGTCAGCAACGGGCTTTCTAAATTTTTTTTTCTCTCTATAATGAACAAAAATATGATTTAATGCTTGAACATACAACTTCAAATAAGTCGCATCTTTAAGACCATACTTTTTAAGATTATGAAACAAAAACTTCAATATGGGAAGTAAAGGCTTCCGATAATAGTTTAAAAAAATAAAAAAGGTGTTTTGCAATTGCTTTTGAAAACGGTAATAATTCTTTCCTTGTTTTTTTCTCTTAATAAGATCTACCCGATGATTTACTATGATTTGATTGGTATACCATATTTCATAACCTAAATTTAATACTTCTAAGGAGAGACAGGTTTCTTCTCCATAAATATCGATCCATACAGGAAATCCTTTTGTTTTTTCATAAACTGATTTTTTTATGGCAAATCCGCATCCTATAAATTCATTTGTTTCGTACCATTGAACAGGTTCTTGATAGGAATCTAGGGCAGCTTGATCCGTTTTAAAGATCCCTTTTACTTCCTTAAACGCCAATATTCCAATAACTGAAGTTGTAAACAAAGCTCGTATTTGTTCCTTGTAATTCGTTGAAATCAAATGAGCGTCATCATCTAATCCAATTAAATATTTACCCATGGCATGAGGGTATAAAAAAGCTCTGGCAGGTGAAGCTGATATTCGTGTTTTACCAGAGTACCACTTTACCCATGAAAATTCTTCTTTTAACGTTTCTGTTTCAGGACAAGCATCAATATAAACTAAAACTTCGTCATTTTTTAGATCAATGGCTTGTTTTAGAATTGATAACGTTTTGCTTAGATCATCAGTACGATTATGTGTTACTATGAGGTACGAGAACTCCATTCATTTGATATTTGAAGATACAAATCTACTATTTTTGACTTAAGAAAGACTCTATCATAATGGTAATTAGCATTGACTATATTTATTTCTTGGGCTTTTTTACGCAACTGAAGATCTTGTAATGCTTGTAAAATTAAATTAGCTATTTCTTGCTCATTTTTTGGATCTTGAATTAAAAATCCATTATGTCCATTTTGAATCACTTCTTCTGTTACACCTCCTGGGTTTGACTGTATGGGAAAAGCTCCCATTCCCATTGCTTCTAGAAGGGCATTGGGCATACCATCAGACAAACTATTGGCTAAATGTAGTGCACTTTTGCCCATATAATCTAACAAAATGGCATTGGGTATATATTTTTTCCTAGCGAAAATTTGCACTTTTTCTTGATTAAATAACGGTTTTGACTGCAAATAATTTACAACAACAGCATCTGCACTGTATACTAACAAATCATATTTTTTGAATAGAGTTGGAATGTATTTTTCTATAGATTTCAATATAACTAGGGCTTTCCCTACTCCATCTTCATATCCTTTTACCATTATAGTTGTTCTATTTTCAACAGCCAAGATGGATTCTTTAGGATAGTCAATTCCTCCATTACCTGGATAAATACCTAAAAAATTGGATTTAAAACCTAGTTGTAACGCTTTTCCATAGTCTCTACCACAATCTGTTATTAAATAATCTACTCTATTTAAAAATTGTTGTACAAAAGAAGTGTCAAGTCCTAGACGTTCGTATTGAAATAAATCACTCCCCCATGAGGAATATACTAAAGGAATGGTCTTGTTTTTTTTTAATACGGAAAAGACAGGATGCCCTGCTAATTGCATTTCAAATACATGAATAATATCAGGTTGTATTTTATTGATTAGCTGCGAAAAAATAGTAGTTACCGATCGCTCATTTTTTTTTTGAATGGTGAAATAAAAACTTGGCAAATATTTTTTAATTTTTTGTCGAAATGGATAGTTCCATTTCATTTTCCAACCTGGATATTGTTTTACCCAACTAATTTTATCCGAAAACCCTGCACCATCTGTAATATCAAACCAATGTACTTCATAGCCTGTTTCTTTCAATTGATTAGTCCATTGAAAAAAATGATGATTGGGTATGGCGACTAAAAGTATTTTCATCCGACTAATTTAAAAGTTTTTGATAAGCCTCATTAAATTGTTGAATTGAAAAATGAGCCCGCGCATATTTTCTACAATTATTACTTAATTCTTGTATTAATGAAGGCTGCTTAATTAAATGACATAAATGTGTAACTAAATTTGCTATAATTTTATCTTCTTCTAATTCATCTATTAAATATCCCGTAATACCATTTTTAATATGAGAATCAACACCCCCAACATTTGTGGTGACAGGAATACAACCAAAACTCATCCCTTCCATAAAAACCATCGGAAAACCTTCATAAACAGAAGTCAATACTAAAATTGAGGTGGAAGCATAAACATCATTTAAAATTTTGGTATCGTGTATATCTCCTAATAGGACAACACCATGACTTTCTATGATTTTTTGATTTGATATAGTTCCGCTTCCTGCCATAAAAAATTGTACTTCTGGAAACTGTTGACGAACATTTTGAGCTGTTTTTAAAAAAATCTCAGGTCTTTTTTCTTCTGACCATCTTCCTATAAATCCAATTCTAATTAATTCCTTCTTTATTTTAAGATCAGGATTAGGTAAAATTACTCCATTTGAAATAATTTGAATACGCTCTTGTAATGAATCTACTCCAGCAATTTTATAATAACATAATACCGTGTTCAATGCCTCTTGATTAATGACAATTCTATGATCTATATACGGAGCAGACTCTACAACTAATGACGCTCTATAATCATCATAACTAAAGGCATGGAACAAGTCCAATCGCTTAATATGAGTTGAAATTGATGGTAAAAGTTCATAAAAATAGTCGGAATTAGCCCCAAATACTTTTTTAAGTGAGGTACTGGTATTTATTTTTTTTAACAAATATTTATTCAAAATCAAATTCAGTCGAACATTTCTTTTATTTAAAATAGAATTCAATTCTACATAATGTGCATAGGAACTAAAAGATGGTAATAAAGCTTTTGTTGCTGATGCTTTAGTAAAAATGACTAATATTTTTTTTTGTGCAAGAGCAGCTACAATAGAAGAATGAACACGCTCAGCTCCTCCAGTATGGTAATACGGAAAAAAGAACACTATTTCTACTTCATTCCATACAGAATTTAACTTTCGTGTTAAGTGTATAAAGTGTAAATAGCCTTGAATTAATTTCAGTATTTGTTTAACTTTATGCATTCGTTTTTACTGCTCTACAGCATACCATAGTATCTCCCTCTAAAAGAAGAATTTCTTCTACTTTAAGTGAGGTATATTTTTCTATTACATTCTTCAAGGTAAATGGACTGAACCAATAATTATGATCTGGGTGAACTATTTCTATAAACGAATCATCTTCGTAATGGTTGCGTTTTATATGACGCTTAGAAAAACAATTTGGTGCGGTAATGTAAAACGTTTGAGCGTTTACACTTTCTATTCCTTCTAAAAAAGTTCTAACATTATCTACATGTTCAATAGTTTCTGGAACTATACATATATCGTAACGATTCTCTTTTAAATCGTTAAAATTAGAAAAATAGGGTTGATCTACGTGAGCTTTTAAATGCTCAAGTCCTTCTACATCTACATCAAAACCATGAATAGATCGAGTTACTTTTGACAGAAAAATATGTAAATTATATTCTGGTTTAAAAATGGGCCAATCATTACATCCGAAATGAATTATATCTTTTCCATCACATATTTGCTTGAAAAATTCAAATCGGTTTTCTATACTCTTTTTATTTACATATTGTACCCAAAAACCATCAATTCTTTGGTACATGGGTAATTCTTTAACAAAGATTTTTTTGTATAGTTTTTTTAATTCGTTAATCATAATCATTTCCCAATAAAATTAAATATTTGTTCTCGGGTTAATCCTTTTTTTTGTAGTATATATCGGGTAACTCTTGTCTTTTTTAAAATTCGTTTAAACAAAATTTGTTTCAAATAAAAAGCTATTCTAGTTCTTTTAAGCATTGGTAAGTGGGTATAAGAACGATACCTGATAACTTCTTGATATAATGAGTCAAAACGTTTTTGCATCCATGGCTCATATATATTTCCTAAGTGAAAAGCAAAATTGTCATCAGTTGATAAACGATACCCATCATTTTTTAAAACGGGTAAGTCTGTATATTTATACTCACTATCTCCCAAAATTTTGTAAATACTGTTTTCTTTGGGTAAATTTTGAAATACTTCGCGTTTGTAGGTAGCGCAAAAATGAGGACATCCTACTACTGCTTTTACTCCATTGGTAGCATGTAATTTTAGAATGGTATCTTTCCATGTGGGTTCTAGCCATAACCATCCTAAACTTTTGGCAAACATTTCCAATTCCTCTTCGTTAGTCACGGATTCAAATTGTAATTTTGAACTAAAAAAATAATCAAACCAAATATTATGGGTAAGTTCAAAATGCTTTCTAAAAACAGGAACTGGACTAACGGCCCCTGCTTTTGGGAAAGATTCAAATATTTTTACTACTTGTTCTTCCCATCTGTTTTGAAACAATACATCAGCATCGGTAATAGTAATCAATCGTTCTTCTGTTGTTCGTAAAGCTTTCAAAATACTGTTTATTTTGCCAATTCCTTCTCTTTCTATTATTAATTCATCTATAGATCCTTTGGAATATAAAATACTTAAACGCTGATTAATTAGTACTGAACTGCCATTGCTTATCACTGAAATCTTTAAAGGTGAATAAGCTGTTTTACGAACGGAATGTAAACAAATTTCAAATATTCGAAAAGCATCTTTGTAATAGTCTTCTTCATGTGGAATATGTAAAGGAATTATGACACGATGATCACAAGCAGTTCGTTCCACCAGTTTCCCTATTTTTGTGGGATTATCTCCTAAACGCATATTAATTAGGTTTTTTATAAAAGGCTGTCAATTTAGCTATCCCTTCCTCTAAAGTTATCAAATCTTTATTTAATATGGAAAGCATTTTTGAATTATCGGGACATCTTCTGGCCATATCTCCTTCTGGCAGAGCGGGTAAGAATACTATTTTACTTGAAGATTGTGTATGCTTAATAATTTCTTCTGCTAAAGACAAAATTGTTTGTTCTTTATGACTTCCAATATTAATGACATCGTTCATACAAAGTCCTTCATTTAATATTTTTACGCAAGTTGTAATATTATCATCTACATAACAAAAAGAACGGGTTTGCATTCCGTCTCCATAGATATAAATGGGTTCATTCTTTAATGCGGCTTTGACAAATCGGGTAATTACAAAATCTTCGCTCTGATTAGGTCCATAGGTGTTAAAAAATCTAAAAATAGTATAATTTAACCCGTATTCTTGTTGATAGGACTTAAAAAAGGCTTCCCCTACATTTTTTACAATAGCATAAGGTAATCTTGAGTTTAATGGTGTAGTTTTTTCATTTTGAGGAATTTCAAAAGGTTCTCCATATACCTCTGAAGAGCTTGAAAAAAATACACGCTCAACACCTGAATTTTTAGACAAACTCAAAATATTTTTAATTCCTTCAATATCTTCTAGAACAGAAATTGGATTAGCTAATGTGCGTTTTACCCCTACTACAGCTGCATAATGAAAAACATAATTAAAATTATATCGTCCAAAAATGGGTACGATATCGTTGTATATATTACAATTGGCTTTAATAAACTTCACATTTTCTTTTTGTGGAATTTTATGCAATGAACCCGTAGATAAGTTATCTATAATAACTATATAATTTGAGTTGTCTTCTGCTAGTTTACTTGCTAAAGCACTCCCTACATTTCCTGCTCCTCCGGTAATTAAAATATGTGTCATTTATTGTTTTATTTTGACTTATTATTTACTTTAAAACTCTAAAAATAGAAATAAAAATGAATTACTCATAAGATTTTTATTCCTTTAAAAAAGAAGATTTATTTTTATTTTCTATTTTTTGTAATTCTTTTAGTATTTTACTTGATGTAGTTCCATCTCCATAAGGATTCACAGGTAAAACCTCTCCTTGAAATTTATCCAATAATTCAATTGCTTTTTCAACAATTAATTTTTTGTTTGTTCCTACTAAAAATGAAATTCCCGCCTTAACACCTTCTGTTCGTTCTGTAAAAGTTCGAGTAACTAGAACAGGCTTTCCCAAAGTAGGAGCTTCTTCTTGTATACCTCCTGAGTCTGAAATTATCATAAAAGATTGTTCCATTAACCAAATAAACAATGGGTATTCCGCAGGTTCAATTAGTAGAATATTTTCTTTTTTTTCTAATAAAGATGTTACAGGAACTAGAACTTTTGGATTTAGATGAACTGGATATACAATTTGAACATCTGCCCTTTTTGCTAAGGTGAGTAATGCTTCGCAAATCTGAACTAATCCTTTACCAAAATTTTCCCTTCTATGCCCAGTAACTAATATCATTTTCTTAGTAGGATCTAATTGCTCTTTTAGTTTAGATATAGCCTCATTTTCATATCCTATTTTGATTTTATTTACCGCCCACTTCAAAGCATCAATTACAGTATTACCTACTTCAAAAACAGCTTCTGGGTTAATAAGTTCTCGTTGTAAATTTGAAACCGATTGAGAAGTAGGAGCAAAATGATAATCCGCAAGCTTAGCCGTTAATTGTCTATTCAATTCCTCTGGAAATGGAAAATATTTATGAAAAGTTCTTAACCCAGCTTCCACATGTCCTATTTTAATTTGTTTATGAAAAGCCGCTAATGCCACTATTGAGGAAGTTGTTGTATCTCCATGTACTAACACCAAATCAGGTTTCACTTCATCTAAAACAGGATCAATATGTAATAATATTTTGGCACATAATTGATTCAAACTTTGGTTAGGTGACATCAAATTTAAATCATAGTCAGGTATAATTTCAAAAAAATCTAACACTTGATCTAACATTTGTCTATGTTGTGCCGTTACACATACTTTTACATCAAACGCTTCTTCTTTTAACACATGATATAAAGGTGCCATTTTAATAGCTTCTGGCCTAGTCCCAAAACAAATTAAAATTTTCATCACTTTTTTTTATTCGTTACAAGAATACTTATATTTTATCAATTTTTCTGAACAAATCTAAGTTTTCTACCTAAATATTTCCTTCTTTTTTATTTTACAATTATTTTAAAACAAATAATTAATAGCCTATTGAAAATTTCAAATCTTCATTCATATTTTTAAACAAATGCAAATACTTCAAAATTCTATATCTTGAAAAACAGTGACTCTATTGAAATTTAAAAAATATGTTATTAAAATAATCTCATTCAAAAGCTAAAAATTTGATTAAAAAGGAATAGCTTAACTTATCATCAATTTAAATATAAAAATATGATAAAATACGAAGAGATTTCTACTTTCTCACTTTCAAAAACAGTCAATAACATATCTCTTTATACAAATTTATTTTATTAAGAAGCAATCAAATAAGTATTACAAACTAAGCTAGAGATATAGAAAAGATTAATTATTGTATTTTATCCATCTTTTAATATATTTTTTAATCTTTTCACTTAATGGCTTCTTATAGGTTGTTAACTTTTGCCACATTTTAATTTTTTCAACCCAAACATCATCCAACCAAACTTGTAAATAAGCCAAAGAATATCCTGAATCAATAAATTCCTTTGCTTGAGAAACCAATGTAGTACTGTAAATATGAAATGCAGGAGATTCTGTATTTACAAAAATATCAAAATCCATTACTGCTGCACGTGTACAAAAATGTTTGTCTTCTCCTAACCAAGTCATATTTTTTATAGGTTGGAATCGAACACCTGATTCTAATATTTTTCGAGTCAATAAAGTACAAGCCCCTGTAAAACCTACTTCATAAGTTCCTGGTATTATATACGTCATCATACGTTCTAACGAATTCCCCTCTTTATCCCAACAATTAGGCATATAAGAAGCTGCGTACGAAAAATGTGTCCAAAATATCTCTGCAACAAAATCTTTTTTAGCTTGAAATAAATTAATAATTGTTTTTGGATGCAGGACTAAATCAGCATCCACAAAAAATAAATAATCATAATCTTGATTTAAAAAATATCGAATCGCGCTATCTTTTATCAAAGTAATTCGATCGTATAAATCTAATTCCCAACGTTCTTTCCTATCTTTAGTATCTGGTTCTAGACCAAAAACAGCATTCAATAACAAAGCATTATCTTGTTTAGATACAAATTCATTTAATATAAAAGTACTTTGAGGATCAAGGTTGTCATCAAAGAAAGAAAAAGTAAATTCAAAATCAGCAATCTCTAAATCTAACAATGAGCGGAGATGAAGTCTAACGATTTCATTTGGCTTTCTAATAGGAGAAAAAAGTAATATTTTCGTTTTCATTCTATTTGAATTACAGTTTTTGAATAGACCAGTACTGTGGCAGAATATGCACTCCATGAAGTCTGGACTTAAACTCTTTTTTTATCTGATATTCTTCACTCTTTATTACTTCAAAGTACAACAGTTTGTCTAATATCACGCATTTAGATTCAACAATTGCATCCATAACAATAATAGAAATAAAATACTTACTTGGCACATAATTAATATTTGAAAAATTACAAACAATTTGAAAAAAACCATCTTCTTGAATCTTCACTTCTTCTGCCATAAGGTAAGTTGAGCCTGTAGTCAAAATTTTATCTTCATAATTATAAATTTTATATTCTACAATCAAAGAACCTCTAAATCCTTTTGATTCTAAACACATTACAACTTTAACATCTCTATTAAAACCTACCAAATCAACACTTTCGAAAGATTCATTGGCAACGTAAGAATCTATTACGACTAAATTTTCGTCAAACGTCTCCAATGGAAAATTTATATGAGAATTATGTGTTACTTTTAAGTATTCGGATATAATAAAATCCGTATCTCCGATCATTTTAATAGTTCCATGTTCTAATAAAATAACTTTTTTACAAAGTTTTTTAATCGTAGACATATCATGACTAACAAAAAGAACCGTTCTCCCTTCTCCTTTAGAAATATCTTGCATTTTTCCAATAGCTTTCTTTTGAAACTCTGCATCTCCTACAGCTAACACCTCATCTATAATTAGAATTTCAGGTTCTAAAAAAGCTGCCACAGCAAAGGCTAACCGAACGGTCATCCCACTACTATAGCGCTTAGTAGGAGTATCTATATAACGTTCACATCCACTAAAATCAATGATCTGGTCTATTTTAGAATTGATTTCTGCTTTGGTCATTCCTAAAATAGCTCCATTTAAATAAATATTTTCACGTCCCGTAAGTTCTGGATTAAATCCTGTTCCAACTTCTAACAAAGATGCGATTCTTCCTCTCGATTTAATAACTCCGGTTGAAGGTGTTGTAACTTTAGACAAAATCTTTAAAAGAGTAGATTTTCCTGCTCCATTTTTACCAATTATCCCTAATACTTCTCCTCTCTCTACCTCAAAATTAATATCTTTTAACGCCCAAACATAATCACTTTTCCCTTTAATTGTTCTATCATTTGATTCTCCAACTTTTAAATAAGGATCTTCTTTTCCTCTTATTTTATGCCACCAACGATTAATATCATGACTTAAGGTACCTGTTCCTATAACCCCCAAACGATATTGCTTAGAAATGTTTTCGACACGTAATATTATATCTTTTTTCTTCATTTTTAAACTGTATCGATAAAACTTTTTTCTGTTTTATTAAAAATCACTAATCCTACTATAAAAATCATTATTGTTGTAAAGATTGTATAGACTAAACCATAAAATGAAATTTCCCCTTGATTAAGAAGAATAAACCTTGACGTTTCAACAATATAAGCTAATGGATTATATTCTACAAGCCAACCATATTTGGGCAATTTTTGGCTTACTAGTTCCATTGGATATACTACAGCAGATATATACATTAACAATTGAACACCAAACACTATCAAAAACGACAGATCTCTATATTTAGTTACTAACGAAGATATTATCATCCCTAATCCTAGTCCTAAAAGCCCCATAAGAACTATAAGAAAAGGAAAAAAGATCACATTAAAACTTATTATATTTTTCATTCCTAAAAACCAATAAAACCAATAAAAACCAATAAATATAATTAATTGAATGCCTAATTTCACTAAATTGGTTATTACTGTTGATAAAGGCATTATTATTCTAGGAAAATATACTTTACCAAAAATGTTTGCGTTTTTTTTAAAAGTGTCAGCGGTTTCATTTAAACATGCGGTAAAATAATTCCAAACTATTATTCCTGCCAAATTAAAAAGAAAAGAAGGTACTTCCCCTGTTTCAATACCTGCTACTTTATTAAAAATTATAGTAAAAGTTATTGCTGTAAATAATGGTTGAATAAAATACCATAAGGGGCCTAAAATAGTTTGTTTATAAACCGTAATAATATCACGTTTTACAAACATTATCAACAAA
Organism: Flavobacterium columnare NBRC 100251 = ATCC 23463; assembly: GCF_002530675.1. Classification (GTDB taxonomy): domain Bacteria; phylum Bacteroidota; class Bacteroidia; order Flavobacteriales; family Flavobacteriaceae; genus Flavobacterium; species Flavobacterium columnare. Next base: position 49,087 of record NZ_PCMX01000041.1, read on the forward strand.
TCCCTATATTTCCAAACCTCTTTTAAATTCAAATCAAAAAGCGAATATTTTGCTGTAATAATTTGATCCCATTTATCTTCTTGAGAAATATTCATTTTTTCTTAGTTAAAGACGCAACTTAGTAAAATATACTATTAAATACAATAAAAAGAAAAATTATCATTGTGTAAAGATTCTCTAATTCCATACATTTGTTGAATATAAAGAAATACAAAATATCTATGCTGTTTTTTACTAAATCAAAACCTTATTTAAGAGAATTTACAGAAAACCAATTTATTGATCTACATTCCCATATTTTACCAGGAATTGATGATGGAGCTAAAAACATAGAAGATACTATACATTTGATAACTACTTTATCTGATTATGGTTTTATACAGTTCATGGCAACACCGCACACCTTTTCAGGGTATTATGACAATACGTATGAATCTATAGCAATGAATTACCACAATACCAGTAATGAATTGAATAAAAGAGAGGTATCTGTCTCTATGAATTTCGCATCAGAATATTTAATGGATGATCATTTTGTCTCTCTCTTCAAAAAAAAGGAAATTCACACCTTAAAAGATCAATATGTTTTGGTGGAAATGTCTTATCTAAATGCTCCTATTAACTTGTTTGACATTTTGTTTGATTTACAAGTAGCGGGATATACTCCTATATTAGCACATCCTGAGCGTTACTTATTCTACCATCAGCAATTTGATTCTTATAAAAAGTTGAAAAACGCTGGATGCAAGTTTCAATTAAATTTATTATCCACTGTTGGCTATTATGGTAAAGAAGTAAAAAACGTAGCAGATCAACTACTAAAAGAAGGGCTAATTGATTTCGTAGGAAGTGATGTTCATCACAACAAACATTTAAACGCTTTTCAATCAAAAATAGAAATAAAAAATACAGACGCATTGAAAAATGCTATTCGAAATAATGATTATTTCAAAATATAATGTTTTATTTTTATAACCTTATTGTTTATGCTATCTTGACTATAATCATATTTATTTTAAAAATTATTTCTGTTTTTATTCCTTTTTTATCTTTATGTATTAGTCAAAAAACTATAGAGTACTGGCAGTTCTAATAGAAATCAGATGATGCTTTATACTATACTTTGATAAACATTTTTAATTATTTATTCCTAAACATAAACCTACTTAAATCTAAACAAATCATATTTCTTAAATCCACCTACTGCTAAAATGAATCCTTTAAATCCTTTCTTTGCAATTATAATTTTATTTATTGCTTTTACAACAGCCTATATTATAAATTTAAAATTTAAAATAATAAATAACAACACAAGATATGAAACAATAGATGGAATAAGAGGTTTTCTTGCTATAGGTGTTTTTATTCACCATGCCTCTATATGGTTCCAATATTTACAAATCAAATCTTGGGTAGCTCCTAAATCAAACTTATATAATCAATTAGGGCAAACAAGTGTTTCTCTTTTTTTTATGATTACTTCTTTTTTGTTTATAACCAAGTTATTGAACTCTGAAAATCAAAAAATTAATTGGCCTATTATATTTATATCAAGATTTTTTAGGTTAGTACCTATGTATCTTGTTTCAATATTTTTACTAATATCAATTGTATTTATAATTAGTGATTGGCAACTCAATGTTACTCCTTTTAAACTTTTAAAAGAAGTGCTGCAATGGGGCACTTTTACCATTTTAAGTAGTCCAACCATAAATGATTTATCATTTACTCATATAATAAATGCAGGTGTTGTATGGTCACTTCCTTATGAATGGCTCTTTTATTTCAGCTTGCCTATTATCTCTATTTTAATTTTCAAAAAGAAAACATCCTTTTTTTATACTGTAATTAGCCTTTTTTTCATTCTTTGTTTTTTTAAAATTTATGGATCAAGTATTCCTCATCTACTTTCTTTTTTAGGAGGTATAATTCCTCCTTTTATCATTAAGTATAATACAAAAAAAATTAATTTTAATTCAAATTTTTACAGTATAATAATTTTATTATGTTTGGGATTAATTTTACTTTTTCATACTTCGGACAACTATATCTGTAAGCTTTTAATAATAATAGTATTTAACTTAATTGCTTTAGGCAATGAGATGTTCGGAGTTTTAAAAAACACTACATTAAAATTCTTAGGAGAAATCTCATATAGTACTTATTTAATTCACGGAATAATTATATTCATAACGCTTTATTTTGGTTTTAGTCTAGAGGTAGTAGAAAAAATGTCTCCTTCAACATTTTGTTCTATAATATTTCTAATTACCCCTATTATCATCTTAACTAGCTTTTTATCTTATAGAAACATTGAGAAACCGTTCATGGATTATTCAAAAAAAATTAATTATGATAAAATAAAGTATAGCATAACAGAATTTTACAAAAGAAAAGCGTAATTATAAAAACATCATAAAGATAAATTAGTAATGAATGGTCAAATCAAATCGTGTTTTGGTAGTGTATTAAAAAGTGTGTAAAATCATTTTTATAATCAATATTTCAATGTTCAAAATAAGATAAAGGAAAGAAAATACGTTCCGCTACGCTACACTTAATTTTCTTTCCTTTATCTTGTTTCTTTCTTTCTTTTTAATTCCTCTATATCTCTAAAAGCACTTACTGGATACTTGTATGTTTTATATTTGTAAACTTCCCTTGTAAACTTCCCTCAATTA
>NZ_PCMX01000042.1 GCF_002530675.1 Flavobacterium columnare NBRC 100251 = ATCC 23463
AAAAATAAAGTTCTCGATACGTTTTTTTTCATTTAAAAAACAACTCGAACAGACGGTTGAGTATATAATTGAAATCATCGTTCGTTCGATCGCGAAGCGCATCGAGAACCAACACTAATTTTTATTGCTTTTGTAGATGTGCTATTTTTAAAAAGAAAATTCAACGTTTAAATGGTATAAAATACATTTTTAAGAATAAAACAGCAATAAAAAAGGCTATTCTAAACTTTTAGGACAGCCTCTCGTTATTCTCTCTCAAAACTTTACGAAAAACCCATAATAATAGAAGTAGAGCGGTTCCGTTCAACAGAGGTTTCATTATTGGTTCTTCCATTTCCAAATAGCAAGTCCATTTTCTGATAATTTTTTAGAACGATTATTTATTTCTTCAATATCCCACTTTGACAAATTACTTTCTTTAAGCTTTCTCGATAATGCAGAAACTTCTGTATAAAGATTTATCTTTTCTGCGAATGGTTTCTGTCCAAATGTGCTGTTTGCAGGACTACTGTTTAAAAGCAAGTTGCCAACAGTGTTAATTACAACTTTTAAATTCGGATTTTCTGCATCGTCTTTTAAATATGTTGCCCAATGTTCATTTAAGGTTTGGGGCAAAATATGCTCAATAGTATTAATTGTTGAATAGTCTGGATATTCTTTAAACTCCTGCAAATGTTTGTCTAACTCTTGTAAAATATGTCTTGCAAAATTTAATTCTCGTTGATTGTAAAGTTCTTTGGTTAAAAAAGCATCTTCAAACTCTTGGTTTGATACCCATAAGCCTTCTGATTGAAATTTTTTCTCAATGGCTCTTGACTTGTCCGGTTCGTTGATAATATCGTTTAATAAAGAAGGGAAAAATGTATCAAACTTTGTAACACGTCTGTTTCCAAATTTACTACGAACTAATAATACATAAGTTTCTTGTAAAAGATCAATGGTATCAGTATCAGATAGGTTGTTTAACTCGTAACTTTTTAAAACACTCATTAGAAATGGTGTAATTGAAGTCATATTAGTTTGTGAAATATTATAAAGTAAACTTTTTATTCTTCCGTCTTTATGAGGAAATTTCAAAGGTTGTTTTATATTGTTGTAATACTTGGCATTTTCCAAAATATCATTTAGCGTTGCCACCGCTTTATCTTTTGTAATTTTCTTATTTCGGTTTTTAAAATGAACATACATTCTTCGTCCTTGTCCAATTCGCTTTTTTTCTCCAATTGAAAACAAGTTGATGAGATAATCTTCAAAGTTACCTTCTCCAACTTCTTTTCTTGCTTTTAGCCAAAAGTCATTATGAAGTTTTTCGTGTTCATTCGTACTGTCGTTTAATATTGGCTTAAAAATGTAATTACATAATAATTCTGATGCAGTCAAAGGCATTCCTGCATCGTTTAAACTTTCAAAAATTGCTTGTGCATCATCTTTTTTTTCGTCCAATGGTATCCAGACAATTGTAAGGGATTTTGTAATTACTTGAAATAACTGCCATAGGTCTTGAACATTATAAGTTTTAGTTCTCTTGTCATAGAACTTAACAAATTGGTCGATTTTATTTGTGTCAGGAAAGTATAACTTTTGGTCTTCTACTAAATATGGACTACTTGGATTTTCAAGGAATACTGTTTTATATGTTGGGTATCTGTCGCCTTTACTGCTAAAAACTTTTAACTTTAAATAATCGTCTCCACCATTAACATTATTACTTAACAATTTATCAATTTCTGCACAGTAGTTTTGTGCTTCCGATGAAAGATGACTTAAATTGTTTAGTGATTTCCTTATTAGTCCTAAAAGTAAATAGATTGTTGTAATTCTTTGTTGTCCGTCAATGATTAAATATCTTTTTAGGTTTGGATGTGGTGCATTGCTCTTTTCTAACACTACAACTGGTCCAAAAAAATGTTCTTCATCTTCAAAGTTGTTGTTTTCTAATGCTGGTAAAATTTCTTCATAAATGTCGTCCCACAATTTGTCCCATTGCTTTTTCTCCCAAGCATATCCACGTTGAAAAAATGGAATTTCATATCTAACATTTGTGTCAAATATATCTTTAAAACATCTGCTTATTATTTTTTGTTCTTCTGTCATTTCTTTTTAGGATTTTCTGTTTATATAGGGTCTCGTTTTACATTATCACTAACGACAATCTACAAAAAAACCTCACAAACTCTGTCAAATATAACTAAAATGATTAATTTAAAATAAATTTCGTATTTTTAAGTATGTACCATATCCAAGGAATTTCCCGCCATCAACTACAAACAACCAGTTTAGAAGACAAAATAGCTCTAGATAATCCAGTGCGTTTTATAGATGCTTTTGTTAGACTAATAGATCTTAATAAAATAGGATTTACGACCGTTGTTTTAAAAACCGAAGATCGTCAGAATTTCAAGAACAAATCTTTCTTAAAATCTATTTGTATGACTATTTAAACAACATTCGTAACTCCATAAAGTTAGAAAAGAGTTCATCCGAAATATCGAAATGCAATGACTTTTAACCTATATTCGTCCGAATTAGCATAGCATTTCTGATTTCAGAAAAAACAACCCCAAAGCACTCTAAAAACTCTTTAAATTATTTGTTTCGTTTTTAAAAAATGCTGATTTAATTGCAGGCGAAACTATCTCTATTGATGTGCTAAATCTAGAGCACATAACGGTAAAAAGTCTAATTTTAACAAAAAAAGATAGACAAACATTTGGCTTATATTGAAGCCCGAATTCAAGAATACTTAGATCAATTAGATCAAAATAATAGCCAAGAAAATGCTGCCGTTATCAAAAACATTCAACAAAAAATCGAGCCCTTAAAACCCAAATTCCACATTAGGAAAAAATTCAACCAAGTGACCAATCAAAAAATAAGCGATTTTTTCTATTCTTGGATTTTCGATAATTTCAAATTCGACAATTTTACTTTAGATATAAACTCTTCTGTAGTAACAAGATATGATACTCAAGAAGGAGCAAAAAAAGAATACAGCCCCTCTAAGAAAGGCAATTTATCACACCATACTTTAATAACTTTTACAAATGATATGAAATTAGTTCCAGATATGTGGTTGCGCAGTGGAGATAGTACTTCTACAAATATTTTTTTTCTTTTTTAGAAAATACGTTATCAAAATTAAAGAACAAAAACGTTAGTTTAATTCAATTAGATAGTGGCTTTTTTTCAAACGAGATAATGGATTATTTAGAAACTTCTAAAAAGAATTACATCATTGCGGCTAAATTTAATCATTCAACTCAAAGGATAATTAACTAATCTAACAATTGGATTGTTTTAGATGACGGTATTGAGATTTGTGAGCAAAATTATAAGGCTAAGTCTTGGAAAAAATCAAGAAGAATGGTAGTTGTACGTCAAAAATTAAAAGAAAAAACCAATGCGCCAAGTAAAATATGAAGTCTTTTTCCTGAGGATGAGATTCACAAAAACTACAGATACACAGCCTATTTTACAAATCTAGAATTTGCTCCATCAGAAATCTGGAGATTCTATCGTGGTAGAAGCCATGCTGAAAATAAAATAAAAGAATTGAAATATGATTTTAGCTTTGACAGCTTTAATTTGAAAGATTTTTTCCCAACCGAAGCAGCTCTTATTTTTACTATGATAGCTTATAATTTAATGTTTCTTTTCAGAACATTTGTTTTACACGAAAAAACTCAGAAAACACTAACAACATTGCGATATAAAACCTTTGCTATAGGGGCATATTTTGAAAAACAAAATGACAGGCTTGTTTTGAAAATTGCACTTAACAAAAAAGAAAAGCTTGGTTCAGTGGTCTTTGAAATTATAACATCACCTATCCCTTTGAAATCTCTAATGTGTAATTTGAATTAAATATTATTTTTCGCAATAAAACTATATAAAGATACATAAAATACGCATTTGATGTACCTTTAAAAAGTATTGCTTTTAAAGGCATTAGCTGGGTAAACCTAGTTTTGTTTGTTTATCCTTGTAATCATCGCTGAGTTGCGTATATTTGTGTGTTATATGACAGCTTAAACCAAACTATACGCTGAAAGTATTTCGTTTTATTAAAACGAAAAAGTGAAATGTTAATACATCAAATAACAAAGCATAATCAGGAGATATATGAGAAATCAGAGCTTTACAAAAAGGAACAAGAAGCTAAACAAGAGTTTTTTTTGATACAAGGAGAAAAAGTACTTTCAGAGTTTTTTGGAGCTACTGTAGGAGATATTATAGAGTTTGCAGATAAACTAAAAGAATTGGTAATGCAAACAGAATTTCAACCAAGCGGTGTAGAAAAAACGACAATTAGAGAGTATTTTTATCAATCTAAACTTTAAAGAACTCTTTTTCTTTGATTATGTTAAAAGGGTTTCCTCTAAAAATGTATATGTAATTAACAAAATAGTCTTTAAAAGTTTTACCTTCTAAAATTTTTGTATCTATTTTATCAAAAAACTCTACGCCTAAACATTTATGCTTGTATAAGCCAATTCTGACTACAAAATAACAAGTAACATTGGTTTCGTTTATTACATCCTTTTCATCAAAAGGTAAAGTAATTAGAAAATCTGGAGTTATTGAATTTATAGAATGGTAATCAGGAATATTTTCAGTTTGTATCATAGATGGTGTAATTAGGTTACATAGTTACGAAAATTTTCAGATATAACCAAAAGAAAGTAGGCGAAACCGTCATATAACTAAGTATTTATGAAAAGTGTCACGATATGGCGTATTTGTAAACTTTTGGCACAATTTAAAAATTAATTATTAATCAGAGTGTTCTATGTTGGCTCGTGCCACCTTCATAAATACTCGGGACGTTGGGTGCAATATTAAAGAACCCCGTAACGGACAGAATAACCTCATAAATTTTTATCTTTGCATCAATATAGAAAGACAATAAATGGACATAAAAAAATATAACGAACTCATAAAATCTGCCATCAAGCATTTTTGGGACACAAGGAACAAACAAAAAGCTGAACAGGGCGACAGAGAAGTGAAAGATACAGGCAATCGAAGTTCGGTTACAGGTGGCAAACAGTTAGACGGGTTTATCAATCTTTTGTATCAAGTTGCAGTTGATATTGGAATACCAACAAACTGCATCTACATAAAAGGAAATCAATTGCCAGGTTACTTTAGACCGACAAAAGATTGGGATATGCTGATAATTTCACCAACACAAAAGCTCATAGCAGTTGTTGAACTCAAGTCTCAAGTTGGCTCTTTTGGAAACAATTTTAACAATAGGACAGAAGAAGCATTAGGAAGTGCTATTGACTTGTGGACTGCGTTTAGAGAAAAAGCATATCCTAATCAATCAGCACCTTGGCTAGGATATATGATGATTGTAGAAAAATCCGCAAAATCAACATCTCCAGTCAGAATAACTGAACCATATTTTAAAGTATTCAAGGAGTTTCACAACACCTCTTACATTGATAGGTATCGTTTGTTTTGCCAAAAACTTATGCTTGAAAGACATTATTCTCAATGCTGTTTACTTTGGTCAACTGACAATTTTGATTACGGAAATGTTGAAGAAAGCATTTCAATTGAAGCCTTTCTTCATTCTTTTATTGGACAATTATCGGGACAACTTCACGAATTTAACCAATAAAAGCTATGGAACGTAAAAACGGAAGAAATCACGGTGAAGTCTTTACAAATAAGAATGTAGTCCAATTTATATTGGATGAAGTCGGCTATTCTTCTGATGTAAATCTAAGTTCCATTAAAATATTAGAACCAGCATCAGGAAATGGAGCATTTGCAACAGAAATAATAAAACGCCTTTACAAGTCATCTTTAGATTATCAATTTTCATTTATTGATAGTGTAATTTCTAATTTGACTTTTGTTGAGTTAGACACAATTGCTTTTGCTAAGTTGACTACGACTATTGATGATTTAATTTTCAATTTGACTAATCAAAGGCTCAAAATAAGCCTTCAAATTTGTTTAAATACAAACTTCCTGACTTGGCATTTCGACCATCAATTTGACTGCATAGTTGCCAATCCTCCATACATAAGACACGAACTTATACCCGAAAATGACAAGGCTTTCTATCGGAAAAGGTATAAAACTTTTAAATACAGAGCAGACCTTTACATTCCATTTTTTGAGTATTCATTAGAGCTATTAAAACCTGATGGACTTTTATCTTTTATTTGTTCAAACAGATGGCTAAATAACCAATACGGAAAGATTTTAAGAGAGCAAATTTCTTCTCTATACAATTTGAGAAAAGTTCTAAATATCGAAAAGTCTTCACCTTTTGATGAAGTAGTAACAGCATATCCTTGTATAACGACAATACAAAAAAGTAAACGGTCTGAAAAGGTTTTGTTTTTTGAAGACAATTCAAAACAAATTGATTTTAACAACTTGAAATTTACAGAAGTTGAAAATCCAAAAAGTAATTCTTGGGAAAACTTGTTTTTGCATTACAACATAAATCATATTGCCTTAAACGGTATAGAAGAACAAGGATTTGAAATTGGTATTGGTGTGGCAACAGGAGCTGACAAAGTTTTTATTAAAAACAAAAAAGAACTCAATGGAATTGAAAAAAACAGGGTGCTACCAATTATTAAATCAACTGATTTAAAAAATAACACTTTCAAATGGACAGAAAATTATCTAATCAACCCATACGACAATGGAGAACTTTGTGATTTAGAACATTATCCGCATTTACAAACTTATTTCAATGACAACAAGCAAACTCTATTGCAAAGGCATACAGCAAAGAAAACACCCAATAAATGGTATAAAACAATTGATAAAATAAAGCCAGAATTATTAAGTAAGCCGAAACTTTTATTGCCCGACCTTACGGGAAATAAATTCCTTTTTATTGACAATGGTAAATTTTATCCCCATCATAATTTATACTACATCACAGCAGACAATATTTCTTCATTAAAGATTTTGGCAAGTATTTTAATGTCAGACTTCATTAAACACCAAATGTCTCAAATTGGAATAAGAATGAATGGCGGACTTCCTAGATTTCAATCTCAAGTTTTAAAGCAACTTAAAATCCCTAATATAAACGGACTAAGTAATGTTGACAGAGAAAACTTGGTTAAGGCGTATGACAGACAAGATTTAGAAACATCAAACAAAATAATAAATAAATACTGCACCCAACACGGGTTTTGCGTAATGGCGGGTGAAGTGGTTAATTAAAGTGTAGTGCTTCTATCAACATTTGTGCTTGCCTGACAGTTTTGTGCTTCGAAATCCGCCACTACGCAAAGCCCAAAACCGTCAGGCTGTGAAAAAACCTCTTTTTTGAATACAATTCATCCCACCAAACTGACATAACTTTGTTTTAAACAATGCTATTTTTGAACTTACTTTGAGGTGTTTCAAAAAATATAAAGCCTATAAACAGGTTTAAATAAGTCGTTTTTATCAAAAAAAAGTCCTTTGTCTTGTAAGGTGAGTTCCAAACTTTAATTTTTGCTATTAAATCAGGGACTCCAAGAATATTTATGGTACGCTTGATGTTGTACACTAGCATAATCAAGCTATGTTCTCCGTTTACTTTTTCAAGTCCTATTAAATTGGTATGATTGTATCCCCATCGGCATCTTTCAAAAAAGAAACAAACAGTTTAAAGAGTTGCTTCAATGCATTGGGATTGTCTTTTCTAAAATCAGAAATACTGTGATAATTAGGACGAATATCTTCTAACAACCATTGCATTTCAATATTACGAATGCATTCTTTTTCTAGTTTTTTGGAGCTGCGAATACCATTCAAATAACCATATAAATAGATTTTAAGAAACACTTGGGTATTGAAACTTGGACGACCTTCGGATTTTAAAACAACAGGTGTAAATCCTACTTTTTGAAGGTCTATGTGTTCAACAAAAGCATCTATGAATCGAACTGGGTTTTCAGAAGTAATTTTGTCTTCTAAACTCGATGCATGTAACTGATTACGGGAAATCCCTTGGATATGCTGCATTTTTAAAAATACGAAAATTCCCCTTTTTTAACAAACTATTTTAGCTATATTTGGTGAGGTTTCTGAGTTTTTTCACAGACTGACGTTGTAGGTAATTGTAAAAAAACGGAACGTGAAGACAGAAAGTAAAACTTTGGTATAAAATTTGAAACTATATAAAAATAATTATTACTTTTATCATAACTAGCTATGAAAAAGACTGTTAACATATTAGAAAAAATACCAAACTACATTTTTTGGGATTTGGATGTGACTAAACTTAACATCCATAAGGATAGTGACGTTATTATATCTCGTATTCTTATGTTTTCAGATTTTTCAAATTACAGTGATAACATATTGTTTTTGGAAAGTTTATACACAGAAGAAACAATAAAAAGAGTAATTATAGCTTCAACTGAGCGAATTTCGGACGAAATTTGTTCACTTACTTCAAAAAGATACAATACTCCTATTAAAAGTAAATTCAACAAATATGTATATCTCTAATGAGCTAGAGAAAACTATTAAAGAATTACAACAACTAAATTCATTAAGTAGTTTCTATTTAGCTGGTGGCACAAATTTAGCAATAAGATATTCGCATAGAGAGTCAGTAGATATTGATTTATTTTGTGAAAATATTATTGGTATTAGTGGCTTTGAATTAATAGAAAAAGAAATAATAGAGACATTTAAAAATAGAGTTTTGTATATTGGTTATCCAACAAAACAAAATGATGAACTCGTTTTTCTTCGAACTATTATTTCAACAGATAATACAAATATTAAAGTTGAAATAATACAAGGGTTTAAGCTATTCCATCCAATTGAAACAATTAATGGAATAAGACTCGCTAGCGAGTCTGATATAGGACTTTTAAAATTAGATTCTATAACCAATAGATACGCAGAAAAAGATTTATATGATTTAGATTATATAACTGAAAATCCAAATCACTCTTTGAACAAACTAATGGAATTATACGAAAGAAGGAAAAATTATTATATTGAAAATAACATAAATACAATATTCAGTTTATCGAATGACTTTTGTCCAATTGAGAATACCGAATTATTGATATTAGAAAACCATAAAGAAATCAAAGATAAAATTCCTTTCCATTCAGACTCACAACTAAAGAATAATAAGTCATCACTTATATATCACAAATCTAATTGAAAAATAAAGGTCAGGGCATACTTAAATAAAAAGTAAAACAACTACCTACAACAGCTAAGGTTTCGTTGCGTGCGGAGCACGAACAATGAATTGTAATCACTGAACACAAAAAAACAAATAAAAACAAAGTGAAGTAAACCCGTGTTGAACGGAACCGCTTACACTTCCGCCCACTATGGGGATTTCAAACTAAAAATTTAAGGATATACAAGAGGCATTTCACGCCTCTTTTTTTTGAAGTCTACTTTAGGTGTTTTTTATAGTGATTTCCTTCACTTATGGGTACAAATTCCCATACTACTCAAAAAGCCATAATATCTTATTTTGACAAAGTTTTTGGAGAGTATATGCAAAGCAAAACACTTTCTGCACTCCTACAAAAAAACGTTGCCTGTAATACCGCCACCGAAAATCCTCCGAAATTTAAGATCAACATCAAAGATTATTTTTTGTAAATTTGACCAAGAAAACAAGTTGAGAACATGAAGGCAAAATACATCAATCCCTTTACGGATTTTGGGTTTAAGAAGATATTTGGGGAAGAAGCCAGTAAAAACCTGCTTATCGACTTCCTCAATGCCTTGTTGCCAGAATATGACCAGATCAAAGAACTTTCTTTTAAAAACACCGAGCAACTCGGGCAGAGTGACCTCGACAGAAAAGCCATCTACGACATCTATTGCGAAAACGAAAAAGGCGAAAAATTCATCGTAGAACTCCAAAAAGCCAAGCAAAACTACTTCAAAGAAAGAACCATCTATTACTCCACATTTCCCATTAGAGAACAAGCCGAAAAAGGAGAATGGAACTATAATTTGAAAGCGGTTTATTGCGTAGGTGTTTTGGATTTTACTTTCGACGATTACGAAAGCGAACCCGAAAGAAGCGAGGTAGTACATACCATTAAACTAAAAAACCAAAACGGAAAAGTATTTTACGATAAACTGACCTATATCTACTTGGAAATGCCCAATTTTAACAAGCAGGAAAACGAATTAAGCTCCCGTTTGGATAAATGGTTGTATTTTATCCAAAACTTGGAAGACTTTCAAAGTATTCCCACAATTTTCAAAGACGAAGTATTTACCCAAGCCTTTGAAAAAGCAGAGTTAGCAAATTTCGGGCAATTGGATTTAGACAAATACGAGAGCAGCCTTAAAGTTTACCGAGATCTAAAAGGCGTTATCGACACTGCTTTCGACGAAGGAAAGATGGAAGGATTAATTGAAGGAGAAATAAAAGGAGAAATAAAAGGAAAGATTGAAACGGCTAAATCCTTAAAAAAATTAGGTGTTTCAGTAGAAATAATTACGCAGGCAACAGGCTTGACTAAAGAAGAAATCAACAAACTATAATAAGGTGCTACTGTCAACAGCTAAGGTTTCGTTGGACTCGAAGAGCCGACAATGAATTGTAATCACTGAACACAAAAAAAACAAAGTGAAGTAAACCTCTGTTGAACGGAACCGCTCTACTTCCATTATTATGGATTTTTCGTAAAGTTTTGAGAGAGGATAACAAGAGGCATTTACGTCTCTTTTTTTGAAGGGTATTTTAGAGGGTTATTTAAATGATGTTCTTTACTTATGGGATAAACACCTTTACTCGTAAAGTTAACTATTATAGGATTTTAGATTTTGTCTATCGCCAAAATACCAACGAATGAACCTTTTTTGTCAAAAATTAAGATGGCATATAAATTACCCATTTTACAATAGGCTTCTTCCTAGTATCAAAATACTCTAATCAAAAGGATAAATAAACTATTTAAAACCTTTATCTTTTCGTTTGGCTTGATTTAGTATTTTGTTCTATCTTAATCCATCAGAATATTTTTTTTCAAACATAACAATTGTGTTTTTTTCACAAAGATACCATTTTACTGAACTATCGAAGGTCTTGTACAACAAGTCTAACTGTTGCAAAGCATCATTTTTAAAAAACAAAAAAATACAATCTCTTTTAAGGTGTTTTAAAGGAGGTTGCGTTTTTATTATACTTCAAAGCATACTAAAAGTTTAATATAAATTAAAAAAATATATAAAATTTAAGATAATTTATATTTTTTTGGCATAATTATTTCATACAAACAATATACTTTCTGCAGAAGTTTATATTTTTTATATTATTAAAACCAAAAAAACTATGTCAAAATTAAACATAAACAATAACGAGTGGTTAGAACTTGTTTTCGAAAATAAAAATAAAGCATACGGAGCTTATCAATTACGTAAGCAAGACAGTAGTACTAGCATTAAAGCTTTTTTAAGCGGCATCTCTTTTATAACTGGCCTTGCTGTTTTGCCTATCCTTTTAAGTTCCTTTAAAGATAAACCTGTAAACACAAACACTCCTAATGATTTAGGGGATATTATGGTTACAGAAGTTCATTTACCTAAAAAAAAGGAGCAAAAACAAATTGAAAAACAACTCAAGAAAATTAAAAAAGCAGACATTATAACTCCCAAAACCTATAATTTAATAAATCCAAAACTTGTTAAATCGACAGAAATACCAGAAAATATTTTAACCAAACCAGATGATGTGGGCAAAAATATTTCAGAAAATCCGTTAGCACTACAGGGGAGTATAACTGGTGATCCGAAAGGAAACACTAGCGAACCTACATCTGCTGCTAATACTCCTTCACCTATCCCTGAAGAACCTTTAGCTCCAGCTATACTAGAAAAAAGCCCTGAGTTCCCAGGAGGTCTAGATGCTTTTATAAAAATTGTAAGCAGTCGTTTTCAAACGCCTGAAATAGAAGAGAGCAATACCTTTAAAATATTCGTTTATTTTGTAGTGGAACCTGACGGCAGTATTACAAATATAAACGTTCCTAGAAATCCTGGTTTTGGTTTAGACCAAGAAGCCATACGTGTTCTAAAATCAATTAAAACAAAATGGAAACCTGGCATCTATGAAGGGCATACTGTGAGAACTCAATATTCGCTACCTATCACCATTCAAATTAATTAATAACCTAAATAAGATTGGAATCTTAAAGATTTCAATCTTATTTATTTCGCTCTTAGAACGAAATCGTATAATCTTGATCTGTGTCTTCTCCTAGCGTCGAAGTGACAAATTAGCGAGTCAGTTCTTCTTTTGTATATCTTTTTTGTAATTTAAATTTAGAGATACTCGCCCTATTAAACTTTTAATTTAAAACAAATCTAGTTTCTAGATCTATTTTAAAAGATACTCTTGGTTTCGGATAAATTCTAGAAATTAAGCCCCTAACAGATAAAAAACTACTTCTTATAAACCTCTTTAAGATAAAAGTTATCATAATGGTAAGATCAATGAGGCAATTTATTTTTTAATAATCCATATACAAAAGTCCCTAATAAAGCTCCTAAAAGAACAACAAAAATAGCAGGAACTCCTGTTCCTAACAATATAAAAATAGGACCAGGACAAGCCCCCACTAGAGCCCAACCTAAACCAAAAATGATACCTCCTAGTAAATAACGAGTAATAGAAATATCCTTATCTGGGATTAAAATAGGCCGCCCTTCAACATCTGTTAACTCTTTTTTCTTGATAAATCGTATCCCTAGTACACCTACTAAGATAGCTACTGAAATAATACCATACATGTGAAATGACTGAAACATAAACATTTCATAAATACGATACCAGGATACGGCTTCTGCTTTTGTTAAAACTATTCCAAAAAGCAACCCAACTGCAAAAAAACGTAGTAATTTCATTTGTTTAAAAAAGTAAAGGTAAAATAAAATGAGCCATAACTAATCCTCCTAAAAAAAAGCCAATTACAGCTATTAAAGAGGGTAGTTGTAAATTACTTAATCCAGAGATCGCATGCCCTGAAGTACATCCTCCTGCATAAGGGGTTCCAAAACCAATTAGAAAACCTCCTAACAAGAGTAATCCTAATCCTTTATATGTAAAAACAGAATCTAAACTAAATAACGCATCGGGTAAATACTTACCATTAGGAGCATCAATTCCCATCTTTTGTAATTGCACAATTGTATTAGGATTAATTTCAACATTATGGGTACCGCCTAGAACATGAAAAGCAATAAATCCTCCAACGATAGATCCTAATACTACAGCTAAATTCCATTTTTGTTCCTTCCAATCAAAATTAAAATATTGAGCTGATCTTTTACCTCCTGTCATCGAACATATTGTTCTCAGATTTGAAGACATCCCAAAGGTCTTCCCGAAATAAGTCAACAATAACATAACGAGACCTATTAATGCTCCCGAAATTGCCCAATGCCAAGTTTGAGTTAAAATTTCCATTTCTTTTATTTTTACACAAAAATAAAAGAAATGATGTCATAAGATAAAAAGTTATGAAAAAAATTTAGAATCTACAACGGTACAAATACGTTCAATTATTTTTTCTTCCTAAAATAAGCGCAATTAGATCATTGCATTTTATTAAATTCTCTAGATTAAAGGAAAATTTATTTTTCTTAATTTTCTTAAATCCAAATTTTAAAAAATCAAAAAGCACCCTTTTGAGGTGCTCTTTATGAAATTCTAAGATAACTCTTTTATTAACCCAACCAATATAATGAAAA
>NZ_PCMX01000043.1 GCF_002530675.1 Flavobacterium columnare NBRC 100251 = ATCC 23463
AACTTAATTATGTATATCTGCATCTTACTATATTAATTTTACTATCTTATCTCCCATTTTTCTCAAATTAATCTAAGGATGTTTTTATTTAACAATCTATTCATATTCCAATGGATATAAAAAACAACTTTACTTTTTTAAAGGATAAACATGAGTCATAAATTTAAGAAGTTTTACTTATATTTTTTTATTTTATTCTATATTTAGAGAATTTAAAATATTTTAACTATTTCTTTATATATTACTATTGTTTTGTATTTCTCAATTCAAACAATTAGTTTTTTTTGCTAGATTTGTGTGAGACAAACATACATAATAGTTATGTAAATACAAAACTAAATATATTTTTTTAACATAACTATTATGCTTTTAAAAGCTAAAATGAATAAAAATGGATGCTAATTCTATAATTTTAGAAATTAAAAAAAGAGGTTTAACAGGTTATAAAATAGCTGAAAAAACAAAACTTACAGAAGTAGGTATTAACAAAATACTTAATGGAACTTCAAAAAAACCAAGAAAATCTACCCTAAGAATATTACATAATTATTTAGTTAATCAAAATGATTTAAATCAATTTTCTAAGGTAAATCTTAATACAGATGAATTATTTGAGATAGATTCTTTAAAAATAGAATTAAAAACAGCTTATGATACAATTACTTTTCTTAAAGAACAAAATGATTTTTTAAGAGAGCAGGTTTCCTTTTATAAGGAAAAATATTCAAGTACGCAATATGATCATTTAGTAAAAACAATTGACGACAAAGTTGATTATTTATATGAAACATTTAAAGAGAAAGAATTAATCAATCAATTAAATAAAATGAGAGAAAAAACAGAAAAGCCTCTATTATAGAGGCTTTTTAAAGAACATATTAATACATTTTTTTTTCATCTTTGAATTCTCTTCAGCTTGTATTCTCCTGTATTCTTTCAAACATTGAGAAAATATCTTCCTAACCGTTTCTTCATCAATTTCGTTATTATCATACGACTCATTGGCTAATTTTGAAAGACGTATTAATTCATCGTACTTACTCATAAGCTAATACTTATTTATTACTATGTACGACAAATCGAGCATTTTTTCAAGAAACATAATTTTCTTTTTGATCTCTTCTTTTTCTATCTTTTCCTTTTTCTTTATTTTGGACATTCCTATCATAAAAACAATAAATAAAAGGGTTACAAAAACAGCATAAAATTTAGGCCATCCATAATCTGTTTTATCTTCTCTAAACACCCAAAATAAATAAGTTGTATAAGTGTAAACAGGAAATATATAACTAATCTTGTAGGGCCTCATGTTAGCTCCTATAATTAACAAAAGAGGAGCTATAATAATAGAAGTTGCCCAAACTAAATCTGCCGAATTATTATAACCATGATTATTATTAAAATTAATATTATAAACCATTACATATTTATCTAGATAAGATATTAAAGCAGATGCTATAATACATATTGAGCCTAACGTTCTATACATTTTTAATCAATTCTTGGAGGTCAATTATTCCTTACTTTAATTTTTTTTATATTTCTAAACAAAAGTACTCATTACCCAAATCACTCATCCCTTGAGTGGGTTTTCTGATTCTAATTAATATTTTTTTCAATAAGTATACCTCATTCTAATCATAAAAGATTGCTGATATTTAAAATATTGTACACTTACACAAGGATATCTTAATTTACAAAAAAACAACTGATGCTGGTTTTCAAAAAAATGAACATAGCATTTCTTTGTTGCCTTTTATGTAAATCACGTATATTACACAAGAACTTTTTATTTAGAAGTTTACATATATTTTCCCATCACTGGAGTACATCTATATTAAGAATTTTATTTTATCTTTTTAAAAACTCTAAAAGATACAAAAGTTAAACAAGCTATTTTTTATAAATCACTTTTAAACACCGGAGGTATTAGCGCTCGTTTTACTCTTATATTCTTTTCAGAGTTTTCATTTAAGTGGGGGTCCAATCCCTCTTTTCTATTTTTACTGTAATTTTTGCTGTTTTTTTATCTTATAAAGTAAACAGCAAAAGTTCCTCCTAACAATAAATAAAATTTTACTTTAGTTACTGTTAATCAAGAAGTTTTACGGGGCGCAATTTACTTGGTTTTAAATTAATTTAATTATGGTTTTTCCGTATATTTTGTTAAATATAACATTATCTCTTTACATACTTATAAAAAAAACACAAAAGCTTTTTTTATTCTCAAAATAGGCATTGGGTATCATTTATACTCATTTATTCGTCTTAATTGTTAAAAGATTCTTTAATTGTATTGATTAAAAAATAGAGGTACTTCTGATCTTTGACAGAATATTTTTTAGTTATTAGTTCCCTAATTCTAGTTGGTTTTTAACTAAGTTAAAATAATCTTCTTTTTTATCTACAAGTTCTTGATGCTTCCCTTTTTCTACTATTTGTCCTTGTTTTAATACAATTATTTGATCTGCATTTTTTACAGTTGATAAACGATGTGCGATAATTACAACTGTCTTTCCTTTAAAAAATTCTTGTAAATTATCATGAATTATTTTTTCATTTTCGGCATCTAGTGCGGAAGTGGCTTCATCAAAAAAGATAAAATCAGGGTTTTTATAAACCGCACGAGCAATTAGGATGCGCTGTTTTTGCCCTCCACTTAGCTCAATTCCTGAATTACCTATCTTAGTATTAAATCCCATAGGCAACACTTTTATTAATTCTAATATATTAGCTGTTTTGGCAGCATTAATTAATTTATCTTCATCAATTATTTCATCTGCTATTGCAATATTTTCTGCTATTGTTCCACTAAATATTTTTCCATCTTGCAAAACAATTCCACATTTTTTTCTCCAATGGTTAGCAGAAGCCTCTTGCAAATCAAGTGTATCTAACTGAATATTTCCTTTTGTAGGAGGATAATAGGACAATAATAATTTCAAAAGAGATGTTTTTCCACTTCCACTTGCTCCCACAATTGCAGTAATACTATTTTTAGGGATTGAAAAGGAAAGATTTTCTAAAACAAATGGGTTAAAATTTCCAGGATATTTAAAAGATACTTCTTGTATATTTATGCTATGAAAAGTAGTCTTTTCTATATTTGTTTTTGTTTTATTATCTTCCTCTTTGTTATCGTAAATTTCGCTTATTCGTTTATTTGCAATTGTAGCATCTTGGGTATCTCTAACAAATATTACGAAGTTTTGAATAGGATTTGTTAATTGACCTATCACGTACGAAATACTCAATAGTGTTCCTAATGTCATTTGCCCTTTTATAATAAAATAAGAACAGATAGCAATAGCTATAATTTCTTTGAATTTGCTTAAAAATTCTACTCCTATATTTTGATACATATTCAAAAATAAGTTACGAAGTTCTAGCTTATTTAATTTTTTTTGAACGTTTAATATTTTGTTTACGATCTTATATTGTGCATGATTTATTTTAATTTCTGGCATATTCATTATGAATTCGTAAATACCATTGCTGTTTTCAGATTGTCCTAAAAACATAGCGTATTCTAACATCGCTCTTTTACGTAAAAAAAAGACGACCCAAACTATTGATAATACGGATATAGTAATATATATACTAAATATAATAGGATTAAAATAACAAAGTAAGCCACTAAAGATAAATATGTTAAAAATACTTAAAGTAAAATCAATTCCTTTCCAAGTAATAAAATTTTGTATTTTGTTTTGGTCTTGAATCCGTTGTAATGTTTCGGTATTAAGCCTTGTATCAAAAAAACGAATAGGCAAACGCATTAATTTTAATAATAAGTTTTCTTTTAGTAGAATACTTAACTGATAATTTATTTTTGTTAAAAGTAATGTACTTAAAAAATCCGAGATAAAACTAGATATAAAAAGTACAAGTTGTGCAGCTAAAAAATAGTAAACGACATGAATATCTTTTAAAACAATACCAGAATCAATAACTTTTTGAAAAGTAAATGGAATAAAAAAGGAAGTTATCAAGCTAATAATTAATAGTATAATTGAACTTACATATTTCCATTTGTTGTTTTTTAAAAACGAGTAGGCGGTCGTAAAGGAGGGTGATTTTAATAGCTCTTTTTTTATTTCTTCTTGCCACTTAAATTTTTTAAAATTTTCAGTTTCTTGAAATACGATACCCACTCCTTTTTCATTGTTTCCCTGCCATTCTTTTGCAAAAATATTTCTTTCTAAAATTATTTTACCATAACCTGGATCAAGTATGTAATATAAAGTCTCTCCTTTTTTGTGTATTATTTTTTCAAGTACTACAAAATGTTCTTGTTTCCAATACAAAATTGAGGGTAATGGAATTTCTTCCAGTTGTTCTTGTGTTAGTTTTAGAGCTACTGTTTGAAATCCTATATTTGATGCCACTTGAATAATATCTTGAATAGAGACTCCTATTCTGGTCAATTCAAACTGTTCTTTTACTTGTGATAAAGAAACTTTTTTACCATGATAACTAATAATCATAGCCAAACATGCAGCTCCACAATCAGTACTTTCAAGCTGATTGTAAAAAGTGACTTTAGGCTTCTTGTAACGTAGCATTTTCTTGTAATATTTCCTCTATCTTGGTTAAAACAACTTTATCTTTTTCAGATTCATCTCCATGAAAAACACAATATTCTTTTCCTTCGTTTTCCATAGCATGTTGTGTACATCCGCCATTACATAAGGGCATAATTTTACAAGTAAGGCAAGGTTTGTTTTTAAATTTAGAATTCATTCTTTTATCTAAATAACCGTTTTCCCAAATTAAATCACCTTCTTTTGATATATATCCTGCTCTATTTTCAGAAAGAAAATCTCTTGCCGTACATTTAAATAAATCACCATTATAATTTATGGTTGCACTATTTCTTTTATCTGCATAACACGATGCTTTTACATTGTTTGGAGAATAAATAACATGAGTCTTAAACCCTTTCGATTCCATGATTTCCACATGATTCATTAAAACTTTATTACTATCATCTAACTGATCGTTCTGCCATACGCGATGAAAATCTATAAGTAATTTTTCTTTCCTAATTTCCATTGGAATGTCTTCAAAATCATCTATTATTTTAAAACAATTATGAATATTTTTATCGGTGTAATTGATACGAAGAGTAATGTTAAAACGTTCATTTAGAAGTAATTTTTTAACATTGGTTATAATTTCATCGTAACTTCCTTTCTTTTTATTTACAAATCGGACTTCATCATGTTCTTCTTTATAACCATCCAAAGTAATTTGCAAACTAGCATACATATCATGGTTTTTAAAATAGTCTATAAAATGGTCGCTAACTAAATACCCATTCGTAGTAAAGCTTACTGAGTATTTTTTATCGTAATAAATACTTTCTTCTCTTACGTGATCTATCAGCGGGATTACATTCGTTTTAAAATATAGCAAGGGTTCTCCTCCAAAAAATGATAATGAAAAATATTTCATTTCAGGTTTTGAAATGGTTTTAGTAACCATTTTTTTTACTGAATCTAGAACTGAATAATCTAATTTAGAATCTTTTATATGCGTTTCATAACAATACCAACATTTGAAATTGCAGTTCATAGTAGGATTTACTGTTAATAAAAAAGTAGAAAAATTTTCATCCGCTTTTTTGCTAATTTTTTTTACTTTTTCTGTCTCATCTATATCGTTATTAATCAAAAAATTGTTTTCTGATAGATAATCAAAAAAAGTGGGATGTATTTCTTTTAAGTTATTAACACCTTCTATAATAGAGGCTTCTAAAAGTTCTTTTAATTCTTTTTCTATAAAAAGAGTCTTTTGTTCTAATGAATTATACAACGCATATTTTCCTTTATAAGGCAATATCGTATTAAAGCGACTATATTTTTTCATATTTTATGTTAGTTTATAAAAATTAAAACAATACATACTTTGCCTTTATATAATAAAGGATATAAAAGGATTGGTTATAAGTAAGATCTATCTATTTTTTTGTACCACATCCTGGTACACAGTTCCCTACGCAATTACTGTTTTTACCTTTTTCTTTCGTTATTTTTTGTTTTTTACAAGTAGCTGCTGCACAGTTTCCTCCATGACAATTATTAGTCAGGTTTGAATCTTGGTAATCAGAATTATCAACTGTACTGAAGATAGAAGAAAATCCTCCTATAAGTTTTTGTTTATCAACCTCATCTAGTTTTTCAAAATTTAAAAGTTTCATAAATTATTCTGTTGCTTACAATAAGGTTATCCGAAAAGTATAAATCAATATGCAATTTATTGTTCAATAGAATGAAAATTTCATTTTTTTATTTTTTATCTTTATTTATAAAGTCTAATATATTTGATTGCATTGAGTATTATAACTTTTCGGACACTTCTTTTTGATTATTCTAACTCAATTTTACTACTAAACTTCTGCTGTACTCATATCTGATCCGCAGCCTGCAACACAGTTGCCACTCTGACAATTGTTTGTTTGACCACATTTATAGTAGTTATCACCTTCTTTTAGTAAACCGCCTACTGCATTTATTGTTAAAGCAGTAGAAAAACCTCCTTTTAATGTTTCTCCATTAATTTCAAGAGCCTCAAATTTTGATAGATCAAATTTTTCTGTTTTGTTTGTTTTCATTTTTACTAGAATAAAAATTATTGTATTGTTTCTGCTTATTATTTCACCGAGCAGTCAGTTAATTTACGCAAATGGATATTTAGAAATTCTATTTTTTGTATTGTACACTACAAATTATAGAAATTTAAAATATTTTAATTTGTTCTGTTTTTTTCTTCTTCGTTACTTACTTTTCGGTTTTTAATACTTACTTTAGTATTACCAAATTTGTATATTAATTGTACGTTTATATAACGAGAATCATAATATCCCTTGTATCTAGTATCAATAGTATTTCTAGTACTTAATGTATTAAAGTCATTTGTCTTTAGAATATTTTCAACTGTTATGGTTGCTTGCAATTTTTTTTCTAAAAAAGAAGCTCTTCCATAAAGGCTTATAAGAGTTCTTTCATAGTTGTATACTAAATCACCTGATTTATTTGGAAAAATATAGCTAACATCAAAACCTGCTGAAAGGGTTTTGTCTTTTTTTAAAATAAAATTATTACTTGTATTTATTTGCGCGCCTAAACCTTCATTTGTTTTAGGTGTTAAAGGATAAATTTTAGAATCAGAATGTTGAAAATAAACATATAAGCTATTTTGATTTTCCCACCATCTTTTTTTAGTATAATTAATCATTTGATTCAATCCAATACTATAATTATCAAAATAGTTAAGTTGTGTTATTCTTTGAATGTATTCATTAGTATTAAGCATTACTACTTGTCCAAAATTGTTGGTTTCTTTAGAAAAAAAGAGACTTGAACTTATATGATCTTTATAATTAAAGTTTAATTCAAAATTATTTGAAATACAAGGTCTTAAATTTGGATTTCCTTCCGAATAAGAAAAATTTGAAGTATACCATCTAAAAGGGTTTAAATTAGAAAAATTAGGTCTATAAATTCTTTTAGAATAACTTATTGAAATTGTTTTATTATCATTTACTTTATACATACAATAGACTGTAGGAAAGAATTGTATATAGTTTATAGAGGTAATTTGATTTAAAGTAATAGATTTTCCTTCTGTTTGGGTATTTTCCACACGCAATCCTACTTGGGTTTGCCATTTTTCTTTTCCAAAAGTTTTATTTCCATTTATATAAATAGCTTGTGTGTTTTCTTTAAAATCAAACTTATTACTTTGATTTGGATCCCATATTAACTGTCCTGTAGAGGCATCAAATAGGTCTACTGTATTTTGAGTTTTTGAAAATGAGAATCGGATACCGTAATTCAAATTCATCCATCGCAATGGATGCTGTATATCAAACTGGGTTGAAATATTTTTAATAGTTTGATTGCTATGGTTGAGAGTTTTTTGAATTCCTGATTGCAAACCTGATTGAGGTAATGCAAAAATTGTAGCATCAAAGTTGCGAGTAACATTAGATTTATACAGTAAATAATCTACATCCATGCTTATTTTTCTACCGATCGTATCTAAATCAATATTTGAATGAAGATTGAACGTATTTAATTCTTTTTCCCTTTTACTTTCTCCTTTTGAATTAATATTTCCTATTTGTTTTTGTGTTGTATTATCTATTAGGTTTACCTTATTTGAGTCATCAATATTTGGTTTATTTATGTTTCCTACGTATTGTAGTCCTAAACTCCATTTTTTATTTATTTGATAATCATATCCTAAACGATTACTCCAAATATTCGTGTAATATCTTCCCAAACCATTATTTTGCCATTGTTGGTTAGGATAATAAATGGTTGAATTTTCAATACCTTGATTACTCCCATTCGTATAAAGTGTGCTTACAACACAACTGTTTTTATCTTTTTTGTATGTAAATGTTCCTCCTAGACCACCTGTAAAATAGGTGTTTTGTTTTAAATTGGTTCTAATACTTGTGTTCCATGTATCCTTTTTTGCTTTTTTAAGAACAATATTAATAAGACCACTATTTCCTTCTGCGCTATATTTTGCTGGTGGCGTTGTAATAACTTCTATTGATTTTATGTTATCAGCAGCTATTGTTTTAAGATAATTTGTTAAATCCTCACCAGATAATGCCATTAATCTATCATCTATCATTAACCCCATTCCGCCTTTTCCTATCATTGCTACTACATCATTTTGCACTCTTATTCCAGGGGTTACTTTTAAGGCTTCTAAAGCATCTCCATTTGAAGCTCTGGCAGAATTTTGTACATTAAAAATTACTCTATCTACTTTACGCTCTATTATTTTTTTCTGAAATGTAATTGATATTTCCTCTAACTTTTTTGTCATTTCAGGATATAAAACTCCTAGATTAATATTTTGATTTACTTGAATATCTTTTTCTATCAGAAGGTTTCCTAATTGTTTAATCTGTATTGTATAATTTCCTTCTGATAGAATTATTTTAAAATCTCCTTGTTCATTTGTTAGTTGACTAGTTATTGCTTCATTTTGAGGAGTTAATACAATTATTTCAGCCCATATTATAGGTGCATTAGTTGATTGCATAAGTTTACCTGTAATTATAAATTGTGCATTAATAACTACTGGGTTTCCCAAAAGAAATAACAAAAAAATGATTTGTTTCAACTGCTTCATTTTTTAATAAAATGTATTCGTTTAGTTTTATTCGTTTGTTTAAATCTAGATACATTTTTAGTTTAATGCTCATAAAAAGTATCTAAAAAATAATTTTATTCTATTTGATAATTTAACTCACTGGTTCTTTTTGGTGTTGTTTTATTTAAACTGTTTCTCTTTTTTTACGGTTTTTAAAAAAAACTCTAAAAGATATAAAAGTTTAAAAAGCTATGTTTTTCATTTTTTTTAAGATCATTAAAATTTAATGCTTATCACGCTTTCATATTCTTTTTAGAGATTTTGTTCAAGGGTGTCCAATCCTTATTTTAATTTTAACTGTAATTTTAACTTTTTAAAATAAACAACAGCAATTGTTACCAACAACAGACACAACAACTTAAACACCTGTTAATCAGTAATTTTAAAGAATATCGAAATTTAATTAGTTTTTACTTAATTCAATTGAGGTTTTCCCATACATTTTGTTAAAATTCAAACAATTTTTAACCCTTTTAAAAATAAAAAAGAAGATTTTTTACACTCCCTCCAAAAAGCCAGACACTTTTGGAGCATTTTTATGGGAAGAAAAGTTAAATATGATTATACATTTAAACTTAGAATCTGTAAGGTTGATTTTAGAAAATCATTATTCCAGCGAGTATGTTTCTCTAAACTAAAAAGATTAAACAAATTCAGTATCAGGAAGTGGTTAATTCCTATAAGATTTTGAAGAAAAAGGCTTACTTCCAAGAACGAATTAAAGTTACGCTACTAATTTTAAGTTGAACGTTTTGCGGAATATTGACAACAAACACCTGGCCCCAAGCGAAACCTGTTTACAATTCGAGATTCCTTCTGAATCCATTATTATCATTACTACAACAACGAAAGAATTAGGTCGAATCTAAAAGAAATGAGCCCGACAAAATATCGAGCTCATTATTGTTAAAATTCAGGTTAAATTTGTCCAACCTTTTGTGTGCAGTACAGATACGGTCTATCTTTTTTACCTGTTTTTTTATTTTAATACTGTATATAAAGTCTATTTTGTAAACAATAATTCCCTGTATTTAGTTAACGTCCATAATTCGTCATCTACCAATAGTTCTAATTTATCACAATGTTCACGGATGACATCAAAATAAGGTTTTACATTATCACAATACGCATGTGCCATGGCTTCAGAAGAATCTAAATTATTAGCTTTCTTGCGCTCTTCAATCATTTGATCCACATTTTTATTGATTCCTTCAATGTGTTCTGAAATTTCTTTAATTAAACCAATTTGTTCTTTAGCAACATTTTGAAAATCAGAACCAAAAATTTCTTTTAATCCTTTTACATTTTCAATTAAAATATTTTGATAACGAATAGCCGTAGGAATTACATGGTTACGAGCAATATCACCAAGAACTCTTCCTTCTATTTGAATTTTTTTAGTGTATTCTTCCAATTCAATTTCATAACGAGCTTCTACTTCTACATGATTCATTACTCCCATTTCTTCAAATAAGCTAACTGCTTTTTCTGAAACTTTAGCTTTTAAAGCTTTTGGAGTGGTTTTGTGGTTGCTTAAGCCTCTTTTTGCGGCTTCTTCTTCCCATGCGTCACTATAACCATCTCCTTCAAATAAAATATTTTTAGTTTGTTTGATATATTCTCTTAATATATTAAAGATGGCTTCATCTTTTTTCAATCCTTTTTCTTCTATTAAAGCATCTACTTCTGTTTTGAATACTTTTAATTGTTTGGCAACGATTGTATTTAAAGTAGCCATAGAAGTAGCACAATTAGCGGAAGAACCTACTGCACGGAATTCAAACTTATTACCTGTAAAAGCAAAAGGAGAGGTTCTGTTTCTATCTGTATTATCTAGGAATACATCTGGTAGTCTACCTACTACATTTAATTTTAAATCTGTTTTTTCTTCTGGCGATAATTTACCATTTGAAACGCCTTCTAATTCTTCTAATACTTTTGTTAATTGTTGACCAATAAATACAGAAATAATAGCTGGAGGGGCTTCGTTTGCGCCTAACCTATGATCATTACTTGCTGATGCTATAGAAGCTCTTAATAATTCTTCATAATCATGTACCGCTTTAATTGTATTTATAAAGAAAGTTAGAAACTGCAGGTTACTCATAGGTGTTTTCCCTGGTGATAATAAATTAACACCCGTATCAGTAGCTAACGACCAGTTATTGTGTTTACCTGAACCATTTACTCCTTTGAAAGGTTTTTCGTGCATTAACACTTTAAAATTATGACGTTCTGCTACTTTTTGCATTACATCCATTAATAAAGAGTTATGGTCTACTGCTAAATTAGTTTCTTCAAAAATAGGTGCTAACTCGTATTGGTTAGGTGCTACCTCATTATGACGTGTTTTAACAGGAATCCCCAGCAACATACATTCGTTTTCTAAATCACGCATATAATTCAGAACTCTTGTTGGAATAGACCCAAAATAATGATCTTCTAATTGCTGTCCTTTAGCAGAAGTATGACCTAATAATGTTCTTCCTGTAGCTAAAATATCAGGTCTAGAAGAAGCTAAAGCGGAATCAACCAAAAAATATTCTTGTTCCCAACCTAAGGTAGGTGTAACTTTTTTAACATTTTTATCAAAGTATTTAGCTACTTCTGTAGCCGCTGTATCAACAGCTTGTAAAGCACGTAATAAAGGTGTTTTATTATCTAATGCTTCTCCCGTATATGAAATAAAAACAGTAGGAATACATAATGTTGTACCAAAGATAAAAGCAGGTGATGTTGGATCCCAAGCTGTATATCCACGGGCTTCAAATGTATTACGAATGCCTCCATTAGGAAAAGAGGAAGCATCTGGTTCTTGTTGTACTAATTGACTTCCTCCGAATTTTTCTACTGGATCTGAACCGTCAAAAGAAGTTTCAAAAAAGGCATCATGCTTTTCAGCTGTAGTACCTGTTAAAGGCTGAAACCAATGGGTATAATGGGTTACTCCTTTTGATAAAGCCCATTCTTTCATTCCCATTGCTATATAATCAGCAATTTTTCTATCAATTTTTATTCCATGCAAAATAGCATTCTGAACCGCTTTGTAAGCCTCAGATGTTAAAAATTGACGCATTGCTTTATCATTAAATACATTGCTACCAAAAATGGCAGACTTTCTACCTAGCTCTTCCACTACTATAGTTGGACGACTGGTTGCTTTTTGAAGCGATTGAAAACGAAATGTTGTCATAAAAATAGTATTAAGTAGTTTGTACCCTATTCATTTTAGACAAAATTAAAAAAAATAAGAATAAAAACACAATCCCCCCCCTTATTTTTTCAACACAAACAACAAATAAACATTATTTCAATCACCCACCCCCCTTATTTCAAAAAACAAAAAATCTATTTGTGTTATTTATTATCTTTTTTATGTAACTTATAAGATATCGTAGTACTTGTTATTCTTATTAATATAAGGAGACATTACACTTAGTCTTTATTTTTCAACCAATTTGCATGACTCCTTATCTATCAAAATGAGAAGTAATTATTTTAATTTATCATATACTTTATATTGTATGACAAAATAAAAAGGAAAACTAAAAAAGATTCCTATACAAAATGCAAAAAATCCTAAATAGCCTAAGACTAAAGATATTATCATTAATAAAAATATTTTACCGAAATTTGAAAAACAATCCTTGATGCTTTTCACTATTCCATCTATAGGTCTTAAATTGCTAAAAATAACATTGGGTAGAGCTGTAAATGTAAGAATAGAGGTAGATACCGAAATAAAAAATGAAATAAAACTTTTAATCTTATAATCACCAATTAGTCCTTCTATACTTGTGTTAATAAACAAACCTGCCCCACTAATCAGTAAGGTAACTAGCACTATTGAAAAATAATAAGGACTATTAATATAATGGAAAAAAGTGTTAATACGAACTTCTTTACCTTCTTGTGCATCTTTCATTATTTTTAGAATTCCTGCATTAAAAGGAGCTACTAAAACTACTATTATTGTTGCTCCTAATAAATATAGGAGTTTGGCTTGTATTGATAATTTTTCAGGATTAAAATTTTTTAAATATTCTAACAAATCTTCTCCCTTATAGAAAGTTTTAAGTCCTACATTCAGTAAACTTACTAAGACAACTGTTAGGATAAAAAAAACAAATCCTACAAGAAGTATGTTTTTTTTATAAAGTTCTATACTTTCTTTAATAATTTGATATAAATCAATTTTTTTTGATGTTTTCATTTTAAAATTATAGCCATTTTAAGATTTTTTTTACCATTTTAATTTTTCCTTTATAAGGTGCATAACGAAAGGGTAAATCTATCCAATTTGATTTTTTTACAATTGCTTTTTGGTGTGAGAATGTTTCAAATCCTAATTTTCCATGATAAGCGCCGATACCACTATGTCCTACTCCTCCAAAAGGTAAATTATTGTTAGAAAAATGAGATAATGTATCATTTACACAACCTCCTCCAAAAGATATTTTAGAAAGTAACTCTTTTTCAAAAGATTTGTCTTTTGTAAACAAATATAAGGCAAGAGGTTTCTCAAAACGATTAATTACTTGATATAATTCTTCTTTGGTTGTATAAGTAATAATAGGTAAAATAGGACCAAATATTTCCTCTTTCATAACAGGACTCTCTAAACTAGGTTCGTCTAATAGAGTTGGCGATATGTATAAATCCGTTTCATTTGTTTGACCTCCAAATAATATAGTTTGATTTTCTAACAAACTCTGTTGACGTTTCCAATTCTTTAGATTAATAATACGTGCAAAATCTTCTGATTCTTGTATAGAATTACCTAAGGCATTCTGTATTTCTTGTATTAAATAAGGAATAATTTTTTCTTTTATACTTTTATGAACGATTAAATAATCAGGAGCTATACAAGTTTGTCCTGCATTAAATATTTTTCCCCAAATAATTCTTTTGGCAGCTAATTTTAAATCAGCTGTTTGATCTACAATACTTGGACTCTTCCCTCCTAATTCTAAAGTAACTGGTGTAAGATGCTCAGCAGCGGCTTTAGCCACAATTTTTCCTACTGGTACACTTCCAGTAAAAAAAATATAATCCCAACGCTTACTTAATAAGTCTTGTGCAATCGTATAATCTCCAGTTATTACTACTACTTGATCTATATCAAACGTTTCCCTTATAATTTTAGATAGTATAGAAGAACTATTAGGGGTAAGCTCTGAAGGTTTTAGCGTTACTTTATTTCCAGCTGCTACGGCTGCAATTAGAGGTGAAAAAGCTAATTGAATGGGATAATTCCACGGGCTGATGATAAGAATTTTACCATAAGGTTCAGAGTATAAATAATCCTTTGAGGGAAAATTTAATAATGAAGGAAAAACTCTTTTAGGTTTAGCCCATGAATCTATTTTTCTTATGGTATATCTTAGTTCATTAATAATATACTCCGTTTCTGAAATCATACTTTCAAAACGGGGTTTTTTAAAATCTTTATACAAGGCATCTTGCATATCTGTTTCGTATTTTACTAGATTATCTAATAACTTTTTTAAGACTTTTTTTCGTTGAGATACAGTATACATAGTACTTTTTTTATTCTATTGCTTTCCAAATAATATCTTCAGGGACGGAGGCTGTGATATTTATGATTTCCTTTGAAACAGGATGCACTAATTGTAAATTACGCGCATGTAAATGAATTCCTCCGTCTATATTACTTCTATCAAACCCATATTTTAAATCTCCTTTTATAGGACACCCAATGGCACTTAATTGCGAGCGTATTTGATGATGTCTTCCTGTGTGTAAATTTATTTCTAAAACAAAATAATTATTTAACTCTTTTATAATTTTATAATCCAAAATAGCTTTTTTACTATCTGGCACCTCTTTTAGATGCGCTTTAGATGTGTTTTTTTTTGGATTTCTTTTTAAATAATGCACAAGAGTAGCTTCCTTCTGAGGAGGTTTCTTTTTGACTACTGCCCAATAGGTTTTTTGAGTTTCTCTATTTTTAAAAAGGTCATTAAGTCTACTTAAAGCTTTTGAAGTCTTAGCAAAAAGCACAATACCGGTTGTTGGTCTATCTAAACGGTGTACGACTCCTAAAAAAACTTCTCCAGGTTTATTGTATTTTTCTTTTAAATATTCCTTTATTACATCCGATAAAGGTTTATCTCCTGTTTTGTCCCCTTGTACTATATCTCCTACTCGTTTATTAACTACGATAAGATGATTATCTTCATACAACACCACGAGATTATTCTTATTTGAAATTATTTTCATTTTTCAATGAGCGAAAAAATTATAGCAAAAGCTTTTACTTATTTATGTTAGAACCTAAAAAATAGCTTTTGTGAAATTTTATTATTGTTTTATATCCGTTTAATATTGTTCATTAACATTTGGGAAATCTACCGCCTTAACATCTGCCACATATTGTCCAATAGCTTGTGTCATATCTTCATATAAATTCATATATCTACGCAAAAAACGAGGACTGAATTCATGAGTCATCCCAATCATATCGTGTAGAACAAGTACCTGCCCATCTACCCCACTACCAGCACCAATTCCTATAACAGGTATTAAAATACTTTCCGCTACTCTTTTAGCCAAATGAGCTGGTATTTTTTCAAGTACTAAAGCAAAGCATCCTAGTTTTTCTAATAATTTTGCATCTTCTATAAGTTTTTCTGCCTCTGCATCTTCTTTTGCTCTTACTGTATAAGTCCCAAATTTATAAATAGATTGAGGGGTAAGTCCTAAATGTCCCATAACAGGTATCCCTGCTTGCAATATTTTTTTTATAGAATCTTTAATTTCTTTCCCTCCTTCTAACTTGACAGCATGCCCTCCACTTTCTTTCATTACACGAATAGCAGATCGCAACGCTTCCTTAGAATCCGATTGATACGACCCAAAAGGTAAATCTACAACCACTAATGCTCTTTGAGCTGCTCGTACAACTGAAGAAGCATGATAAATCATTTGATCAAGTGTGATAGGAAGAGTGGTTTCATGACCTGCCATCACATTACTAGCTGAATCACCTACAAGAATTACATCTACACCTGATGAATCCACAATTTTAGCCATGGTGTAATCGTATGCTGTAAGCATTGAAATTTTTTCACCTTTGGCTTTCATATCAAATAATGATTTTGTAGTTACTCTTTTATAATCACTTTTAGCTGTTGACATAATTCAATAATATTTTAGAGGGTAAATGTAATAAAAAGTATAGATGTAGCAAATTAGTTATAAAACAGAATAATAGATACTAAAAAACCCCAATCGTATGATTGAGGTTTTAAATATAGAAATAAAAAAATTTTATATGATTATTTTTTTAATAGATCTCTTATTTGCATCAATAACTCTTCTTGTGTTGGTCCTGCAGGTGCAGCGGGTGCAGGTGTTGATTTCTTCATTTTATTCATTGCTTTTATAATTAAAAACATTACAAAAGCTACAATTAAAAAATCAATAACAGCTGTTAAAAACAACCCCCATTCTATTGCTACAGCAGGAGCTGTTTCTTTCCCTGCCGGATCTAAAACAGCTTCTTTTAATACTATTTTTTTATCCGCTAAATCTATACCTCCCATTAAAAGCCCAACAATTGGA
The DNA here is from genome assembly GCF_002530675.1 of Flavobacterium columnare NBRC 100251 = ATCC 23463. GTDB lineage: Bacteria > Bacteroidota > Bacteroidia > Flavobacteriales > Flavobacteriaceae > Flavobacterium > Flavobacterium columnare. Next base: position 16,768 of record NZ_PCMX01000043.1, read on the forward strand.
GCGAACATTTTTTCAACAAAAGCCGAAGTAACTTTACCAAAAGCCCCTCCCATAACAAAAGCAATAGCCATATCTACAAGGCTTCCTTTTAGTGCAAATTCTTTAAATTCAGAAATAAATCCCATAATTGTAATTGTTTTTTTAGTTAATTGAAGTTACAAAGCTAAAATATAAATAATTAACTCTAAATCTATTCCCTGTAGAAAATTCTCGACACTCGACGCGAAATACCTGTTAGTATTTCATACGGAATAGTATCTATAGCGTTTGCAATAACAGTTACAGGTAGATCTTTTCCAAAAACAACTACTTCATTACCTTCTGCACAGGATATATTGGTAACATCTATCATAAGCATATCCATACAAATACTTCCCAAAATAGGTGCTTTTTCTCCATTAACTAAAAGATACCCTACGCCTCTACCCCATTTTCTAGATATTCCATCTGCATAACCAATAGGAATTACAGCCATACGTGTTGGTTTTTCTACAACAAAACGTCTATTGTATCCAACGGTATCCCCTATTTTTAGAGTTCGTATTTGAGAAATAACAGATTTTAAGGTACCTACAGTTTCTAAATATTTCATTTCATTTAGATCATTAGAAACGCCATACATCCCTACTCCTAAACGAACCATATCAAACTCGCCTTCAGGATAATTACTAATTCCTGAGGAATTACAAATATGACGGATCGGATTGTATTCTAATACTTCTATAATTTGTTTAGAAAGGCGATCAAATAAGTTTATTTGATTCAAACTAAATGTTCTATCTGCATCATTATCACTTTCGGCAAAATGGGATAAAATAGTATTAACCTGAATCCTTTTATTTTGTTTTAATATAGATATTAATTCAGGTATTATTTCTTCATCAAAACCCAAACGATTCATCCCTGTATTTATCTTAATATGGATTGGATAGTGATTTTGTTTTTTTTCTTCTAAAATTTTTAGAAAAGCTTTCAGACCTCGTAAACTGTAAATTTCAGGTTCCAACCCGTATTGAATAATAGATCTAAAACTGGTCATTTCTGGATTCATAACCATAATAGGGACTTCTATTCCTGCTTTTTTTAACTCAATTCCTTCATCTGCAAAAGCTACCCCTAAATAATCTACTTTATGATGAGCTAATAATTTTGCTATTTCAAAACTTCCGCTTCCGTAACCAAAAGCTTTTACCATACCCATTATTTTAGTCGTGGGTTTGATTTTAGTTTTGTAATAATTGAAGTTATGACTTAATGAATTTAAATTAATTTCTAAAACGGTTTCATGCTTTTTTTCTTCTAATAAAGAAACAATTTTTTCAAATTCAAAAACACGAGCTCCTTTAATCAAAATGGTTTCGTCTGAAAAATCAAGGGTATCAAAAGCATTTACAAAAGAAGCCGTTGATTCAAAAGAAATAGCATTCTGAAATTTATTCTTGTATTTGGTAATTGTATTTCCAATACAAATGACCTTTGTGATTTTATTAAATATAATTAATTGTGCTATTCTAGAATAAAGTTCTTCATTCGTTAATCCTGACTGAAAAATGTCGGAAATAATTAAAGTTTTTTTTGGGTTTTGATTTTGATTTTTCAAAAAATCCAATGCTATTTTTAACGACTGAAAATCAGAACTATAACTATCATCTATTAAAGTGCTATTATAAATACCCGTTTTAACTTTCAATCGCATTTCTACAGGATATAATTGAGCTATTCTTTCCTTAATAACTCCATCATTATACCCCAGATACAACATAGTCAAAACACAGTGCATACTATTTTCTAAAGAAGCTTCATCTATAAAAGGGAGACTTATTTCAAAACAATGTTCTTTATAAATAACTTTTAAATCGGTATGCTGCTCTATTTCTTTTTTTTCAAAAAAAACATCTGCTTCTTTATTTTCTATACTCCATGTAAAAGTTTTTATGGATGGATCTAAAAAAGCTTCAATTGTTTTATTTTTATTCAAAATTAGAATTTCTACTTCCTTAAAAAGCTTTAATTTTTCTTTTATTTTTTCATAAATATCAATAAAACCTTGATCGTGAGCCGAACCTATATTCGTTAAAATTCCAATAGTAGGTTGAATTATTTTTTGCAAATTTTGCATTTCATTTACAGTAGAAATCCCTGCTTCAAAAATACCTAAATTGTGCATTTCGTTGATCCCTATTACCGAAAGAGGAACTCCAACTTGAGAGTTATAACTTTTTGGACTTCTTATAATTGTATAATCTGGACTTAACAAAAAGTTTAACCATTCTTTTACAATTGTTTTGCCATTACTTCCTGTAATTCCTATTACAGGAAATGAAAATAAATTTCTATAATAAGTAGCCAATAATTGCAAGGCTTCTAAAGTATTAGCTACTTTTAAAAAATTAGCTTTACCCAACCATTTTTCATTAATAGTCTGTACTACAAATGATTTCACCCCTTGTTCTATAAGAGTTTCTATATACTGATGTGCATCATGATGGGGGCCAATGAGAGCAAAAAAAAGTGTTGAATCTGCATTTTGATGTGATCGACTATCTACTGAAACAGTATCAATTAGAATAGAACTATCAACTTCTATAAATTCACAAGACAATGCTGTTACAATTTGTTTAAGTACCAGTGCCATTATTTATCTTCTTCTTTCTTTATAATTTGTTCATCTATTACGTCTATATGATTACGCATAGCGTTAAAATAAGCAGCTCTACTTAAAGGCTCATATTCTTCTGTTTCTCCTAAAAGAACCAAACTATCATTAGCTGTTTTTCTATGACTATAATGTGCTAAATTTCCTGTTTTCGTACATACGGCATGTACCTTAGTAACGTATTCCGCAGTAGCCATTAGAGCGGGCATAGGACCAAAAGGGTTTCCCTTAAAATCCATATCTAATCCTGCTACAATTACTCTAACCCCTGCATTTGCCAAGTCATTACAAACAGAAACGATTTCTTCATCAAAAAATTGGGCTTCATCAATTCCTACTACATCACAACCTTGTGCTAGAATACGAATATTAGCCGCGGCTGGAACAGGTGTAGAACGAATTTCATTTTTATTATGAGAAACAACCATCTCTTCATGATAACGTGTATCAATACTAGGTTTAAATATCTCAACTTTTTGCTTAGCGAACTGAGCCCTTCTTAATCTACGGATTAATTCTTCCGTTTTTCCGGAAAACATTGAACCACAGATTACTTCAATCCATCCAAATTGTTCTTTTGGGTTTACTGTATTTTCTAAAAACATTTTTTAATTTTATAATGATAAAAATGAATAGTTTTTATTACTTTGTAACTCGCAAAATTATTAAAAAAGACTGGTTGTTTTACAGCTCGACTGATAAAGTTATTAATAAAATTTAATTCTTTCATCACTAAAAATTTAAACGCAATGAAAAAGAAATTGGAAGCCGAATTGATTAGTATTGCCCATAAAGTTTTACAATTAAAACATAAAGAAGATGTACGCGAATTACATCGTGAGGCACAACGGTTGTATGAAAAACTTTCTGTTTTGTTATTTGTCGAAGAAAATTTTAGTGAAATACAACCCACTATTGGAAGAAAACAAATAGAAGAAAAATTAGAACATGCTTTTGATTATAATGAAAAAATAGTAGTAGCTCAGCTAGAAGAAGAATTGGATGAAACTGTTGAAAATGAATCCATTCTACCTATTGAAAGTACAGAAACTGAAACTAAGGAAATTACACCAATCGCAGAAGCTATTTCGGCTGTAGAAAAATCCGAAGAAGAGACAGCCGAAAAAGAAAACACACCTCAAATCATAGAAAACGAAGAAGATAATAACCAATCCGAAAAAATTTCAATGGATGCCTTTTTCAGTCAAATACATTCTAAAACTGTTTCTGAAAAAATAAATACAGAAACAGAAGGTAAACCAGAAGAGGTAAAAAGCATTTCCAACGAAATTCATACATCAGCTGTAAAAGAAATTTTTCCTGAATTCATGTCTAATTTTAATGAAATTACTTTTGAGCGCGTAATAGAAAAGCCCGTAAGTAATTTAAATGATAAAATTTCTAAATCCGTTGGATTATCTTTAAACGATCGTATGGCATTTGAGAAAAACTTATTTGATGGAAGTACTGAAGATTTAAATCGTGTCCTATCACAATTAGAAACTTTTAAAAACTATCAAGAAGCCAAAGATTTTATAGAAGAAATGGTAAAACCTGATTACAACAACTGGTTGGGTCGAGAAGATTATGAGGAACGTTTTATGGAATATATCATAAGCAAGTTTGCATAATTGCCCTCTCAACTTCTAATAAAGAGACAGACAGTCGGAATAAAAATTCCGACTATTACTTTTGTTTTCATAAACTTATTTAGTCATTCCTTTTTTAAACTTTTTCTTTTCAAGATAATTAATAAATTATTGCTCTCTATTTACGATTCAACAAATGAGTAAACTATACATAGTCCCGACCCCTATTGGCAATTTAGAAGATATGACTTTTAGAGCCATTCGAATTCTAAAAGAAGTAGATTGTATTTTGGCGGAAGACACCCGTACTAGTGGCAAATTACTTAAACACTTTGAAATTGCTACTCACATGCAAAGCCATCACATGCACAACGAACACAAAACCGTTGATCAAATAATACAGCGTTTGCAAGCAGGACAAAATATAGCCTTAATTAGTGATGCGGGCACTCCTGCTATTTCCGATCCTGGCTTTTTATTAACGAGGGCTTGTGTAGAAAACGGTATAGAAGTTGAGTGCTTACCAGGTGCAACTGCTTTTGTTCCTGCATTAGTAAACAGTGGTTTGCCTAATGATAAATTTGTCTTTGAAGGCTTCTTACCCGATAAAAAAGGAAGACAAACCCGCTTTTTACAGTTAGCCGAAGAAAGCAGAACTATGATTTTATACGTTTCTCCTCATAAACTAATCAAAACATTAGCCGAATTTGTTGAATACTTTGGTTCCAATCGCTTAGTAAGTGTATCCCGTGAACTCTCTAAACTCCATGAAGAAACAGTACGAGGTACAGCAGAAGAAGTACTAAAACATTTTGAAGCAAAACCTCCAAAAGGAGAAATCGTAATTTGCATAGCTGGAAAATCTAAATAATTTTTTTAGTTTCAACAAAGATTTACCTAAACAACAAAATTTTAACAAGAATTATATATTGTAATCCAAAAACAAATAGTAAAGTTATCAGTTAGGTATAAAATGTACTTATTTTACAAAATAGCAACAAACAATCAAACTTATTTCTTTAATTACGATTTATTATTAAAAAAATTAAATGACACTATCATTTTTAATCATGAAACAATATAAAAACAAAAATCACTAAAACACATGGTTTTTATTTTTTTATTACTTAATTCTTTTATCCATTTACAGATAAACTTTATTAATTCTTGTAAAACAATTACAAAACATACACTAAATATAAAAACCTCTCTATTTTATGAAAGACGATATTCAGATTATACAACGCCATCAAGAGTTTATTAAAACGATTTGTCAAACCGAAAAAATATATACCTTAGCAAAAGAAGAATACTATTCTTTATCTTATACTAATAATTATCAAGACGAAGAAGGAAATCCTATCCAATTACTTTGTGTTTGGAGTCAAAAAAAATATGCCCAAACTTGCCAAGATGACGAATGGGCAAGCTACCAAATTGAGGAAATAGATTTAGTTGATTTTATAGAAAATTGGTGTATTGGACTTGATTCAGATGCTATGATGGCTGGTGTAGAATTTGATCAAAACTTATATGGATATGAGGCAGATCCCCTAGAGTTAATACTAGAAATTATTGAATATTTAAAGATTATAAAAAAAGAGTTAAAACTATCTCATTATAAAAATTTAAACGATTTATCTCAAAAAATTAAAGAAGTACTAGATTAAATGGCTATAAAAACGACCAATAAAGCTAAAAGTAAAATATAATTCACAAGCCCCTCCTTTTATACTCCACCAACGCACCTCTGTTGCTGGGGTTTGGTTTTACGGCTCAGATTAATTTTTTG
>NZ_PCMX01000044.1:0-4625 GCF_002530675.1 Flavobacterium columnare NBRC 100251 = ATCC 23463
ATTTATATTTTAAAAAAAACTTCAACTATTAAACCTTAAGATCATAATAATCAACAACTTTACAATACAAAAAGTTTGTATAAAGATTTTTTATTTCTTTATAAAAGGAATCTCTACCCTATTAAATAACTTCCGAATAATGATGAGATTCCTTTTTATTTTAAAAATTTACTTACTGCAACTATCTTTATAGAATTATTTCCATTTAAAAATTATTTCTTTTTTTATATCAGGATGTAAGCTATAAAAAACGGGGCAGGTCATAGCGGTACGTTCTAAAATAGTTTTTGTTTTTTGATCTGGATGAATAGACATTGAAAAAACGATATGGATTTCGGTAATACGTCTTGGTTCTGTTCCCATGATTTTAGTTACTTCTGCCGTTGAGTCTAAAAAGTCTACTTCCAATTCTTGTGCCTTGATCCCCATAACGGTAAACATACAAGAAGCTAAGGCGTTAGCAACTGTATCTGTTGGCGAAAATGCCTCTCCTTTACCCTGATTATCTATTGGGGCATCTGAAATAATTTCAGAACCTGAATTTAAATGAACAGAAGAGGTTCTTAGTTTTCCTAAATAAGTTACTTTAGAAGTTGCCATTAATTTGCTTGTTTAATTGTTAAATCAGTATCGTAGTATAAAATATAAATTCCTTTGTTATAAAACCCTCCTTCTTGATTAGGCTGGTAATCAAATCGACTCTCTGCTTGTTCCGTACTGTTATCATTAGCCGTATCCGCAAAAGGTTTTTCTTGTATAAGTCTTAAAAGCGTATCAAATGTTACATCAAATCCTCTAATTGCAAATGTATTTGGATTGGTTTTATTTTTTCTTCTGTATTGATTTTCAAAATTTTGGTATTCTTTAGAAGTATTTACTCTATGCTGGGAAGGATAGTGCATTTTTAATTTTGTTAATCTTTTCATTTGAATTTCTTCAAAATCAAGTGCTTCATTTTCTCCTAGAATAACTAATTTTACATCAAACTGTTTTTGTAATGCTAAAAGATTAGTTGTAATAGATAAAATTAAATTTGTCTTTTCTGTTTCCATTACCACGTAATTTGTTTTACCTGTAACTAATAATGCTTTTAGACTAGACACATCTAAAACACCTGAATCAGAAACATTTACAAACCTAGCTTCTCTACAATTTTCTTGTATGTATTGTTTTGCTGATTGTTTTTTAGGATCTACTATTGCTATAATATTTCCATTTTTAGATCGCATAAATTCAAACATGGCTTTCTTTATATCATCTGGCAATGGGGTAGCTTGATAAAGATTAGGGTATTTTTTATCATAATCTTTAGACAAAGGTGAAATAACAGGTACTTTTTCTAACATGGCTGCTAATTTTTCAACGTTGTTTTGATAAAAAGGACCTATGATTGCATCGTATGATTTTAATTCATATTCATTCACTAAAGCTGATACATTTGAAGAAGAGCGAGTTTCATCAGAGTCTAAAATGGTTACATCTACTTTTGCGCCTAGCTTATTAATTGAATCAATAGCCATCAAAGCTCCTGAGTAAAAATCTAAAGTCATATTTAAAAATTTATCTTTCTTCAATCTTGATTTAGTTGAATTGATCGTATCTTGATCTAGTTTGGCTATATTAAAAGGTAATAAAAGAGCCATTTTTTTAGAAGTCCCCATTGAAATGTATTTTGATAAATCAATGATTTCTTTTTTTAGTTCTTTTCTTTTAAAAATAGCAGGTATTTTTAAGATCATTCCTTCTTTTAAACCTTCTTTTAATTCTGGATTAAGTGCTATTAGTTCTTCTTGTGAACAACTAAATTGATTAGCTAAAGCATATAAAGTCTCTTGGGATTTCACTATATGTGTCATTCCTCCTCCTTTAAGGATTTCTGTTTTTTTTGTTTGACTCCCTTCTTCTGCTTTGGGTTTAATCGTTTCTTTTGATTTATTACCTCTAATGAGTAGGCTTTGACCTATAATCAACTCTTTTCCAACAATATCAGGATTTTTAGTTTCTAATTCTTCTACTGTAATACCGTATTGTTTAGCTATTCCAAATTTAGTTTCTTTGGCTTCAACCGTGTGTTCTATGGGTATTTTTTGTTGGGGTGTTGTTTTTTTAGGAATCGTTTTAAATTCTGATTTTACAGGTATTTTTAATACTTCATCCATCTTTAATCCTTTTACTACAGAAGGATTGAGTTTTTCAATTTCACCCAGTGTTACTTGATATTTTTTTGCAATACTAAATAGTGTTTCACCTTCAGCTACTGTGTGATTTATAATTTTTAAATCTTCTTTTTTAACGGTTTCTTTTTTCTTTTTAACAGGTATGATTAATATTGTATTTTCTGTTATTTTGGCGCGCGCATCAGGGTTTAAATCATATACTTCAGAGGCTGGAACTCCATATTTTTGTGCAATTTGAGAAATACTCTCCCCTTTTACCACTTTGTGCTTGATCATTGCTACTTGAGCTGACACAAATTGCCCTCCTAAAATCAATAAAATCCCAAAAAAATTTTTCATGTGTGTAAATTATATTTATTACAAGTCTCTTAAATTAGTATTACAACTAGTCCTTTAAAGCAAAATTATACGCTTTTTAATTTTAAAATCTTGATTACATCGCTATAAATAGCTGATAACAAAATCATTTTCGTTTTTTTATTCAAAAGTTTTTTAGCACTATTTGCAAGGCCAAATTTAGAGTTCTTTTTTGATTTGAACAATGAACAGTTTTTTAAATAAATCAGATCTTGGTTTTACCTTATATTCAAACAAAGCTTCTTCTAATGTTTGGTATTTATTGGTATAAACATAATATCCAAAATTATTTATATTATAAAAAAACTTGGTTTGACGCTCACCTGAATAACTCAATCGAAGCGCAAAAGCATCGCGCTCTACTGATTCAGTAAAAGTGTTTGCAACTAAATAATAACCTGTTTCTAATTCTGGAAGGTTATTAATAATTTCAATTTTTGTAGACTCTTCGTTTGTGTTTTCTTTTAAAATTTTTCTTTTTTCCTCAAGTGTTGCTTCTGTATTAGAAGTTTCTGTTATGGGTATTTCTTTTTGAGCCCGTTCTAATTTCACTAAGGCTAACCGATCATCAAAATCTCTTGCTTCAGTACTATAAAAAGTAGCCTTCGCTATTTTGCGTTTTAAAACTGTTTTTTCTTCTAATTCTAAATCATTTATTTTAGACAGTAAATTTTCTTTTCTTTCTTCTTTTATTGTCAAATCTTGATCTATTTTTTTTATTTCATTAAGCCTTACTTGATCTTTATCAGAAAGTTGCTCTCGTATTTTTTTCTTATATTCTTGATTTTCTTGTAGATTTATCTTTTGGACTTTTTGCATAACTCCAACAATTATGCGACGATTTTCAGATAAATCATGTTTTAATTGTTGTACCAAATCCGTTGTTTCTTTTCTTTTTTGATCTGATTCTTTTTGCAAACGTTTTGATTCTTCTAAAGATTCTATATTTTTAATTTTTAATTGTTTCAAATCGTATTCCATGGTAATCACCAAAGAATCTAATTTAGCAATCAAAACTTCTTGAATTTTTTTATTAGCATCTAAAATTAACCGCAATCGTTCTACAGAACCATTTTTCGTTTCATCAATAGCATTTAAATTAATATTTAATTTATTGAGTGTAATCATTTTTTTATTAAGTTCTTTTTGAACTTTTAAACGATCTTCTAAATCTTCAATTTTTACGGTTTGTGATTTTGATTTTTCAATAACAGCTTGTTTTTCTGCCAATGCAATCATTAATTCTTCGTTTTCATTTTTTGCTTTAATTGTATTTTTATTAATAGCTAACTTATTACCAATAATCAGACCATTAATGATTTCGGGATTTTGTTTTTCTAACTGATCAATTGTTATACCATATTTTTTTGTAATTGAATATTTAGTTTCTTTAGCCTGAACTATATGAAAAATAGTTTCATCATTTATAATTCTTGCTTTTCCGTCTAGTGTTTTCTTTTTATTAGGAATTTCTATTTTTTGTCCTATTTGAAGGCCTTCTTTTAATATGATTTCATTTTTTTCATCTAAATCTTTTACTGATACATTGTACAAACGAGCGATACTAAATAAGGTTTCTTGTGATTGTACTTCATGAAATTTACCGTCAAAAACTACTTTTTTCTGATAAGGAATTCCTTGTTGTGGAATATTTAAAATGAGCCCTTCTTTAATTGTCGTTTGAGCAAGTAACGGATTGGCTTCTTTTAATTCTTCTACGGAAAGTTGATACTGTTTTGCTATACTATATAAAGTTTCTTTATTTAAAACTTCGTGTTTATCATAACGTACCGCTTTTACATCATTTTTTTTTAACATATACGAAATAGAATGTACATTGGGTATCATTAAAATCGTATTTTCCTGAATTCCTTTTTCAGCTCCTGTGTTTAGTTTTAGAATTTCTGTTTTTGAAACCTTGTATTTTAAAGCAATAGATTCTAAGGTTTCGTTTTTTTGAATCAGGTGTTTAAATGTCTTTTCTTGTTGGGCGTAATAGTATTGAGATAAAAAAAAGAAAATAAAAAGTAGGTATTTAAGCATAAGTTTAGTAATTTATTTGAGAACACCAATTTAAATAAAAATGCCGTG
>NZ_PCMX01000044.1:4690-11615 GCF_002530675.1 Flavobacterium columnare NBRC 100251 = ATCC 23463
CACGGCATTTTTATTTAAATATCAATATCATCTACAATTACTCCCACTCTATCGTTGCAGGAGGTTTAGAACTAATATCATAAACTACTCTATTAACACCTTTTACTTTGTTTATAATTTCGTTAGATACTTTCATTAGGAATTCATAAGGTAAATGAACCCAATCAGCCGTCATACCATCTGTAGATTCTACTGCTCGAAGTGCCACTACTTTTTCGTAAGTACGTTCATCTCCCATAACACCTACACTATTTACAGGTAATAAAATAGCACCTGCTTGCCATACTTTATCATATAAACCATGCTCTTTTAAACCTTGTATAAAGATAGAATCTACTTCCTGTAGGATTCTTACTTTTTCTGGTGTAATATCGCCTAAAATACGAATGGATAACCCTGGTCCTGGAAAAGGATGGCGTCCTAAAAGTTCTTCATCTATACCTAAACTTCTACCTACTCTACGCACTTCATCTTTAAATAGCATACGTAAAGGCTCTACCACTTGCAATTTCATAAAATCAGGTAATCCTCCTACGTTATGATGTGATTTTATAGTTGCTGAGGGACCTTTTACAGATACGGATTCTATAACATCTGGATAAATTGTACCTTGTGCTAACCACTTTACCTCTTCTATCTGATGTGCTTCATCATCAAATACTTCAATAAATACACGACCTATAATTTTTCGTTTTGTTTCAGGATCTTCAACACCCGCTAACTCGGATAAAAAACGTTCTGAAGCATCAACTCCTTTTACGTTTAATCCCATTCCTTTGTATTGATTTAATACATTTTTAAACTCATCTTTGCGTAATAAACCGTTGTTGACAAAAATACAATACAAATTTTCTCCTATAGCTTGGTTTAACAAAACAGCTGCTACAGTAGAATCTACACCTCCTGATAACCCTAATACTACCTTATCATTATTGATTTTAGCTTTCATTTCAGCTACTATATCTTCAACAAATGAATTAGGTGTAAAACTTTGAGGAACTTGCGCTATTTTTACTAAAAAATTTTCAAGCATTTGTTTCCCATCTTCACTATGGTAAACTTCTGGATGAAATTGAATAGCATAAGTAGTTTCTCCTTCAATACGATAAGCAGCATTTTCAACATCTTTAGTAGAAGCTAAACGAACCCCATTTGTTGGTAACTGTTTGATGGTATCACTATGACTCATCCATACCTGACTATTGATATTTACGTCTTCAAAAAAAGTCTCATCGTCTTTGATAAATGACAAATTGGCTCTACCATACTCTCTAATATTAGAAGGAGCTACTTCGCCTCCATGAAAATGAGCTAGATATTGCGCTCCATAACAAACTGCTAATAAAGGCATTTTACCTCTAATTTGAGATAAATCGGGATGAGGCGCATCTTCAGCACGAACTGAAAAAGGACTCCCTGATAAAATAACAGCCTTGTAACTGCTTAAGTCTGAAGGAACATGATTAAAAGGAAAAATTTCGCAGAAAATATTTAACTCGCGAACGCGGCGTGCAATAAGCTGTGTGTATTGCGACCCGAAATCTAAAATAAGTACATTGTGTTGCATGTACAAAATTAAAAAAAATCTTAAAAAATGAAAATTTTAATTATAAGAAGATTTTTAATGTTTCCTAAAAACAAATTCTATATCTAATCAACAAGCTTGTAAAATCATTAATTCAAAAAGTGGGTGTCTAAAAAGCAGTAACTTAATGTTTAGCTTCTTACTTCTAAAAACAAGAGAAATCACATTATCAGTACTCTATTTTTTCATTTTTTTAGTTCATTTGAGTCTTCCTTTGATTAAAACAAACAAGATTGAGATCTTTTAGGACACCCTCTTTTTTATAAATTTAAATAACTATGTTTAAACCTGTTTTTTCATCTTTTTCTTATTTTTTATCCTGTAAAGCAAAAACCTTTTTCAATAAATCACTCGTACGAGAATCAAAATTAGTTCGAATATCCTTCTCCTCTACTGCTATCATTTTAAAAACACCATCAAGTGCTTTATTCGTTACATAATCTGTTATATCAGGATTAACTTTAGAAACAAAAGGAATCATATTATATCTATCTATAATTGTTTTCCATACAGCATCCGCTCCTACCTTTCCGATTGATTTTTGTACAACAGGATTAAATTTTAGATAAAGAGGCTTGCGAGTTCCTGTTTGTAGAAACTGAGTAGCAGCATCTTCTTGCCCTAATAAGATATTTTTAGCATCCGTTATCGTAATATTTTTAATAGCATTCACAAAAATGGGTGTAGATTCCTTAACAGCATCTTCGGCTGCTCTATTCAATGCTTTTATTCCATCGTCAGCCAAATTTCCCATGCCCATCTTTCGTAACATGCTATCTACTTTTTGAAGTTCATCAGGAAGTACAATTTTAACCAATTCATTACCATAAAAACCATCCATTGCAGTAAGTTTAGAAACTTGATTGGTAACCCCTTTGTTTAACGCTTCTTTTAAACCTCCTGAAATGTCCAAAACATTTTTCTTAGTGGTATTAGTCATTACGGATTCCGTTGTTTTTTTTATAAAGTCTTTTAATTGAGCTTGACTCATACTAGGAATCAAAAAAGCTAGGATAAATATTCTTTTCATTTTTCTAATTATGTTTTTCAAAAATACGCAAATTATGTGCCTAAAATATTTTTTTATTTGCTTTCCCTTTTTTCATCTCTTTTTTACCCTAAAATCAGTAAATTGCACCCGATAACTAAAAATCAAAATGGAACAAGTACAACCTTATCAACCTAAAAATAAAGTTAGAATTGTAACAGCAGCATCGCTATTTGATGGTCATGATGCAGCCATCAATATCATGCGTCGAATTATCCAAGCAACAGGTGTTGAAGTGATTCACTTAGGCCACGATCGTAGTGTAGAAGAAGTAGTAAATACAGCTATTCAAGAAGATGCCAATGCTATTGCGATGACTTCGTACCAAGGGGGTCATAACGAATATTTTAAATATATGTATGATTTGCTAAACGAAAAAGGAGCAGGTCATATCAAAATTTTTGGTGGCGGTGGTGGAGTAATCCTTCCTTCTGAAATTGAAGAATTACACGCTTACGGAATCACGAAAATTTATTCTCCAGATGACGGAAGAGCTTTAGGATTACAAGGAATGATCAACGACTTGGTGCAAAAAGCGGATTTCCCTGTGGGCGATAAACTTAATGGAGAAATCAATCATCTTGAAGAAAAAAATCCAACGGCAATTGCTCGTGTGATTTCTTCGGCGGAGAATTTCCCTGAAATAGCAAAAGAAACTCTAGATAAAATCCATACGCAAAACGAAACCACAAACATTCCTGTATTAGGTATTACAGGTACAGGTGGGGCAGGTAAGTCTTCGTTAGTAGATGAATTAGTGCGTCGTTTTTTAATCGATTTTCCAGAAAAAACCATTGGTTTAATTTCTGTCGATCCGTCCAAACGTAAAACAGGTGGTGCTTTACTTGGAGATAGAATTCGTATGAATGCGATCAATAACCCGCGTGTGTATATGCGTTCGTTAGCGACGCGTCAATCGAATTTGGCTTTGTCTAAATATGTAGCCGAAGCCATTCAAGTATTGAAAGCGGCTAAATACGATTTGATTATTCTGGAAACTTCAGGAATTGGTCAGTCGGATACCGAAATTTTAGAACACTCTGATGTATCGTTATATGTTATGACGCCTGAGTTTGGTGCGGCTACCCAGTTGGAGAAAATCGATATGTTAGATTTCGCCGATTTAGTGGCGCTGAATAAATTTGACAAACGTGGGGCGCTTGATGCGATTCGCGATGTGAAAAAGCAATACCAACGCAATCATAATTTATGGGAGGTAGATCCTGATAAAATGCCCGTTTTTGGTACGATTGCTTCGCAATTTAATGATCCAGGGATGAATACCTTGTATAAGTCGATTATGGATAAAATTATGGAAAAAACAGGAGCCGACCTAAAATCGACTTTTGAAATTACTCGTGAAATGAGCGAGAAAATCTTCGTAATTCCGCCACATAGAACACGTTATTTATCTGAAATTGCTGAGAATAATCGTAAATATGACGAAACGGCTTTATCGCAAGTGGAAGTAGCACAAAAGTTATACGGTATTTTCAAAACTATTGAGTCGGTGAATGGCAATCTGCCACAAATTGATAAAGCAGGAATCATTGAATCTTCTTTAAAAATAAATGAAAGCAACAAAGATTTCTTAGGCTTATTAATCAAAGAATTCGACCGCGTAAAAATGAATTTAGACCCGTACAACTGGGAAATTATTCAAACGTGGGATGAAAAAGTAAATAAATATAAAAATCCAATATATTCTTTTAAAGTACGTGATAAAGAAATTAAGATTCAAACACACACAGAATCCTTATCACATACTCAAATTCCAAAAGTAGCCCTTCCCAAATACCAAGCTTGGGGCGATATCTTAAAATGGAACTTACAAGAAAACGTACCAGGAGAATTCCCATTTGCGTCTGGATTATATCCATTTAAGCGTGAGGGTGAAGATCCTACACGTATGTTCGCGGGTGAAGGAGGTCCAGAAAGAACCAACCGCCGTTTCCATTATGTATCCTTAGGAATGCCAGCTAAGCGTTTATCTACAGCGTTTGACTCGGTTACTTTATATGGGAATGATCCAGACCACCGACCTGATATTTACGGTAAAATTGGTAATGCAGGGGTGTCTATTTGTTGTTTAGACGATGCAAAAAAATTATACTCCGGTTTCGATTTAAGTCATCCTGCCACTTCGGTGTCGATGACGATAAACGGACCAGCGCCTATGTTGTTAGGGTTCTTTATGAATGCAGCCATTGACCAAAACTGTGAAAAATACATCAAAGAAAATGGTCTAGAAGCAGAAGTAGAGAAAAAGAAGAAGGAACTATACGATAGTAAAGGTTTAGAAAGACCGAGATACAACGGCGAATTACCAGAAGGTAACGACGGATTAGGGTTGATGCTTTTAGGACTAACAGGCGACCAAGTGTTACCTGCTGATGTGTACCAAGAGATTAAAGTAAAAACCTTAGCGCAAGTGCGTGGTACCGTTCAAGCCGATATTTTAAAAGAAGACCAAGCGCAAAATACCTGTATATTCTCAACCGAGTTTGCCTTACGCTTAATGGGTGACGTACAAGAGTATTTTATCCAACAAAACGTTCGTAATTTCTACTCGGTTTCTATTTCAGGGTATCATATTGCCGAGGCTGGTGCCAATCCTATTACGCAGTTGGCATTTACACTTGCCAACGGATTTACGTATGTAGAATATTACCTAAGCCGAGGAATGAACATCAACGACTTTGGTCCTAACTTATCGTTCTTCTTCTCTAATGGTATTGACCCAGAATATGCGGTAATAGGACGTGTAGCGCGTAAAATTTGGGCAAAAGCCTTAAAGAATAAATACGGTGCCAACGAAAGAGCACAAATGTTGAAGTACCATATCCAAACATCTGGACGTTCGTTACACGCACAAGAAATTGATTTTAACGATATCCGTACGACTTTACAAGCCTTGTATGCGATTTATGATAACTGTAACTCGTTGCATACTAATGCGTATGACGAAGCGATTACCACACCAACAGAAGAATCCGTTCGTCGTGCCATGGCAATCCAGTTGATTATTAATAAAGAATTAGGATTAGCGAAAAACGAAAACCCTATCCAAGGTTCGTTTATCATTGAAGAGTTAACCGATTTAGTGGAAGAAGCCGTACTAGCCGAGTTCGACCGTATCACCGAAAGAGGTGGCGTACTAGGGGCAATGGAAACAATGTACCAACGTTCTAAAATTCAAGAAGAATCCTTGTATTACGAAACCTTGAAGCATACAGGTGAATTCCCTATCATTGGGGTAAATACCTTCTTAAGTTCTAAAGGATCACCAACGGTAGTGCCTGCGGAAGTCATTCGTGCGACGGAAGAAGAAAAACAATTCCAGATCAAAACCCTAGAAAACCTACACAATGCCAAAGCCAAAGAAGTAGAAGGACAAATCCCAATCATTCAAGAAGCCGCGATCCAAAACCACAACATCTTTGAAAAACTAATGGATGCCGCTAAGGTGTGTTCGTTAGGACAAATTACTAGTGCATTGTTTGAAGTGGGTGGGCAATACCGCCGTAATATGTAAGAGTAATTAATTTATAGAAATTGAAATGCCCCGATTGGGGCATTTTTTATAATTTGAAAGTCCTATTTATCCGAAAGTATCAGATTTAAGTGTTAATTTTTTAATTTTAGTGTTTTTTTATATGTTGTTTTCGTATTGATTATAGTCTTAATAAAGAAAACATTATTTTTTTATGTTTTTCTTTGTCTAAAACTAACTGTAAAATGTGTATGTTTTTTGTTTTTAAATAATATCATTGTATCGTATTATTTTACTTAAATCTTTATATGAGGGATTCAATAGATTATCCTTATACTTTCCAAACTCTCCATATTTAGATATAAATTGATTCCAAACAAATTCCATTTTTAATTGATTAGAAAGTTCTTCAATTATTTCTTTTTTAGCATAATAGAGTTTTGAATTTTCTGTCCAAATAATTTTAGTTACTTGCTCATTTTTCTTATTGTAGAAACATAAGTCATTAGGGTTAAAATCCAAATTTAACAAATTAGAAAGTTCTTCGTTTAAAAATTCAAAATGAGGGTTTTCAAAACGATTGGATGACCAACTGCTCCAAGAATAATCTCTCATTACATCTTTTAAATTTATTCCATCATCATAATAGTCCTCTTTGCTTGGAACGACTGAATTACTCCAATTTATTTCTCCTGAGTATATTTGATGAAAAGAAATTGGATTATGATGAAAATTTCCAGAATGAATAATATTTTCTAGTTTTTTAATTTTATCATAAAGGATAAAAAAACTAGTAAGA
>NZ_PCMX01000045.1 GCF_002530675.1 Flavobacterium columnare NBRC 100251 = ATCC 23463
GTATATTTTAAGTTTAAATGGTATAATGTATAGTCTGGAAAAAAGTAACAAAATATTTTTAATTATGCTTCTTTGATAATATCTGCTAATAGTTTTTTAGCACGAAGAATCTTAATTTTTACGTTATTTAATGGTTCGTTCAGGTCGTCAGCAATTTCCTGATAAGTCATTTCCTGGAAATAACGCATCTGAATAACTTCTTGATAAGCGGGTTTTAGTTGCTTGATAAATTGAAGTAAACGATTCAGATTTTGTTCGGTAATAAGTTGGTCTTCCGCTGAAGGTGAGTTGTCTGCTATGGCATAAGCAATGTGATCTTCTTCATCAGTAATGTCTATAAATAGGGAGGATTTCTTTTTTCTTAATAAATCAATATGTACGTTTTTGGCTATTGCAATGAGCCATGTATTGAATTGAAATTCAGAATTGTAGCTGTTTATTTTGTCAAATGCTTTTGAGAAAGTTTCTATGGTAATGTCTTCCGCATCGGTTTCATTTTCGGTGCGTTGTAACATAAAGGCATAGACCTCATTCCAGTATTTATCTAATAAATATGTAAAGGCTACTTGATCTCCTTTTATGGCTTTTTCTATGTGTTTTTTTATTTCCAAGTAACAGGTTTTGAAATGAGGTTTCTGATAAACACGTTTAGTTGTGTGAAAATTAAAATAATTTCAAGAATAGGATACCAGTATATAACATCTTTTTCTTCTAGTTTACCAGCGGAAAAGCCTAGTGAAATCCAGCTGCTTAAGTAGCGTACTGCTATAGCGCTTAATACAATAATCCACTGGTATTGCATAGCTAATAAGGTGATAGGTGTAGTGAAAAAGAAAAATTGACTTAGATAGAATAGTGCCAATTGATTTTTGTCAAAAGCTTTGTATAATTTAGCGGTTGAAGCATGGCGTCTTTTTTGAGTAAACCATTCTCCAAAGGTTTGTTTAGGAACAGAATAAGTAAAGCTGTCAGTTGAAAAACAAATAGTGGTATTTGAGTTGTTAGCTGCTTCATTAATGAATAAGTCGTCATCGCCTGAGCGTACTTTTATATGGTTAATAAAACCGTTTGTTCTGAAAAATTCTTCTCTTTTGTAGGCTAAATTTCTTCCTACGCCCATATAGGGTTTTCCTAATTTTGCCCAAGAAAAATATTGTGTAGCGGTTAATAAAGTTTCAAATCGGATTAGTTTGTTCAAAAAACCGGGCTTTTTTTCATAAGCGCCATATCCTAAAACAATTGTTTTGTGCATAGTGAAATGAGAACTCATTTCTTTTATCCAGTTTTCTGAATTAGGAAAACAGTCCGCATCTGTAAAAAGTAAGTATTCTTTAGAAGCGGCTTTGATACCTAAAGTAAGGGCAAATTTTTTGTTTCCCCAAAAAGCTTCGTTGTTTTCTACTTTTACTAATTTTAAGTTTGGGATTTCTTTTTGTAGATCTTCTACTAAAAAGCGGGTGTTATCATAGGAAGCATCATCAATGATGACAATTTCATAGTTAGGATAGTTTTGTTTTGCTAACAGGGGAATTAGTTTGGTCAGGTTTTCTTCTTCATTTTTTGCGCATACTATAACTGAAACAGAAATGTGTTTTTCCTTGCTTTCTTGTGGTTTTGTAAAAGAAAATTTGCCAAAAACAAATAAGTAATAGATTATTTGAATGACTACTACGGTAAGGAAAAAATAAAATAAAATGAGTAAAAATAGCTCCATATATTCTTTCAAAAAATGATGTGCAAAGGTAGCGGTTTAAAATTCAAATGCCAAATAACAAGAATCAATTATAGATTAAAAATTTCTTGTTTTTTGGTGTTTGTTGCAGGGTTTAATAGTTGTTGATTTTATCTTTTTTAAAAAGGATAAATGCACCTTTAATGGAAAAAGAGGATGAGAGGTTTTTTAATGTGGTTGTTGGAATTTATAATATTTACTCTGTTATCTAATTCTTTGTTTAAAAATTCAATATGTATTACGTGTCTTCTTTTTTCTTGTGTGGTATGAATTGTTTAAAATTTAAAATAGGGTATAATTTAGTTTGATTTTTAATAGGCTTATGAATAATGGAAGTTCTTTTTAGTCCCTCGAGTCTTGTATTTTTTGATAAAATAGGTTTAATAGTTACAAAAAAGCTGGATTTGTAACTATTTAGAACTCTTTTCTGTAAAACTATTAGGAATGATTTAAATGATATTAACTTCTGCTTCAATAGCAATTCCAAACTTATCCCAAACTGTTTTTTGAACGAATTGAGAGAGGTTTAAGATGTCTTGTCCTGTAGCATTTCCATAATTTACCAATACTAAAGCTTGTTTTGTGTGTACACCAGCATCTCCCACACGATGTCCTTTTAGACCTGCTTGTTCAATCATCCAGCCTGCTGGAATTTTTACTTCGTTTTCGGAAACATCGTAATGTTTTATTTCAGGATGTGCCGTTTTGGCTTTGTTAAATTGTTCTCTTGAAATAATTGGGTTTTTAAAGAAGCTACCACTATTTCCTAATTCTTTCGGATCGGGTAATTTACTTTTACGAATAGTAATTACAGCATTGCTTACATCTTTTATAGTTGGAGAGGTAATGTTTTTGTTTTCTAATTCTTTTAGAATATCGCCGTAACCTGTATTGATTTTATGGTTTTGTTTGGTTAGTTTAAAAATAACGGAAGTAATAATGTATTGGTTTTTGGCTTCTTGTTTGAAAATACTTTCTCTGTAGCCAAATTTACATACTTCGTTTGTAAAAGTTTTTGTTTCTTGGGTAAGAATGTTAATAGCTTCGCATGATATAAAAGTGTCTTTAATTTCAGCGCCATAAGCACCTATGTTTTGAACGGGGGTAGTGCCTACATTTCCTGGAATTAAAGACATATTTTCGAGGCCTCCATAATTGTGTTCTATATTCCATAAAACAAATTCGTGCCAGTTTTCACCTGCTTGTGCTTCTACCCAAACATAATTTTCGTCTTCTTTTATAACTTGTTTTCCTTTTAGATCTATGTGAATAACTAAAGCATTTAGGTCTTTTGTTAATAACATATTGCTTCCGCCTCCTAGTATAAACTTTTCTTTGTTTTTGTTTTTTTCTAAAACTTCTTTTAACTCAGTTATGCTTTTTATAGCAATAAATTCAGTTGCTTTAGCTTCAATACCAAAGGTGTTGTAGTTTTTAAGAGAGTAGTTATGTTGGATATTCATTGGTTTAATTTATTTGTTTGCAAAGTACGCAAAGATTTTACAAAGAACATAAAGAAAAAAGATTGAACTGTGCTTTTTATTCTTCGGTTTCTAATGCTCTATTTAAAAATTCATTAAATGGTTTTATAAGAATCAGTTTAGAGGCTATTTTTTTTGCGAAATCCTTGGTTGTAAACCATTTTTCATCAATAGGTTGTGAAATGGTGAAGCTTTTAAGTTTTAAGAATTCTATTGCGGGATGATTAATATCATATCCTTTTGGAGCTGATTTTAAAACCTGACCTTCTTCTTTGTCTATAGTTCCAAATTCTTTTTTAAAAAGGGTATTGTTTACGATTTCATCTAGATCTTCGTAAAAGAAAGCTATTTCACGACGTATTTTTTTTAATTCGTTTGTTTCAGGACACCATACACCTCCTGCTATAAAGCATTTGTCTTTTTCGAAATGAATATAATAGCCGGGGCTGTTCTTCCTTAATTTGTTAGTAGACATCCAAATACCCATATTGGTTTTATAAGGCGATTTGTCTTTAGAAAAACGAATGTCACGGTTGATTCTAAAAGTGCAATTTTTTACTTCTAGGGGTTCTAAAGAAGGATCTAAAGGTTTGATTTCTTCTAGAATAGTATAGATCAAATTATGATAATCTTTTTTGTATGCTTCATAACGTTTTTTGTTAGCACGCATCCATTCAGTGTTATTATTAGCTTTTAAATCGTCTAAGAAATTGATGGCTTCTTTTGTAAACATTATTCTTTAGGTTGTATGTTGATGTAAAGATACGGAGTTATTTTTATTTTTTTAACCTTAAAAAAAGGCTCTATTGGATGTGTGAAAAAATAGGACAAAAAGGTTAACCCAGATTGTGTCTTAGTCTTTATGATGAAGGTGAAAAGGGTAAATAAAAGAAGATACGGAATTTTTTTACCACAGCTGTAGTTTTGCATTGAGGAGAAAAAAAAATCCTTTTTAGATTCAAAACTACTTTATCCCAAATTACGCTTTAAAAATCTATTCCAACCTAAAACTACTTCAAAAATAAGCACTTACTCCTTTTTGAAATATTAATATATTCTAAAATTTCAAAAAGTCCGTGAGCACTCATTTTTATTGTATTTTTATATTTTACAACGAAGTCTAATACGTAATCTGGGTTTATTTTTAATGTATAATCGGAGTTGAAAAAGGAAAGGCACAAAGAGTGAAATCTTTATGCCTGTTTCTAATTTTTTTCCTTTTTTTAAAGAATGTTATAATTTCTTTTTTAGTTCTTCTTCTTTCATAAAACCTAAATTTTTCCAAACTTCTTTGCCTTCTTGGTAAAAGATTAAAGTAGGTAAGCCTTCTATTTGTAAATCTTGTGCTAATTGTTGGTTTTTGTCGGCATCTATTTTTATAATTGTTATTTTGCCTTTCATTTCCTCCTTCATTTTTTCAAGATAAGGAGCCATTTTTTTACAAGGCCCACACCATTCAGCGTAAAAATCAATCAATACCTTTTTATCGGATTGTACTAATTTTTGAAATTCAAGGAGAGTCATTCCTGAAGTTGAGGCAGGCTTAGATAATCCTTCAGCATTCCATTTCATAATACCTCCCGTCATATTATGAATTTCTTTAAAACCCATAGTACTCATTTTTGCCATTGCTTTTGTGCTTCTTCCTCCACTTAAACAATACAAATAAACAGGTTTTTTTTTGTCTAGTTGGGATAATTTACTTTCAAAATCAGCAGCGTTATAATCTATGTTAATTGCTTTGTCTAAATGTTGAGAAGTATATTCTTGAGGGCTTCTTACGTCGAGTATATACACATCAGCATTCGTTATTTTTTCAGCAAATGCTTTGGGTTCTAAATGATCGGTTATAGAATTATTTTGTCCTTTGCAACTCGTAAAGAAAATTAGGGTAGCACAAAAAGTACTGAATAGGAAGTTTTTCATTTTTATTAATTTTAAGCTAAGTTAAAAAAATTATATGTTAAAAATCTTATAAAGTTGATGGGTTTGCTTGACAATATTTTCAGTACGATCAGGATGAGTGTCTGAAATAAAAAGTTGTCCAAACTCCTCATTGTTTACCATTGAAACAATTTGGCTAACGCGATCTTCATCTAATTTATCAAAAATATCATCAAATAAAAGAATCGGTTTTTCTCCGCTTTGTTTTTTTACAAATTCAAATTGAGCTAGTTTTAAGGCTATCAAATAGGATTTTTGTTGTCCTTGGGAACCAAATTTTTTTATAGGATGTCCTTCTATTAAAAAGGCCAAATCATCTTTATGAATCCCAACACTAGTGTATTGTAAGGTTCTATCTTTGTGTGTGTTTTCTACTAAGAGTTGGTTTAAAGGGGTTTGTGTTAGCTGACTTTCATACGTTAGATATACATTTTCAGCAGAATTTGAAATGAGTTTGTAATAATGATCAAAGATAGGGATGAATTCAGTTAAGAATTGTTTTCTTTTTTTAAATATTTCAGTACCCAAATTAGCTAATTGATCATTATATATTTCTAGGGTATCTTGCTCGAAAATACGATTTAGGGCAAAATATTTGAGTAAAGCATTTCGCTGCGTTAATACTTTTTGATACTGAATTAGTTGATGTAAGTAATGATTGTCTAATTGAGAAATAACGGTGTCTATAAATTTTCTTCGAACGTCACTTCCTTCTCGAATCAAGTCAGCGTCTGTTGGCGAGATGATAACTAGTGGAATCAAACCTAAATGGTCAGAAAATTTTTCATAAAGTTTTCCGTTGCGTTTTAATATTTTTTTTTGCCCTTTTTTTAAGCTACAAACAATATTTTCAGGACGATTTTGTTTGATGAACTCTCCATCTATTACAAAAAAATCAGTTCCGTGTTTAATGTTTTGTACAGCCAAAGTGTTAAAATAACTTTTACCAAAAGCCAAATGGTAAATAGCATCCAGTACGTTGGTTTTACCAATTCCGTTTTTTCCGACAAAACAATTGATTTTATGTTCAAAATCGAAATTTGCCTCTTCAAAATTTTTAAAGTTAAATAAAGAAATTTTTTTTAGATGCATATATCGAAGGATTGTGATTTTTTTGTGATAGGGATTAAAAAACGCTTGCAAATTATTAAAAATAAAATGAAAACTTATTTTGTTTTTCAATAAAAATTTTATTTTTGCACCTCACTAATTTAAAATTATAATGGCAACTTATAATAAAAGAGGATATAAAGCTCCAAAACCACAAGTTGAGAAAACAGAAGAAGATGTTCTTGAAAACGTAGCTGATTTAGAGCAGACCATTGCGGTTGAAGAGAGTGAAAGTACAACTGCTAGCGTTTTTAATACCCTAGATGAAACAGCAAGTAAAACTGAAGAGTTTGTTGCAAAAAACCAAAATATTATTTTATCTGTTTTAGGAGGGGTAGCTTTGGTTGTAGTGGGCTATTTGATGTATAACAAATTTGTGTCAACTCCAGCTGAAAACGAAGCGGCAAGCGATATGTACCAAGCTCAAAAATATTTTCAACAAGCGGTTGATGCGCCACAAGCAAATGATTCTTTATTTAAGTTAGCGCTAAATGGAGGTGAAGGAAAACAAGGCTTCATTGATATTGCTAAAAATCACAGTGGTACAGACGCAGGGAATTTAGCTAACTATTATGCAGGAATGGCTTATTTGCATACAAAACAATTTGATAAAGCAATAGAGTATTTGAGTGATTATAAATCAGATGATGCTTATACGAACGCTTTAGCTTTGGGTGCTATAGGTGATGCAAATGCAGAGTTAAACAAAACAGACGAAGCTTTAGAGTATTATGTAAAGGCAGCTGAAAGTAATGTAAACGAATTAACAACGCCACGTTTTTTATTAAAAGCAGGACAGTTGGCTTTTGCTAAAGGAAATAAAGCAGATGCTTTGAAATATTTTAGTGAAATTAAAGAAAAGTACGAAGACACTCCAGAAGCTCAAAACATTGATGCTTTAATTGGAATGGTACAATAAACTAGTCAACAGTACTGTAATCGGTATACAAGACGCAATGCAGTAAACGGATATAGAGTAAACTTAATATGGCTACAGCAAATAAAAACCTGTCAGAGTACGATAAAAATACAATCCCAAATGCGAAAGAGTTTCGATTTGGGATTGTTGTTTCCGAATGGAATGACAAAATTACCGAAGGTCTTTTCAAAGGAGCAGAAGCAGCTCTGTTGGACTGTGGTGTTTTGCCTGAAAACATCATTCGTTGGAATGTTCCAGGTAGTTTTGAACTGATTTACGGAGCAAGTCAAATGCACAAAAATCTAGACTTAGATGCAGTTATTGTAATTGGTTGTGTTATTAAAGGCGAGACCATGCACTTTGAATTTGTATGTGAAGGTGTAACACAAGGGATTAAGGATATGAATGTGATATACGATATTCCTACTATTTTTTGTGTTTTAACAGATAATACAGAAGAACAATCTATTGCTAGGAGTGGAGGAGCTCATGGTAATAAAGGTACAGAAGCCGCAATAGCAGCTATAAAAATGGTGGATTTAAGAAATCAGTTTTAGTCTAAAGGGAATTTTATTTTAAATAAAGGACTTAAGAAAAAAATAAGAACTACAGGCCATTCTAATTACAACGTAATAGAATGGTTTTTTTGTTAAAAAATTAAAAAGCTTGAAGGTAAAAACCCATTCCTTTTCTTTAAATTTGTTTTTCAATCCATTTAGGAAATTAATTTAGTAACTCATTTAATGTCAAGTATAATACAATTACTACCCGATCATGTAGCTAACCAAATAGCGGCTGGAGAGGTAGTACAAAGACCTGCTTCGGTAGTCAAAGAATTGGTGGAAAACGCAATTGATGCGGGATCAACTGATATTAAGCTTATTTGTAAAGATGCGGGTAAAACACTCATACAAGTTATTGATAATGGTAAGGGAATGAGTGTAACAGATGCACGTCTTTGTTTTGAACGTCATGCTACGTCAAAAATTAGAAAAGCAGAGGATTTGTTTGATTTACATACAAAAGGTTTTCGAGGAGAAGCTTTAGCTTCTATAGCCGCAATAGCACATGTAGAACTCAAGACGAAACAAGATCAAGAGGAACTAGGAACGCATTTAATTATAGAAGGGAGTAAGTTTGTTTCTCAAGAGCCATCCGTGTTGCCTAAAGGGACCTCTTTTGCTATTAAAAATTTGTTTTTTAACATACCAGCTCGTAGAAACTTTTTAAAATCAGATACCGTTGAATTGCGTCATATAATAGATGATTTTCAAAGGGTAGCTTTAGCGCACGAAAATATACATTTTACGTTTTATCATAACGGAAGTGAAGTGTTTAATTTGCCTCAATCTAATTTGCGCCAACGCATTGTTAATATCTTTGCTGGTAAAACCAATGAAAAGTTAGTGCCTGTAACCGAAGATACTGAAATTGTAAGGTTGAAAGGCTTTATAGGAAAACCTGAATTTGCTAAAAAAAATAGAGGAGAACAGTTTTTTTTTGTAAATGATCGTTTTATTAAAAGTGGTTATTTGCATCATGCTATTATGGCTGCTTACGAAGGTTTGTTGAAAGAAGGGATGCAACCCAGTTATTTTCTTTATTTAGATGTTCCTCCTCATACCATTGATATTAACATTCACCCAACTAAAACAGAAATAAAGTTTGATGATGAACAAGCTTTGTATGCTATTATCCGTTCGGCTGTAAAACATAGTTTGGGACAGTTTAATGTAGCTCCTATTTTAGATTTTGATCGCGATGCAAACCTTGATACACCTTATAGTTATGTTGGAAAAGACGCAGAAATGCCTACCATACAGGTAGATGCAACTTTTAATCCTTTTGCAGAAGAGGCACCAGCTCCTAAAAAGGAATCTACAGGTTTGGGTTCTTTTTCAAGTGGTAGTAGTTTGAATTATCAACCTAAAAAAGAAAGCCAAAGTTGGGAAAGCCTTTATGTAGGACTAAAAGACGCATTTGAACCCGAAGAAATACATTTTGAATCAGAATCAGTTACAGGATCTTTATTTAATGATACAGAAATAGAAAAAGCAAAATCTATAACCTATCAGTTACAAAAAAAATATATAATAAGTCCTATAAAATCAGGAATGTTGATTGTAGATCAACAACGAGCTCATCAACGTATTTTATATGAGCAATTGTTAAAGAATATAACGGTTCAACAAGCAAATAGTCAACAGTTGTTGTTTCCATTGACCTTGTATTTTTCAGGAATAGAAATGGCATTGTTTTTAGAATTAAAGGCTTCGTTAGAAAATGCTGGATTTATTTTTGAATCAGCTGCTTCGGGCTCAGTTGTAATATCAGGAATTCCTGTTACGATGTTAGAAAGTGAAGTAGCTAGGGTTTTAGAACAGTTAATAGCAGATTTGCAAGAAGAAATACCCGATAGTAGTTTTAGTCAAATGGATAGCATGGCTAAATCTATGGCAAGAAGTTTAGCTGTTAAAACAGGAACTTTTTTAACCGAATTAGAACAAGAGAATATAGTTAATAACCTTTTTGCATGTAAAGAGCAATCGGTTTCACCATTTAATCGCCCTACCTTTATTACACTGAGTGTGGAAGATATAGACAAAAAGTTTAGTATATGATACAAATTACTCCTACCGTTAAACAGCTTTTAATCATTAATGTTATTTGTTTTATTGGAGCCTATCTGGTAAAACAATCAGATAGTGTATTAGCTTTGTATTATTTTGAAAATACAAATTTTCGATCGTGGCAATTATTAACCTATATGTTTATGCACGGTAGTTTTACACATATTCTATTTAATATGTTTGCTTTGTATTCTTTTGGAACTGCATTAGAACATTTTTGGGGCGCTAAGAAATTTTTGTTTTTTTATATCTCATGTGGTATAGGAGCGGGATTAATACATTCAGGGGTAAATTATATTCATTTTCAAGAAGGATTGAATTTATTGTTAGAAAACGGTGAAAAAAAAATCGAAATACTTGAAATACTAAAAGAAGGTAAATACAAATTAAGTTGGGAAGAAATCCTAACGCAACAAGAATTAACTTCTTTTATTTCAACCTATCTATCACGGGCAGTGGGAGCTTCGGGAGCTATTTATGGACTCTTAACAGCTTTTGCTTTTATGTTTCCAAATGCTGAATTAATGATGATGTTTATCCCAGTTCCAATAAAAGCAAAGTATTTTGTTCCAATAGTAGTTGGTTTAGATTTATTTTCGGGAGTCACAGGATCTTCAATTTTTGGTGGAAATATTGCGCATTTTGCACATGTAGGTGGAGCTTTAATAGGTTTTTTGATGATGTGGTATTGGAAAAAGAACTCATTTAACGATAAGCGTTGGAACTAATAAAAAAAAGAGTAATAATCTGGAACTAAATAATATGATATGAATATTTTATATGACTTAAAACAGCAATATAAAATGGGTGATTTAACCTTGAAATTAATTTTTTGGAATATCATATTATTTGTTTGCCCAACTTTTATTGTTTATTTATTAAAAATAGGAGGAATGGGAGTTGATGTTTATCAATGGGTGGCTTTGTCAAGTAATTTTAAACAGTTGTTTTGTAGGCCTTGGAGTCTGATTAGTTACTGTTTTTTTCATAGTAGCTTCGTTCATTTGATATTTAATATGCTAATGTTGCATTTTGCAGGTCGAATTTTTACGACCTATTTTACACAAAAGCAACTTTTGTCCGTATATCTTTTGGGAGGTTTGTTTGCGGGATTCATTTATATTTTTACCTATTTACTATTCCCTTTTTTGTCTACTAAAAAAACAGTTTTGCTTGTTGGAGCTTCAGCTTCTATCATGGCTATAGTGTTTGCTACGGCTACTTATCAACCTTATATGAAGATTCGATTGGCTTTATTTGGGAATATTTATATTTGGCAAATTGCGTTGGCTTTTTTAGTAATAGATTTGATACAATTGCCTCTAAAAAATACAGGAGGACATATCTCGCACTTAGGAGGTGCTTTTTTTGGGTTTGTTTATATAAAATTAGTGCAAGAAGGCTTAGACTTAGGTAAAGGCTTGAATTGGGTTTTAGATAGAGTAGTCAATGTATTCAGCGGAAAAAAAAGGACTCCTTTTCAATCCGTTTATAAAAATGTTAGCCCTGCTAATGAAGTAAAAAGCAGAATAATTAAGAAAGATAAAACACAACAACAAATTGATGAAATTTTGGATAAAATTAGCCAGTCAGGTTATGAAAGCCTTACGAAAGAAGAAAAAGAGTTTCTTTTTAGAGCAGGTAAATAATTAGTGTATTCTGATAAAAAATTGTTTCTTTGTAATTATTTTTCAAATAGGATAAAATGAAAAACCTTACGTGGTTTAATAGGATCGTTTTTGTTGCTAATCTTTTGCTTACGTTGTTGACCTTTTTAGCGTATGCACTGCCTTTTTTAGCACCTAAATGGTTTCCATTTTTATCTGTACTTACCTTAATTTTACCCTTTTTTTTAATACTCAATGCTTTATTCTTTCTGTATTGGCTTTTATTATTAAAGAGGCAGATGATTTTTTCAGGTCTAATACTACTATTAGGAATTACTTTTGTTAACAAATTTTATAAGTTTTCTTCCAAAGAATTAGCAGATTCTGATAAGGATTTTGTTATAATGAATTACAACGTACGGTTGTTTAATTTATTTAAATGGATACCAAGAGAAGATGTAGCAGATCAAATTTTAGAATTTATAAACGATAACAATCCTGATGTTCTTTCTATTCAGGAATATTCCACTTCTGCATCAGCTAAGGTAGATTTTAAGTTGTATCCATACCGAGCTATTTTTACAAAAGGGAATTTAATTAAAACGGGGAATGCTATTTTTTCAAAATTTCCTATCGTTAACGAAGGAGAGGTGGTGTTTCCAGAATCTAATAATATTGCCATATTTGCGGATATAAAAATAGGAAAAGATATTGTAAGAGTTTATAATTTGCATTTAGAATCAATCAAGATTTCTCCTGATGTAAATGAAATATCAGAAAAAGTACAAGGGTTTAGTCAAGCTAAATCTGAAATGATTTTTAAACGTATAGGGAAAGCATTTAAAAAACAACAACAACAGGCTGAAATATTCGTAGAACATAAAAAAGAATGTAGCTATCCTTTAGTTGTTTGTGGAGATATGAATAATAGTGCTTTTTCGTATGTGTATAGAACGGTAAAAGGAAGTATGCAAGATACTTTTGAAGAAGCAGGGAAAGGATTCGGACAGACTTATAACTTTAAATATTATCCTGCCCGAATTGATTATATTTTTGCAGATCCGAAGATGAGTGTTAAGAGTTTTAAAAACTTTCCTAATTTTGTTAATTCAGATCATTTGCCTATTCTAACTAGACTTTCGTTATACTAAAATACGTTTTGATTTAATAAATAGTCCTTGGCGTAACGACCTTCATTAAAAAGGAGATCTAAAATACTTAAATTGTTTATAAAGCCATGTTTTTCTTCAAAAACTTGTGTGTAAGGTGTAAGTAGCGTCGAATCTTTTTTGCCGTTTGCCAATGATCGTAAATCAGTAAAATTTGTAGTTTCCTTAAAGTATTCTTCTGTTTTATGATAGTCAAAATGCAATCCTAAACATTTAGAAACGATTTCGATGGTTTGATAATTCAAATCCATTAAAAAATCGTGTTGCTTTGTAAATATAGGAGCAATAGCATCCTCATAGTATTCAAAAAAAGGAGAGGTCCTGTAGGCTGCTTCTAGGGATTTGAAATGTTGTTTTTGCCAGTCAAAAGCTGTTTCTAATCGAATGTCCTTTGTTTTTTGATGCGTTTCTTTAGAATGTTTCACAGGAATGTTTAATAACTGAATCCCATTAGGACTATAAATGTACATTCTATTTCTATTAGTCTGCTTTTGAAAATTATCATCCATTTCAAAAGTAATCTTTTCTGCTTGTGCAATAGCCACAAAATGACTTATAGAGGGAAAATAAGTAGGGTGGATTAATAGATTCATATTTGTTTAAAAATTACAGGTTTCAAGTTTCAAGTTTTGTAGACCTGAAATTTGAAACCTGATATAAATTTATTGATTTAAATTATGCTTTTTTCTTTTTGTTTCTGTACCAATCAAAGCCAAACCAAGCAACAAGTGCAACTAAGAAATATTTGAAATAGGAGGTAGGTTGTCCGTCACCTCCTACGGTACAAAATAGTCGATCCCAACGGATTTTATCAATGGCTTTACTCCAAGGAATGTTAGGATCAATACTCCACCAGATAAAGACAGGTTTTCCTACCACATGATCCATTGGAACGAATCCCCAGTAACGACTATCTTCTGAGCGATGACGGTTGTCTCCCATCATCCAGTAGTAATCTTGTTGAAAAGTATAATTGGAAGACTCTTTGCCATTAATGTATATTTTTCCGCCCTTTTCTTCTAAGGTATTGCCTTCATAAACGGTAATAATTCTTTTATAAAAAGGGAGTGTTTCCTTGTTTAAAACAATTGTTTTATTGGCTTCAGGAATATAAATAGGACCAAAGTTGTCTAAAGACCATTTTTGGTTGTGAGGAAAAATAGATTTATCTATTTCTTTTGGAGCGGGTGTTAGGTTTTTAGTAACGGATTTTACGATGGGTATGTTTTTAATACGTGCTATGTTTTCATCCGTAACTGCTCCAAAGAAATACTCGTTTGGTTTATCAGTTGGGTAGATACCATCTGTTATTTTTAATTCTTCAATGAGTAAACTTGCATAAGAAGCTAAATCACTACCATCTGTTGTTATATAGTAAGAATATTGAGGTTTTGCTCTTTCGGGTAAAATTAATTTTTTATTATTAATATACACATATCCTTCTTTTATAGATAAGTTATCACCAGGTAGTCCTACACAACGTTTTACGTAGTTAGAGCGTTTGTCTTTTGGTTTATCTATGTGTCTTCCTGAACGATCAAAAAATTGATAGACAGTATCCGCTGGCCAGTTAAAACAAACAATATCATTGTGTTTTATTTTTTGTAATCCATGGAATCGGAAAGAAGGTAATTGTGGCTTGCTTAAATAAGATTTTGCTTTTACGATCATCATACTATCATGAACCATTGGCATGGCTATGGCTGTAGAGGGGGTTCTAGCACCATAGTGAAATTTACTTACAAACAAAAAGTCACCTACTAATAATGATTTTTCTAATGATGAGGTAGGTATGTTAAAAGGTTGCATGATATAAGTATGTACTAATGTAGCTACTACGATAGCATACAGTAGAGAAGCAATGGTATCTCCTGATTTTGTGGTTGGAACTAAGCTTCGGTCTCTTTTGTATTCGACATCTAAAAAATAGTTGACGTAATAACTATAAAAACCGAGTGTTAGAACGGCCAATAGGGTGTCTTTTTCTTTATTTTGTCCAAAACTTCTTAAGGTTTCTACCCATATAACAATAAACATAATTAGGTTTATTACAGGTACAAAAAGTAAAGCTGTCCACCAAGTTGGACGATTAATAATTTTCATCAAAACGATAGCGTTATAAACAGGAATAAAAGCTTCCCATGATTTTCTACCTGCTTTTTGATAAAGTTTCCAAGTTCCTAGGCCATGAATTATTTGTATGACCAAGACAAAAATAAACCACTGTGTTGCTGTCATCTTTAATGTTAGAATTTATAATATTATAGAACTTTGTTCAGACTAAAATGTTGTTGTTGTAATTGAATTATTTTAAGGAAAGTACGTCTTTCATGGTAAACACTCCTTTTTTACCTATTAGCCATTCTGCGGCTACTATAGATCCTAAAGCAAAGCCTTCTCGATTGTGTGCAGTATGTTTTATTTCAATTTGATCTACTGTACTATCATAAAAAATGCGGTGTGTACCTGGTATGTTTTCTATTCTTTTGGCTTCTATATGAATTTGTGTATCGTTAGGAGGATTCATGGTCCAATTTTCATATTTTGAATTTTGTATGATTCCTTCCGCCAATGTAATAGCGGTACCGCTCGGAGCGTCTAATTTTTGCGTATGATGAATTTCTTCCATAGAAACTTTATATTGTTCTAGGTTGGCCATCATTTTAGCCAAATACGAGTTTAGTTCGAAGAAAATAGTAACTCCTAAGCTAAAATTAGATCCGTAAATAAAAGCTCCTTGTTTTTGGTGGCATAAATCAACCATTTTTTGGTATTCTTCTAACCAGCCTGTTGTACCACTTACTACGGGAATGTTTTTTTCAAAGCAAGTTGTAATATTTGTTACAGCGCTTGTTGGAACACTAAAGTCAATGGCTACATCTGCTTTTTCAAGTCCGTCAAAAGGATCTTGACTTGATTTTTTTAAGATAATTTCGTGACCTCGTTCTAAAGCAATTTTTTCAATTACTTTTCCCATTTTTCCGTATCCTAAAAGAGCTATTTTCATTGGTTAAAATTTAAAGTTTAGCGCAAGTCCTATGTTGTGCTGTGTATTAAAATCGTTAGTTTGTATTTCAGGGCGAATGGTTAATCCGTTGTTTACATTAAATTGTTGTAAATGAGCATCTACATTGGCATCTATTATGTTAAGTGCATAAAGAGCAATTGTAATGAGCAGGGATAAATCTCTATTTTTTTGATAGAATTGTTGTCCTTGAATTAACTTGTCGTCAGTTAAACGATTATATTCTGGATTTAAATCGGGATCTTTAGCTAATCGTTTGATGTATTCTGTTCGAAAACTATCATATTTTTTTTGATTCCAGAAATAAGCATAGACTCCTGTTCCTATTGCAGCATATACAATGGGGATTTTCCAATAGCTTTTGTTGTAGGCTTGTCCAGCCCCAGGGAGCAATGCTGAGTAAAAAGCGGCTTTAGCAGGGCGTAAAGGGTCTGTATTTTGTTTAGTTATAGTATCGTTAGCTATTAGTTTTATCTTATTTTGTGCATTTGCAGAAAAAAGACCTAAACTAAAGCTAACAATAACTATGTGTATCCAATATTTCACTAAGAGTTTATTAGTTTTAAAATTCTGTTAAAATCTTCTTCTGAATGAAAAGGAATCGTGATTTTTCCTTTTCCAGAACCCGCTACTTTAATATCTACTTTAGTTCCGAAGTAGTCATTGAATGATCTTTTTTCATCTAAGCCTATATCAAAGGCAGCCTCTGCTGTTTTGGTAGTTGGTTTGTCTAGTTCTCCATTATGGTAAGCTTTTACTAAAGCTTCTGTTTCGCGAACGGAAAGGTTTTGACTTACTATTTTTTGATATATAGAAGCCTGCGCATCATGATCTTCTATGGTAATGATGGCACGACCGTGTCCCATGGATATAAAACCGTCACGGATACCTGTTTGAATAATTGGATCTAGTTTTAATAAACGAAGATAATTAGCAACGGTAGAACGTTTTTTTCCTACTCGATCACTTACTTGTTCTTGGGTTAGTTGGATTTCATCCATCAAACGTTGATACGAAAGTGCAATTTCAATAGGATCTAAATCATGGCGTTGAATATTTTCTACTAACGCCATTGTTAGCGATTCGTTATCGTCTGCTAAGCGAATATAGGCAGGGACTGTTTTTAATCCTACAATTTTAGAAGCACGCAAACGACGTTCCCCTGAAATTAATTGATATTTGTTAAAATCAGTTTTTCGAACGGTAATCGGCTGAATAACCCCTAACTCTCTAATGGAAGTGGCTAGTTCTTGTAAGGCTTCTTCATTAAAATTAGTACGAGGTTGAAAAGGATTAATTTCAATAGATTCAATATCCACTTCAAGGATATTGCCTACTACTTTGTCTGCATTTTTATCGGTTGCTGATTTGATATCATTTTCTGGATCTTTCAGTATAGCCGATAATCCTCTTCCCATTGCTTGTTTTTTTGCCAATGCCATATAATCCTCCTAAACTTAATTGATTAACTATTCTTTTTGATAATTTCTGATGCTAAATCTAAGTAGTTTGTAGCGCCTTTGCTGGTAGCATCATAATTTATAATACTTTCACCAAAACTAGGTGCTTCACTTAATTTGATATTTCGTTGAATAACGGTATCAAATACCATATTGTTAAAGTGTTTTTGTACTTCTTCTACGACTTGATTAGATAGACGTAAGCGGGAATCATACATGGTCAGTAGAAGTCCTTCAATATCTAAATCAGGATTATGAATTTTTTGAACACTTTTGATGGTGTTTAATAATTTACCTAGTCCTTCCAAAGCAAAATATTCACATTGGATAGGAATTACTACTGAGTTAGCAGCAGTTAGTGCATTTAGTGTTAGCAAACCTAAAGAAGGAGCACA
The DNA here is from genome assembly GCF_002530675.1 of Flavobacterium columnare NBRC 100251 = ATCC 23463. Lineage (GTDB taxonomy): Bacteria > Bacteroidota > Bacteroidia > Flavobacteriales > Flavobacteriaceae > Flavobacterium > Flavobacterium columnare. Next base: position 17,473 of record NZ_PCMX01000045.1, read on the forward strand.
ATCAATAATGATGTAGTCGTAGTTGTTAGAAACCGATTTTAATGCTTCTTTAAGCATATATTCGCGATTTTCTTTGTCTACTAATTCTATTTCAATTGCGACTAAGTCAATATGTGCAGGAATTACATCTACATTAGGAGCCGTACTGTTAATTAACGCTTCTGTAGGCGTACAGCTGTGCTCTAAAATTTGGTAGGTGCCTAGTTCTACTGACTCCACATCAATACCTAATCCAGAGGTAGCATTTGCCTGCGGATCAGCATCTATAAGTAATACTTTTTTCTCTAAAGCCCCTAAAGCGGCCGCTAAATTAATAGAAGTGGTTGTTTTACCCACACCACCTTTTTGATTAGCAATTGCTATGATTTTACCCATCTTGATTTTCGAAATTTTGAGCCGTAAAAATACAATTATTTATGGGTTTTGAAAATCTATTTTGTTAACAATTTAATAAATGATTTATACCCAATTTAATAATGTGTTGTTTTATTGGTTCTGTTATATTTTTATAAGTTTTTCTGCTGCTTGAATTAATGTTTCGTCTGTTTTGGCAAAACAAAAACGAAGCATTTTTCGGTCTGTGTGATTATTGTAAAATACAGACATAGGAATGGCGGCTACGCCTTGTTTTTCAATTAATTCTTTTGCAAATGTTATATCATTTTCTTTTGAAATGGCTTCGTAATTTACAACTTGAAAATAAGTTCCGTCGCATGGCATCAGTTCAAAACGGCTGTTTTTTAATAATTCTTGAAATAAGTCTCTTTTTTTGAGGTACATATTCGAAACCTCATCAAAATGAACTACGTCTAGGTATTCCGCAATAGCAAATTGGGAAAAACTGTTGACGCTGAAGACTAAGAATTGATGTATTTTTTTAATTTCATTCATGATTGACTCAGGGGCTATTAAATAGCCAATTTTCCATCCGGTAACATGTAAGGATTTTCCAAAGGATGAAGCAATTATGGTGCGATGGATTAACTTTTTTCGAGTGTTGAATGAAATATGGGCTTGTTTGAAAGTAATGTATTCGTAAACTTCATCGCCTAAAATAAGGATTCGAGGATGTTTTTCTAATATGATTTCTAGCGATTCAAAATCTTTTTCGGTCCAAATTCTACCCGTTGGATTATGAGGATTGTTGATGATAATCATTTTAGTTTTAGGAGTGATAGCTCTTTCGATGGTGTTGAAATCTGGGGTATAGTCTAGATTTAAAGGAAGACGGATTGGTTTTCCGCCTGCTACTAGAACAGAAGGTTCATAACTATCATAACATGGGTCTAAAATGATTGCTTCATCATTTGTAGATATTAACGCGTTGATTGTGCTGTATATGCCTTGTGTAGCACCAGCGGTAATAAGCATTTCAGTGTTGGAATCTACAGATCGGTGGTATTGAGTTTGGGTTTGTTTTGCAATTTTTTCCATTAAGGTAGGTAAACCTGCCATAGGAGTATATTGGTGGATGTTTTCTTTTATGAGTCGTTGACTTATTTCAATTAATCGTTTGTCTTCAGGGAAATTAGGGAATCCTTGTGATAGATTAAGGGCCTTTTTTTCATGTGCAAGTTTAGACATGGTGGCAAAAATGCTGGTTGTAATGTGTGGTAATTTAGACATGATTAGGAATAGTTGGTGTGTTGGGAGGAACAAAAATAAGAAAGTTTTAGCGTTTGTTATACGGATTGGTTTAGTAGGAGATCCGAAGATAAAAAAAGCGTCTTTTTAAAAGACGCTTTGTGATGTTATTTGGGTAAAATTTCGGTTAACGGTATGGCATCTGTACTGTTAGGTAGTGTTGTTTTTAGTTTTAGAGCTAGGGTAGGAGCAATTTGAGTAATGTCTTTTTTGTCAAAATTTTCCCCTTTTTTAATTCCCCAACCATAAAATAAGCAAGGTACGTGTGTATCATAGCTATAAGGTGAGCCATGAGAAGTTCCTGTGGTCTGGTATTGCATATAAGCGGGTTTGTCTACAATGATCAATTCTCCATTTTGAACTGGGTCATAACCTTTGGATACAAAGTTTAAATAATTATCGGCTACAGAACCTGCTATGATTTCATTTTCATCATATACTCTTTTAACATGTTTTTGTGTATATAAAAATTCCTTAACGGCATTTTTAACTTTGCTAAGTTCTAAACCTTTTTCTTTAATTTTTGCTTTGTCTAAGAATACATTAAAAGAATCGTATAGTACTAATAAGTTTTCTCCAAATTGTGTTTTTGTAAATTCAGCTATAGCGTGTTCTATATTCTTTTCGTTGGTGTCTTCTACATCATAGCGATTGTCTTTTAGGTGCATAACGTTTTCAGCACCTGCGTGATCTGCTGTTAAAAAAAGTAAGTAGTTATCTTTGCCTACGTTAAGATCTAAATACTGCAAAAAGCTTGCTAATGTTTGGTCTAAGCGTAAATATGTATCTTGTAATTCAATAGAACGTGGGCCATACATGTGACCAATATAATCAGTAGCAGAAAAACTAACGGTTAAAAAGTCAGTGTCTTCATCTTTTCCTAATTGTTCATTTTCTATTGTTTTTTGAGCAAAATCAGCTAAGAAATTATTTCCAAAAGGGGTTGTTCTTAAAATTCCTACATCTCCTGGTTTTGTTAGTTCCGAAAGGGAATAAGGAAAGAAAGCCTGTTTTTTATTTAGTTTTCCTTCGTATGGGTTGTCATCTGGTAAACTTTCATTGTAAGCTGTTTTATCTTTTAGTAAGTCCCAATTTTGGTTAACGTATTTTTCGTAATTTTTTTCATTGTTAAATTGGGTTACCCAAGAAGGTAATGATTTCCCATAAAATGTACTGGAAATAAAATTTCCAGTTTTACTAAACCAAAAAGCCCAGTCTGCAAAATGTCCAGCGGGCAAAATTGCCCCACGATCTTTAACGCTTACGCCAATTACTTTTCCTTTAAAATTGGTACTTAATTTTAGTTCGTCTGTAATGGTTGAGGCTTGTAAAATTTTGGGAGACATCTTACCTTCTTGTTCCGTTCCATTGCCTACTGTAGAAACATCGGTATCATCTGTACAGTATAGGTTTTTCCCTGTGGCTTTATTAAACCATTCATTGCCTACAATTCCGTGTATTGCTGGTGTGGTTCCTGTGTAGATAGAAGCGTGTCCAGGACCAGTAAAAGTAGGCATATAGTTATAGTGCATATTATGATAGGTGAAACCATCTCGTAATAAACGTTTGAATCCATTTTCTGAAAAGTCGCTATAAAAACGATTCAAATATTCCATTTTCATTTGATCTACAACTATACCTACAACTAGTTTAGGTCTTTTTACTTCGGCATTTATTTTAGGCGTTTGTGCGCTAACCGCTAAACTCAATACCGAAAAATATACTTTGAAAAAATTCTTCATTTTAAAAAAATTAGCTCACAAATTTAATTATAAATCTAGTGAATAAGGCGAAAGTGGTATGATTTTTTTGTCTTGTTTTTGAGATAGTATGCTTTTTGAATGAAATCTATGTTTGATGATTTGTATTTGACTTCTCCTCATTGAATTGATAATGAAGGTATTTTATTTTTTATTTGGACAGAGAAGTTATATGTAGTAGCTGAAATGACAGTTTTTTAACTTGTTTTTTTAGTGCTAGGAGGTTTAGTTTCATACTTGCTCCATTAAAGCAAACCGTTTGTTAAATTTTCTATTAAAAATTTTGAAGGTTATTAAAGGAGTATTAGTATAAAAATTCATTAGGTAATTCTCTAATTTATGATTGATTTAATGTAGTTAAACCTATTTTTTATTATCTAATGATTTCTAAATCATTAGAATTTTGTGGTATATGAAACAAAATGGGATAATTGTATATTACAGATTTTCCATTTTCTTTTGTTTCGCCTTTTAGACAAGACTCTCCATCTTCATCTTCTAATCGTACTAGTCTTCCATCTCCATAAAATTTAATTATACATTTTGTAAATGGTAATATAGTTTCTTTTTCTTCTTGAAAACCGTTCAAACTTTTCTCCTGTTTTTCATATAAAGAAATAGCTTCTTCTAATGTTTTTCTTTTAGTCAGTAGAGCAAAATTTGTATTATTTTTTTGTTCAATAGCTTCTTTTATTTTATTATAAGCATCTTTTATAGTTTTGTCTATATTAGGTAATTGGTCTAATTTTTTTGAGTTTTTCCAACCAGATAATTGATATGGAACTTCCGCATTAAATTTAGTTTTAAACTCCCAATAGGGGATACCTTCTTTTGGAACTTCCATTTTGGGGATTATTAATATAATTTCTCTTTTATTATCAAACGTCCAAGCGTCACTTTTTTTATTTATTTCTAATGTGAAAGTATTTTCAGGAGCGATCATTTTTTTTCCTTTTATAGGTAATATTTTTATTGTTAAAATTTGCTCTCCTGTTTCTAATATTCCTGTGTTAATTGGATACTCTATATTGGTTCCTCCTGATTCTCCAAAAAATCTAAAAATAGGTAAATCATTAATTCTTATGTCAAAATTTACTCCAGAGCTTTTTACTTTTATATGGTAATAGGGTTTTTCTTTAAAGCTATCTATAATTGTATTTACTGACTTGTTCATAGTTTTATTAATATTTGTATTATCATTATTCTTTTTTTGACTACAGGTAAGTGTAGACATCATCAAAAAAATTATTAAATATTTTTTAATCATTGATATAGAATTTTTTATCAATACTTTCTGCTTTTCTTTCTTTAAGAACCACGTATTCTTCTTTTTTAGTTCTTTTAAACCCATTTACTTTAACGAACACAATTAAAATAATTTTAATACCAGAATGTCTAACTATTGGTTGAAAATAAAGACCTTTATAATCGTCCATACCTGTTGATAAACCTAATGAAAAATAACCATCAGATTGTGCTTTTGCTTCGAAATCTAAATCTACTTCGCTAAAAAAGGCATTTAATTTTCCAGTAGCTGTTGCTTGTAATATTAATTCAAA